>JAJQJM010000110.1 GCA_021323475.1 Vampirovibrio sp.
CTATTTTTCTCTATCAACGGGGCTGGTCCGCGGCCATGACCGGCTTTCATCCGCTGGTGATCACGCTGCTGGGCTCGGACATTTACCTGCCGGCCCGCAACTACCGCCATCCGCTGCAACTCTGGCGCGATCACGTCATTAACGCGCTGGCCCTGAAACAATGCGATATGGTCACCGCCGTGTCCGACGACCTGAACCAGGCCGCCAACCGTATGACCCTGGGACTGGCCCCGGTGGAACTCATTCCCATCGGCACGGACACCGCCTTGTTTTATCCCGACTTGGACACCACCGAACTGCGGGAAAAACTGCAGTTGCCCGAGGACAGCTTCGTGGTGCTGAGTCCCCGGCAAATGACGCCGCATTACAACCAGATCACCATTATCGAGAGCATTCCACGGGTATTGGAAGAAGTGCCCAATGCCATCTTTATTATGAAGGATACTTTCTGCAACACACCGGAGCGGCAGGAATATGTGCGTTCCTTGAAGGAGCTGGCCCAGTCGCTGAACGTGAACCACGCCATTCGCTGGGTGGAAGAGGTCACCATGCAGGAATTGCCCCTGTATTACGGGGTGGCCGATGTGGTGGTGTCCGTTCCCAGTACGGACGGGATGCCGGTCACCATCTTCGAGGCGATGGCCTGCCAGAAGCCCTTGATTGTGGGCGATTTATCCTCTTATAACGAAGTGATTATCCACGGGCAAACCGGTTTGCGGGTGCCCATCCGCAACAGCCAAGTCTTGGCCAGAGCCATTATTAAAATCCACAAAAACCCATCGCTGGCAAAACGAATGGTGGAGGAATCCCAGGTCATCCTGCACCAGTACGGCATTTTCAACGAGCAAATGATGCGCATGGAGCGCTATTACCAGGGTTTGATCAGTCATGACATTTCCACGGGGCATACCATTCGCAAGGCAATTAGCCGCTTCCTGTTCAAGCTGATGGTGGCTTTCACTTAAAGGCAACCCATTCGCCTTGCGCTCCCGCACGATAAGCGGAAAGCAGGCAAGGCATTGAGAAAGATCTTCGATTTGGTTAAACTAGGAATCGGAATGACTCACTCAACATAAAGGATTCCCCTATGCTGGAAATGGATCAAAGCGTGAAAGATAAGCTCCGTCAGGAGATCGAGCAGGAAATCGCCGAACACAAGCTGATGTTCTACGGCAAAGGCACCAAAGACATGCCCATGTGCGGTTTTACCGTTGAGACCGTCCAGTTCCTGAGCCGGTTCGGCTACCCGTTCCACGTGGTAAATGTGCTGCACGATATGGAAAAGCGCGCCGTGTTGGCTGAAATGACCAACTGGCCTACCTTGCCCAAGGTGTTCATCAACGGCAAGTTCTACGGAGATACCGATATTCTGGGACCGATGGCTGAAAACGGCGAACTGGAAGCGCTGTTGAAAGAAGCCTTCCCGGAAGGACCTTCCGCCTAGATTTATGAGCAGCACGGCATCTCTCAATAATTCTCAAGTGATTGCGGATGTGCTGCAGATACGCAAGACATTCGGCATCGCCCGGTTAACCAACCTGGCGATGCTTTTTATTTCCGGGCCGGATGCCGCCAAATTCCTGCAAAACAGGCTCTCTAACGATGTGTTGGCGTTGCAGCCGGGTCAAGGCCAGTTAAATGCCGCCCTGGATCGACAAGGTAAAATTCAGGGCGTTTTTGGACTGTACCGGCAGCCAGATGGCTTTACAATGGTCATTTCCAGGGACGAACAGGCGAATTGTATTGCCCAGATTGAAAAATTCCACATTGTCGAGCAGTTCACCACACAAGAAATTACAAACGTAGCAGTAATTTCTTTTCAAGGTCCGTCCTCGGAAGCGTTCGTTAAAACCATCTTCCAGCCGGACTCCTCATCGGCTTTCCCTGAAAAAGAGCATGCCTGGTGTGCAGGCCAACTGGCCAATCAACCCTGCCGGTTGATTCAGCGGTCTTTCAGTGGAGAAACCGGCTATCTGTTGCTGGTGGAAACCGATGACGCTGAGGGCATTTGGACTGTTGCGCATCAGAAAGCCCTTGAGGCAGGCGGAATCAACATGTCTGAGGCGGCAATAGAGGTTCTACGGGTGGAAGCAGGGCTTCCACGGTTTGGTTGCGATTACGACTTTGAAACCTTGCTGCCGGAAACCGGTCTGGAACGGGAAGCCGTCAGCTACAGCAAGGGCTGTTATCTGGGTCAGGAAACCATCGCCCGAATCAAGACTTACGGCACCGTTCAGAAAGCACTGGTCGGCTTATTGTTTGACGCAACCGAATCACAGCCGGACAGTTTACCGCCTGCCGGAACGGCCTGCCTGCTGGACGGGAAACCGGTCGGCACCTTGCAAAGCCATGTGTTTTCCCCGACGTTAAACCGCCCCATTGCGTTGGCTTACCTCGGCAAAGCGGAGCGAGTCCCCGGCAAAACACTGCAATTAGAGATAGATGGGCATACCTATGCAACAGAAGTGGTGTTGCTGCCGTTTTACGATGCCCGTCTGCAATACAAGCCCGGCACGGAACTGCTGAATGAGGGCTTGAAACTCTTCTCGGACGGCTATGATGAAGAGGCCATGAGACTGATTCAGCAGGCCATTGAGCGAGATTCCGCTCTAGTGGAGGCTTATGAGGCGCTTGGGGTTATTTTATCCCGGCATGAACGTTTCCAGGAAGCAATTGCCATGATGGAACGTGTGCTGGAGCTGGAGCCCGAGCATGTGTTGGCCCACACCAATCTGTCCGTGTTCTATATGAAGCTGGGCGATAAGGAAAAGGCCGAAGAAGAGAAAGCCAAGGCCACCAGGGCCGCATTCAGCAAAAAAGCCAAAGAGGCCGGACTGGTGTTTGATGCCGAGGCCGAGCGCCGTAAAAAGGAACAGGCGACTCTGGAGAAAATCAGCATGTTCCTGGAGGCGTTAAGTTTCAGTCCGGAAGATCCCTTGGGCAACTTTGGCTTAGGGTCTGCCTACCTGGAGCTGAAGCGTTATGATGAAGCGATTGAGCCGTTTGAGAAGGTGTTAAAGGCACAGCCCAAGCATTCGGTTGCTTATCTATCCCTGGGAAAAGCCTATGAGGGGGCTGACCAGCCAAACAAGGCGCAGGAAGTATATCAAAAGGGCATAGAGGTTGCAGCCGCCAAGGGGGATTTGATGCCTCTCAAGGAGATGCAGGCCAAACTGGACAACTTGACATTGAAATTGCAGGGGTAAACCAGCAAATTCATGGGTTATGTGTCGGTTTGTAACGTGTAATATCCGTATATATTAAATAAGGTCAATTTCTGTAAATCTTTTGTTTTTATTTTGTTGTACTCTTTACCCACCGAAAAATAAGCACAGCATTACAAGAGAAGAGAGCGCAGCAGACTAAGTATGATTTCCACCGATGTGAATCCATTCGGCAATGCCGTTGTGCAACCGTGGCTGACTTCAGCTGCCACGGAGCCCGGGCGTTCAATCCTGCAGAATAACTCCGTGTTCATTCTGCCGGGCGCCTATCAGGCAAACGCACAGCCACAATCGGGACTTCGTTTGTTTGCGGACGAGGGTGGATTTGGAAATTTCCTGAATTTCCTGGTCGGCAGCAAGGCTTCTAGCTATGTTCCGGCCGGAAATAAGTCCAATAACAGCCCACGGATTGAATCATCGTTCAGTTGGGAAGATGCGATTGATCCGGAAACAGGTCAGCCCAGAGCATTTTCACAAACCAACCGGGTCGTGGGCATCTTTGAATCGGGTCAGGATAACCCGTTTTACCACACGCTGGATCTGGTTTCCTAGCTGTCAAAAGGGGACAAAAGAACTTATTGGGGATTCATCAAGGCTCTGAATCCGTCCAGCCAAGGCAACTGATGAACGTACCACGGCCATCCGGTTTGACCACGCCTTTTCGCACCAGGTAATTTACGCGAGACGAAATATCGGTGAGTTCGACCGCCTCAAACCCCTCACCGCTAGCAGGCTGCTTAACGTGATGCTCCACCAGATATTGCTTAATCTCTTCCGTATTGGCGCTGCCACCGTTAAAAACAATGGCCCTGAACAGATCGTAATTAATGGATGTTTTCTTTCGCAGAACGGTATCAACCTGCTTAAATGCCAATTCCGGCAAAAATGTACCTTCCGGTAAAACCGCAGAAACGGGTACCGACTTTACACTTACAGTAGCAGGTTGCAGTATTTGTGAAGTCTTTTGCACTTCACTTAAGTTTAAAGACCCTGCCGATTTACTTAACATTATTTCAGGCAAGTCGTTAACCAACGTTGAAACTTTAGCATTACTAAAGTTTGAAAGAATGGATTTTATACTTAACTTTAAGGTAATTAATTTTTGCTTGGCTAATTTTAATTCTTTTAATTTATCAAGTTGTTTTTCCAATTTATCAATTTTTGGCTGCAGCAATTCCAATTCACGCTCTGCCTCTTCCAACAGATCTTCCAGCCGATCGGTACTGGCAATATTCGCCAAATTTTTCTTTTTATTTTTTGTGGTCATATCAGCAACTCCAACTCTCAACTAAAGTTATTATAGCATACTTCAAAACAAGTTTAGTAAAATACAGACCCAACCAATGCTTAACTATTTGTTTAGACTTAAGTAAAGACTTAATAAATTAAAAAAATAAAGCCTCTTGCAAAGACTTAACTTTTCACATCTGAACTAAAAGTCACTATAGTTTTACTAAACAAACTGGCCGCAGCCAGGAAATCTCACTTGCAGCACTACCGCTTTGGCCTCAGCGCAATCCAATTGGACATGCTTGCAATTTACCTGGCTTTGTTGTAACTTTTCAGCTTGAAGGGGAACCTACTGTTGAGGTAGGCCATTGATTCCATTTCTTGATGATTTAAGATGGGTTTATTAGCAATTTTGCTCCAGGCTTGATTTTACTAATAGAGTCTTGATACTCGCATTAGGGCCCGTAACGGGAAAAGATAATGATGCACAGCACACTGGATACATCTGCAATTACCGGCTATCGCCCGCTGATTTCCCCCAAGGGGACTATTAAGCCTGCTTTTGACATGCTGGATGATAAAACGACGAAGACCGCCCTGGTTCCAAAGCATCAGCCTGATGATGTGGTGGAACTGTCCCGAAAATCGCCAGGAAAAGAAGACGAAGCCGAAAAAAACGTCGTTATCCAATTGCCGGATGGGAAAGTCGTCCATATTACGCCCCAACAGGCACAGGAAGTTGTGGCTTACGTGATAGGCGTATGGTCCCTTGCCAACCAGGACTTTAAGCAACGCCAAGCCCATATGCAGGACGCGCATCGATTCCAGGCAATTGAGGAAGGCGAAAAGCCCCAAGCTACCGAGAACGGCGTCAGCAAAACGCAGCCGACCGGGGAAAAGGGCAAAAAAGCTGGCTCTAAAAAACAAAATGCGGGTGATGAAGGCGTGGTGCGAGTCAATATCTCGAACTGCGACGGCAAAACCCGGAAGACCGTGGAACAAAAGGGCAACCCGCATCAGGGTATCACCATTAATATTGTGAACCACAACAACCAGCACAACACCCAAAACGCCGGTCAATCCGGTGGGCTGATGGAAACGGTGGCAAACGCTACCGGCTTGGGCGGCAAATACCGGCTCATCAAAACGGTAGCCGGCACCGCATTGGTAGCAGCCGTGGCCATTCCTCTGGCCATTCGCTTCCGGGGCGGCATCAACATGTTAAGCTCGCTGGGCTCCATAAAAGAGAGCGTTTCTAACCTTGTCAGCCGGGATAATCTGCTTACCGGGATGGTGTTGACCAGTGCCGCCTCCAGAGTACGCAACCGGTTTGCCGGGAGCGCCACGGAAGCAGTCAGCCATAAAGCCACCCCTACGAGTGGAGCCAGTGAAAGCTTTACCCCCCTGGCTGAAGACGCAACTCAAACGCTCAAAAACGCTACGGCGACCGTCACCGAGAAAATGACCCCGACCTTTGACACTGCGGCGCTGCCGAAAGAGGCCGGCATGAACTTCGGGCAGACGGTTGAATCTTTGGGAAATGCCTACCATTTGGCCTCCAAGGGGTTTGAAATATTGCCCGTGATCCAGGCAGCTACCAATCTGGCGGGAACTCTGATGCTCGTATTGCCTCAGATGCGTCGTGCCATGAGAATGGGGAACCAGCGCGCAGGTCATGCAGAGGCAGGGGCGGCAGCCGTGGCTGCGAAAGCAGTTGAAAACAGCGGCAGAAGCATACAAAAAGTCTCCGGCTTCAGTAATAATAAAGTTCACGGGTTCGCACCCTAAGCTTCACAGGGACTGCTTTCATTATTCCCGGTTTCTCAGCTATTTTCGGGCAATTGAGTTGACGCGGGCCAAGCCTTCCTGTGCATAGTCGTAATCCTGTGTGTTTTCGTCTTCCACATCAATAGAAATCAGCAACGCATCTTGATAGTGCCGGGCTGCTTGCAGTAAATCCCCCTGAGATTCATAGGAATAGGCAATCTGATTCTCAATATTGGCCAGGATAGCCTCGTTATCGCTGAGCGGGGTTTGTTCCAACAGGCGTTTAGCGGTCTGGAAATGGCGGATTGCACCCGAAAAATCTTCCCGATCAATCGCCAGGTCCCCCAGGGTTAAATGCGGATTATAAAAGTCCGGATTCAATGCGATGGCCTTACGGGCGTTGTTTTCAGCGTTTGCAAAATCCTTCAAGTCACGATAGATGACAGCCAGGTCGTTATAGCCCCATTCATAGGCGGGGGACTCTTTCACGACCTGCTCATACAGTCTGGCCGCCTGAATCAGGTCGGACTCTTCATGCTGGTAAACCTCCCCTGCCAGGCTGTAATAGCGGGCCAGTGGCGATAACTCTTTCACCCCTTTTGGGATGGCTGTTTTTAAGAAATTTGCGGCTTCCAGCTTAAGTTGAGGGCTTTGACTGAGTTTTTGCGCTTCTTTGGCTTCTCTGGCAGCAATTTCCAGCTTCAATCCCTTGGAAAACGCTTTGCCGATTTCCATATGAAAGTCGGCTCGCCCCGGATTCTGCAGTCTGTCCTGAATGGCGTGTAAAAGGTCTGACTTATCCGTCAGATTCAAATCCGATATTTCCGATAGGACACGCAAGGCATCGGCATGTTTATTATTTTCGTAGTAGCAGATCGCCAATGAGGCCTGGGCTTGATCCATAAACTCCCGGTAAACCAGCCGGTGGTACCAGGAACGATTTGCAATTTGAATCACCTGCTGATAGGCGCTGATGGCGTTGCTTGTTTGACCCAACGTGTCATAAAGCCCTGCCAGCAGGTAATGGGGTAGCGGATTGTCCCGGTATGCATCGGTCTTCGTGGCTTGTAGCAATGTTTGCCGGGCATGCACAAAATCCTGTCGGGTTTTCAGCCGATAGCCGAACGCATTCACCGAAAGCCAAGGGGGACTATATATCTGGGCGTATGTCTGCTCCGGGATCTGAAGATGCCAGCAAGCCCCGCCTACAGCCAGCGCCAAGGCTGTCATTGCCAGCAAGCCCCATTGTATTACCGGCTTTAACCAGGTAAACGATTTCGGCGGCGAGTTGGACGGGATAATAAGAGTATGGTTCGGTGAGGAATCAGAAATTTCCATCATAAAATAACTATCGAAAGACGAGCTTGGATCTTGAGCATCCCAGGTGCTTTTGCGTATACTTTCATCTTTTGAATCGAGATTAAAACGAAGCGTTCAATCCGTAATTTTATTGGCCCTCCTTCAACTCTTCAGAAAGCAGAATGTCATGCCTGAACTGTACTTACCTGTGGTAACCGATGACGGTTCGCTGTCCTGTCTGGACGGCAAGACGGGAGAGCTATGCCATAACCGAGCCGGCGCCTATACGGAGGCCGTTCATAACTACGTGCAGCCGTCCGGGCTGATAGAGCGCCTGAAGATACAAGGTTCCATCAGGATTTTGGACGCCTGTTACGGGCTGGGATACAACAGTTGGGCGCTGATCAACGAATTACTCGGTTTGGATACGCATGCTTTATCCTCCAGGAAAACAACCGAGTCGGACTATACCGTTTCTATTGTGGCAATCGAACGATATCCCGAAATGCTCGGTTTTTTGCCCCGAGTTTTAGAGCATTCCAGCTTTGATACCCTGAAAAATAAAATACCGCCTTCGGAACATAATGCATATTATCGGACTCTAGAGTGTTTATCCGACACGAAGGTGGAGGCGGATCAGGTTATACAAACATCTACAAATATAGTAGATGGATGGCGGTTTGAATTTGAAATTTGGCCTTCGGATTTGAGAGCCAGAGTGCCCCGGTTGCAAGGTGATTTTGATGCTGTTTTTCATGACGCGTTTTCCCCCCAAAAGATGCCGGAACTGTGGACGGCGGATTTGTTTCAGCAGTATTACCGCCTGCTGGAAAACCGGCGAGGCGTTTTACTGACCTACAGCGCGGCCGCCGCAATCCGTGGAGGACTGTTGGAAGCGGGATTCCAACTATTTAAAACGCCCGGCCTGGGCGCTAAAACCGGCGGAACCCTGGGAGTCATCCCCGATTTGCGCGAGGATGGGGAGGCTGTACGTATTCCCAACCGTGCTTCCAATCTGGAGGCTTGGGAGCAGGAGTATTTAGCAACCCGAGCGGGCCTCCCCTACCGAGATCCAGGCTTGCAGACAACCAGAGAGGCTATTCTCTCCATGCGCGCCAATGAGCAGGCGGCTTCCCCACGGCCTTCCGGTTCAACCGCCCTGAAAAAGAAGCCGCGCAATAACCCTGCTAAATACGGCATTCTTCCCCGTTAGCCTGGATTACGGTTTGGAAAAACCCAGGCGTTTCAGTTGCCGAATCGCATCCTGAACTTTTCCGCGCCCTTTACCGCCGAATTGCAGACCGGCCGGAGCGGGAGAGGCAAGCGGGGCAGACATTGGCGTAAAGGTATCCGGCGGGACTTCAAGCGGAATGGGCGATGCCGGCAGCATAGGGGGCTGCCCCAGCGGAACGGGCTGGTTTGGACTGGCCGGCGCGCCAGCGACTGGGGTTTCCGTAGGGACGTAATGAGAAAACCGAACGGTCATGATGAACACTCCTCCTCAGCAACAAACAATCTTTTTATCGGGCTTTATCTCTCAGCGAAATTTTCGAGAAATCAAAGCCGCCTATTACGTAACCCCGACTTTAAGGCAAAAAAGAAAATACTACAAACGTAATCTATATGATAAACGCCTGACCTTCAGCAGTTCTCGCCTGCGGATTAGAGACCTGCCTCAGCTTCAAGGCATTCGGCTCCAGCAGGCCGGGCGCTTGTAAAGCGGGCGGAGTCGCCTGCGATACCGGCAGCTTGAGGTTGGTAAATTGTTGATGACGACGCAAGGTTGCTGGCATTTGAGGGCCCATGACAACCCAATACGGTGAGTTCGGCACATGGGCCACCGATATGGATAACCCGGCCGGAGCCTTTTTACGTCCCCAGTATTCCGGATTCCGCATCGACTTCAGTTTGCCGTCCGCATCTCGCACGATTTTGTTCTTGCCCAGCAACGGCCGAATGGTCCAGTCCTGCACTTTCAGCATCAGCTTGTCGAACGGATGGGCAATCAGCGGCACCATACCGATGCCAATCATGACCGGCAAGGGCTTTACAAATAAAAGCCGGGTCAGCTCATCCGAGTTGAATGCGACCTTTTTGGCCAAATCATCCACATTCTGAGACAAACCCTTCGCATCATCGGTCGACCAGAATTTTTGAAGCCCAGGGGTGTTTGAAACCAACCTGGACAGTACATTCAGCGGATTTGCCAACGAGGCCAGCGTTTTGTTATTCCGCCGGATAAACTGATTCGCCCCATCATTCAAGTGGGTCTCCACAATAGGCTGCCATGCGGACACCCAGTGTCTATCCACAAATTTAGAAGTTTTCTCTTGGACCGGATCGACAAATTTATCAAACACGGCCATAATGCCCTTGCGAATGGCATCACCCGGCTTTTCCACTTTGGCGGTGCTGTCCAGCAACTTGTTGGCGGAATCTACCACGGAACCAATCAGCATGGGCGGTATCCACAAGGTTGCCACTGCGTGAAACGCAGCCAGATCCAGTCCTTCACCGCCTGTTTTCAGAAGTTTCTTATTCGCAGGAAGGCCGTTTTCGGTTCCCTTGGCGTACTTTTGAGGCAAGGTGGTGCCCATATCCCCCAGACAGTAAAGTGTGGAAAGCCCATACCCCACAAATTTGGCCGTACTGCCCAGATAAGGCGTCAAAAATTCGCCCACCTCATCGGCGTATCCGCCGTAGCGCAAAGCAGTATCCCGCCAAACGGAATAATCTTCGTTCTTTTCGGTTTTTTGAGCGGGTGACTGAGCTGACGCAGAGCCAAACAGAGTCTCCCCAGGCATTTTCTTCCGAACTGGCCGGGTCGGTCTGGAGACTTGCCATCGGTTTTGCGGAAACGAACTAATCAACGCATTTTCCCATCGTAAAAATGGAAGTAAGCCAGCGGCACATTGATGAACCGAATATTGTGTATAACAGAAATACCACAATCACAGCCAGGCTTCAATTAGAGGCTTTAGGCGGCATGATAGCGAGGATGCCATATGCCTCATAATACTACAATCGTAGCCATAAGGGCTCGACTAGGCTGTTGCGGGAATATCGGCACTTTCCGCAGGCTGATGGTACACCGGAACCGTAAATTGAACCTGGAATCGTCCATCCTTATATGCCAGTTTAATTTCCCCACCCATCGCTTCCACCAGCCCTCGCGTAATAAACAAACCCAACCCACTGCCACGGGTCGTGCGAACCAGGCTGTCATCCAACCGCTTGAACTTGTCGAACAGGCTGTCCAGTTCCTCCAGGTCTTGCATGGGAACCGGATCGCAGACGTTCATCACCGTCAGGGCGATTTTATCCGGTGCGCCCTCCTCCACTGAAGGCTGACGCTCGACGAGAACCTCAATTTCCGTATCCGGCAAGGAGTATTTCACCGCATTGTCCAGCAGGTTCAACAAAATCTGCTCCAGTCGATCCGGATCGGCCAGTAGTGACTGGTTTTCATCCACATCCGCAGCCACATGCACCCGAATATCCCGTTGCTCTTTGGCCTGGATGAACTGCAAAGAGTTTTCCAGCAGCGCATCCAGTTCCACCTGATCCCAGCAGGTCCTCCACCAGGCGACTTAAGCGATCCGCCTGCTGTTTCACCACTTTCAAGCTTTTAATGCGGGTTTCGGAATCCAAAGTGCTGTCATAGCGCAACAACCGGGATGTATAACCCTTGATACTTGTCAGGGGGGTTCGCAATTCGTGGCTCACCGTATCGATCAGGTTGGATTTGAATTCGTCCATCTGGGCCAGCTTGCGGTTGGCCTCCTGAATGGTTTGCCAGGAATCGGCCGTTTTGCGGGCCATCCGGTTGAATTCCAGCGTCAGATAGACAATTTCATACGGGGTAAAACTGTTGGTAATCAAGCGGATGCGTCGGAAGTAGTTCCCTTCGCCCATGGCCTTGACCCCTTTTATCAACTGCCGGAAGTTGCGGCTGATTCCCAGAATATAGGGCAAAACCAGCAACAGCATGATGACCAGACAGCCAATCACCAGGAAAAACGTCTGGGTGCCCGCCCACTTAATGTACTTCTGCTTCATATGGTACGGCGACTCAATGATAATGCCCCAGTTGATTTCCGGCATTTTCACGATCACTTTTTCCAGCGAGGGCGGCTCTTCGCTGTCCTTGCCTTCCACTGCTTTGGGCTTCCCCTGCTGGGCTGCCAGCGCCGTGGAGGAAAATTCATGGGTGACGCCCGGCCGGATTTTAGCAAACTGCTTGTAATCTTCCTTGCTGATTTGCTCCTGCAGCTCGGTGCCACTAGGCCCGGCAATGATGATCCCCTCGCTGTCGATAATGTAGAAGGCTCCATACAGCGAATTATTGGAGCGCACCAGGTTCTGTAGATAGCGGAAGCTCTTTTGGTGGGCATAATAAGCCGGTACGCCCGGCGGTAATGTCTGTAACTGGCTTTTCTGGGGATGCGGCGCCCCGGCGGTCTGGGTTTCCAGCTTACCGGACAGGGGAATGACCGCCCGAAGGAAATAAGGACTATCCTGCGGATTGCCGGTGTTGAAATAGATCACCTGAAACGGTTGCGTCACCGGGTTTTGAGGATTTCCGGCCTGACCCACCGGCAAGTCATCCGGCAATCTCAACTCCGGGCTAAGCTGCTTGAAATCCCGATAGACCGATTGCAGCAAGTGCCCTTGGCCGTCATAAATAGCCACCGCGCCCAGTTCCGGGTCCAAGTCCAGCGCCTGCCGGGCTGTAACGTCAAACGATTTACGGTCCTGCAATCCCCGCCCAGTCAGCTTGGCCAGCATCTGGCTTTCCTGCTTCTGCCAGTTCATTTCCGTATTAAAGTCCCGATACAACGCTTCGGCGGTATGCTCGGTAAAACGGGCCATTTCCTTTTTCATGGCCTTCTGGTTGATATTGTTGATGATGAAGGTGACTCCCACCATGGGAACCGTCACAATCAGCCCGAAACAAATCAGAATCTGCTGGTAGATTCTAAGTTTGGGCATGTTGAACCGGATCATGGCCTTAGGCTCCCAGCAAATTAGGCATATGGAGACGAATTCAGTCGATAACCCACATTGGTAACGGTTTGCAGATACAGCGGACGCTTATGATCTTCCTCGATTTTTTGCCGCAGGCCGCCAATATGCACCCGCAGCATCCGCACGTCCTCATCCGCCTCGTAGCCCCAGACTTCCTGCAAAATGGTCGCCAGAGACACCGCTTCGCCCACGTGCTGCATTAAGCAGTAGAGAATCTCAAACTCGGTGGGGGTCAGTTTAAGCAGTTTACCGTTCTGCACCACTTCCAGCGATGCGGGAATCAGCTTCAAATCGCCGGAGGCCAGCACTTCGTCCTTTTTAGGCGTATTCACTTCCTTGTTCAGGGTGCCGGTCCGGCGGAACAGCGCCCGCATGCGCACCATCAACTCCTGAAACTCAAAGGGTTTTACCAGATAATCGTCTGCCCCGGCGTTAAAGCCTCGAATCTTGTCCTCAATGGTGCCCTTGGCCGTCAGCAGCACAATAGGAACCGAGGCGGAGGCCCGGTTGGCCCGAATGCGCTTGCAAACTTCAAAGCCGTCCAGCTTGGGCATCATCACATCCAGCACAATCAGGTCGTAGGGCTTGGCTTCGGCCTTTTTCAGCGCGTTCATCCCGTCATTGGCGGCATCCACGTTAAACCCCATCAATTCCAGGTCCAGGCGCAGCAGATCGATAATTTCCGGATCGTCATCCACTACCAGGATATTTACCATTGAGAGGGTCTCCAAAACGTTGATTAATTACTACAATTGTACCAGAATCATAAGCCACCCTGACTCAGGGCCTGGGGGGAATTTGCCGATTCGGATTCCGGTTGGGATTTATTCCAAGGCCGAAAAACTCCATTACTATTCTACCAAAGTTAACCCAGAGGCCGATTTCAAACAAGAAAATGCCTGTCCTTGCAGTCCGGTCGATTACTGCTTATCCGGCTTCAATTCCCAACACAGGGGCGAATGATGCTGCGGCATATTCAATTTCCTCCGGAGTTCACGCACCACATCGTCATACCACTGTTCACATTTTCTAACATATACATTGTGCTTTTCGGTCATGGTGTCCTCCTGGCGATCGCCGGTCATCAGGAAAGAAAGCAGATGGGCTTCCGCCTTTTCCCGGTGCTGTTCAATCTCCTCCTTCCAATAGTCCGCCTTTCGGGTCAATTCAGGCAAGGACTCATGCCGGGACGGCGGCAACGGAGACAACGGCCGCGAAGGCGGTTTGGATGGACACGATTCTTTCTCTCCACCCCCAAAACGAGCGCCGGAAACGCTATGCAGCCTGAACGCAGGATAAACCAGCATCGCTAAAAACCCCTCAGTTATGATTCAACAATAAACCCCAATTGCCTGTTATCTTCTATAAATAATCGTGTCTATGTCAAGTATTTTGTCCGTCTCAGCCGCATGAACTGCCTAAATCCGTGTCGAGCGCCATATTTCCAGGGTTCAGGCAGCTCATGCATTATCCGGCTCAGGCTAGGAATGCCAAGCCTCCGGTTTCCATTCAACCTGGAGGTCATCCCGAAAGTCTTCAAGCCGAGCTGGCTACTAGGCGTGAGCAGCGCAGACGAGGCGCGTATTTTAATACGTAACGAGCCGAGCAGCACAGCAACGACGGAGACAGCCGGATTGGGGACTTTCAGGACGAACTCTAGCAACAAAACCTGAATCATTGGTTTTATATCTATAAGCCGACCTCTATGGCGAAATGGGTCGAGCTAACGTATACAGGGCGAAACGTCACTTTTTAGGGATGGTCAGGATAGTCATCACGAATGGGCATATTAACCGCATATCCAAGTCAGCCGTATAACGGCCTGAATATGGCGCATTTGAACGCGTACAATCCGGCTGCCACAGCGCCGGGTGCGACGTCCAATACGCTTGCCAGCTATGTTATCCCGCTGACGCCGCCCACCACCAATTCGGCTGCCTCCGCATCCGGCAGCAGCAACTCCTCCGGTGGCATGGGTGCCTTGCCGGATATTCCGCCGCCGTCTCAAATAGCACCGGGCGTGATGGGATCATCCGCCGCCACGACACCTTACAATACGTCCCAAAGCGTACCGGTCAACAACGCCACGCCGGAAATTCCACCGGTGTCCGATATTCCACCGCCACACATGGTGGCGCCCTGGGTATTTTTGCAGCGGGGCAAAAATCCGCCCCAACTACCGCAACAACCTGCTCAGCAGCCTATGCCGACGCAGCCGAAAATGCCTCAGGCCATGCCGCCACAACAACAGCAACCGCAGCGGCCTCCGCAACAGCAGCAACCACCGGTTCCACCCCAACAGCCGCCAGCACAGCCGCAGCAGAAAAAACCAACTGCCGAGTTGGACGGGGGTGCGCTGAGCGATGAAACCATCCGCTCGCTAAACAAACGGCTGGAAGATCCGGCGGAAGACGTGAGGGCGGACGCCACCATCGATTTATTCAAGATCCTGGAAAAGAATGCCAAGCTGGCGGACGATCCGAATTACAAACCGTACATCGATGCGTTTTCGGAAAAGATCATGTCCGATCCCAGCCCACTGGTGCGGGGTGGCGGGGAACTGATCCTGAAGATGGGAAAAATTCCCAATCCATCCCAGGGCGTGAGGGATGAACTCAAAAAGTTATCCACCAAAG
>JAJQJM010000007.1 GCA_021323475.1 Vampirovibrio sp.
TCCTGATAGATAGCTGCCGGCCCCGGGTACGGTGGAACACCGCCCATATTGGGTGGCGGAGGCGGTGGATATCCATATCCGGACGGCGGAAAAAACCCCGTCGGCGGTGGCATGTGAGCCATAACTGCTTGTCCCCCACTGTGTCTAAGTGTTTATGCCTGTCCCTGTGAAGGTAACCCCTAGATACCTTCATGAGCATAAAAACAAATTGCAGGATTTTGTTGCTACTTCTGTAAAAGAAATTCTGAAGACGTTTTAAATTTAAAGAAAAATTGCATACTGCCGATAAGCCAAATAACAACCCTTTTTTGACACGGTGAGGATTGGAATGCATTTGGCGTCTGAGTTTAAAAAACAGATCGGCTTGCTGATATTGGCCGCATTGGTTGTCGTGCCCCTGGCACCAGCGCTGGCACAAGGTCCGTCTGTCAAACAGGCGGGGTATCATGCCTCAGGCTATGCTAATGCGGTTCAGGCATACCGCCAGGGAGATTATCAACAGGCTGTTCGCCTGTTTAAAGGCATTGTGGCCCAAAATGCCCCAAATACGAATGCCCACTATTATCTGGCCTTATCCCTGGATAGGCTTGGGCAATTGCCGGAAGCCGCCGGTGAATATGCCTATGTTACCCGCCATAGTCGGGAAGCTAATATTGTGGCTTATGCCAAAGAGCGGTTAAGCGTCATTCAGGCTGCCACGGAGCCGATTGCTTCTCAACACCTGCCCGGTGGAAACATGGCGATGGTTGCTGCTGGCAGCAGGCGGGCTGCTACTGCTTATACCGGGTCTGCGGCGCAAATTGCGGTTCCGCTGAAAAACAGCAAAAACGCCCTGATTGTGGACGCGCTGTTGACTCAGGGCACGTCTCAAACCGGCGGAGCGTTCATCATTGATACCGGGGCCACATATACCTCAATTTCCCAGGAAATGGCCGAGCAACTAAATCTGGACCTGAGCAACTGCGAGACGGTTCAGATTACTACCGCCAATGGCCGGATTGAAGTGCCCAAGGTCATGTTGCAAAGCCTGAACGTGAATGGGCTGGAAGCCCATAACATAGAGGCCACGGTGATTCCTGTCAGAAGCGGGGCCAGCTTTTCGGGTCTGTTGGGGCTCAGCTTTATCCGGCAGTTCGTGGTCACGATTGATCCGCAGGCCAATCAACTGATTTTCCAGAAGAATCAGTAGGGTTTACGGCTCTTTGTGCCCTGTCTCCGTATGGCGGAGGTAATGGCGGTGCCGGCTCCGGCGCCAATCAGCCCGCCGCCCATCAGGCCCCAGATGCCCTTGAACAAAAGCCCCATCGCTCCTAATCCGATGGCGCCGATTTCAGCGCCCAGCCGGGGGGTGATCATATCTAGCGTAAACGGCTTTTTATCCAGTCCGTTCTGCTTCAGCCACAATGAAAACAGGCTCTGGTGCGGAAAGGGGTAAGGTGGCCGTAGGGCCAAAGGTGCCTGAAGCGGTATCGCGGGCGGATTTGGCTCTCTGGAAAAAAAATCCGCAGGCAAAGAGAGGAAGGGCGATACTGGCTCTGTAGTGGGCGACATGGCAAACGCCGGTGGATAGCCTGGCCTTGCAAAGGCAGGCGGAACCGTGCTGTTTGGCAAAAACTGGACCATCCTCGCAACGCTTCTCCACAATCCAATCCGTCTGATTATAATACAGATGCCCCAACGCTTTGCCAGAGATTTTTAATGGGTAGAGTGGGCTCATCAATCAGTCGGACCATCCGGTGTGGTTGGCGTCTGTTTCAGGAAGGCGTCTTTGGCCGATTAAGCGGCTGATATGCCCGTTTAAAATTGAAACGCTTTCCCCTTGCATCCTTTTTGCGTTCCGGTTTGGACGTTCCGGATCAGCAATTTGTGGGCAAGTATCCTTTTATCTATAATATTGGGATGGTAAAAAAGGATTAAATCACCATGAGTACCCCGAATACCGCTTCCGAAACGAAGCTAAAAGCACCGGCCCACCGTTTAACCAAGCTCCCGACCTATGTGTTCGCGGAACTGGATGAGCTGAAAGAGGCGGCGCGAGCGCGGGGTGCGGATCTGATTGACTTGGGCATGGGTAATCCGGATCAGCCGACCCCGGCCCCCATTGTGAAAGCCATTCAGGATGGTGTGGCGAATCCCGCTAACCACGGCTACCCCAATTTCAAGGGTAAGCCGGAATTCCGGGAGGCTGTTGCCAACTGGATGCAGCGTCGCTACAACGTGACCCTCGATCCTGAAACTGAAGTGCAGCCGTTAATAGGCTCCAAGGAAGGTTTGGCGCATATTACCTTTGCGTACATCGATTCCGGTGATTACGCGCTGGTGCCGTCGCCTTACTACCCGGTGCATTCCCGCGCCACATGGATTGCGGATGGCGAGGTGTATCACCTGCCGCTGACCGCCGAGAACCGTTTTCTGCCGGATTTGGACAGCATTCCGGAGGAAATAGCCCGAAAATCCAAGATTTTCATCGTCAGCTACCCCAATAACCCGACGGCGGGCGTGGCGGATTTGGCATTTTATGAAAAACTGGTGGCCTTCTGCCGCAAGTACGGCATTGTGCTGGTCAGTGATTTAGCTTACGGAGAAATCAGCTTTGATGGCTACAAGCCGCCCAGCATTTTTAACGTGCCGGGCGCCAAGGATGTGGCCATTGAATTCCATTCGTTCTCCAAGAGCTTCAACATGGCAGGCTGGCGAGCCGGTTTTGCAGTCGGTAATGCCGAAATCGTGAAAGCCCTGTACTCCATTAAAACCAACCTGGATTATGGTCTGGCTTCCGCGATTCAGGACGGGGGCATTTATGCCCTGAATAATGCTGAAAAATTCATGCCAACCATTGTCCAGACCTATCAGGAACGCCGCGATGTGGTGGTTAAAGGCTTCCGGGAACTCGGTTGGGCCTTGGAAGCGCCGAAAGCAACCTTGTATGTGTGGTTGCCCATTCCCAAGTCCTTTACGGATTCCAAAGAGTGGTGCCGCTACCTGATTGATAAGGCCGATGTGGTGATTACGCCAGGCGTTGCTTTCGGTGAAGCCGGGGATCGCTATTTCCGGGTTTCGCTGGTTTCTCCCAAGGAAACCTTGCAGAAAGCCATTGAACGCTTGAAAGAGAGAGGCATCCGATACGAATCATGACCTATCAGTATGCGGGAAAAACCTATTTGGTAACCGGTGGGGCCGGGTTTATCGGTTCCCATCTGGCCCGGACGCTGCTGGAACACGGCGCGGACGTGATTGTAGTGGACGAATTCAACGATTTTTACGACCCGGCCATTAAAGAAGCCAATTTGGCGCCGTTTGCCCATAATCCGCATTTCCGGCTGTACCGGCAGGATATCCGCGAGTTTATCGGTTTGCGGGATATTTTTGAGCATCATGGCCGGGCGCTGAAAACGGGTGGCATCATTCATCTCGCGGCGCGAGCGGGCGTTCGTCCCTCGCTGAAAGAGCCCCGCCTGTATTTGGATACCAACGTAACCGGCACCTTGAATCTGGCGGAACTGGCCCGTGAGTTTGAGGTGAAAAAGTTTGTGTTCGCCTCTTCCAGCTCCGTTTACGGCGATAGCCCCGGCCGGGTTCCCTTTGCGGAAGATCAGGACATTTCCAAGCCCATTTCTCCGTATGCGTCCACCAAGGCGATGGGTGAGAGCCTGCTGTACACCTATAGCCACCTGTATAACCTGCAGGTAGTGGCATTGCGTTTCTTTACCGTATATGGCGCCGGGCAGCGGCCGGATTTGGCGATTCACAAGTTTACCAAGCTGATTGATCAGGGCTTGCCCATTCCCGTGTTCGGAGACGGTTCCACCCGTCGGGATTATACCTACATTGATGACATCATTCAGGGAGTGATGGCGGCCATTGCGTATGAGCAAACACCCTATGAAATCTTCAATCTGGGAGAGTCCCAAACCACGGAACTGTCTACCTTGATTCACCTGATTGAGGAAAATCTGGGCAAGCGGGCCAAAATTGACCGGCAACCCATGCAGCCGGGAGACGTTTCCGTAACCTATGCGGATATTTCCAAGGCCCGCAAGCTGTTGGGATATAACCCCCAAACCAAAATCAGGGATGGTCTGCCGAAATTCGTGGAGTGGTACCGCAATTGGAAACAAATGCGTACCATGATGCCTGTATAGCTTGAATCAGCAAACAGGGCAATATTCTTTTCCCGCTTTCAGGCAATTCAAATTTTGTATGGGTTTTGAAATAGTATGTTCCTGAGCAGAGAAGTCGAGTCTGAAGCTTGCCTTGGATGAGTTTTTTGGCTTTGCTCTTGGGTTACAATGGTTTATATACCTCATTTCTCATTGATTAGATGGAGAACCCCTAGCGTGAAAGTCTGTGTGGTTGGTACCGGATACGTTGGCCTGGTGGCCGGAACCTGTCTTGCCGAGATGGGTAATGATGTAATTTGCGTGGATAACAATCCCGCAAAAATTGAGTCCCTGAGACAGGGCCATGTGCCGATTTACGAGCCCGGCCTGGAAGAGTTAATCCGCTCCAACACCAAGGAAGAGCGTTTATTTTTTACCACCGATCTGGATGCGGCAGTAAAGAAATCGCTGATCTGCATCATCGCGGTTGGTACTCCCGAACGGGAAGACGGTTCCGCTGACCTGACCGCCGTGTTCAACGTAGCCCGCCAGATTGCCAAATCCATGGATGGCTACCGAGTGATCGTGACCAAGAGTACGGTTCCGGTCGGTACTGCGGATCAGATTCGCGCCATTGTGGCTGAAACCACTACCCATGAGTTTTCCATCGTTTCCAATCCGGAGTTCCTGAAGCAAGGGGCTGCGGTAGATGACTTCCTGAAGCCGGATCGGGTGGTTATTGGTGCCGACAATCAGCGCGCCTTCGACATTATGCGCGAACTGTACGGTCCCTTCCTGCGCACCGGCAACCCCATCATCAACATGGATATCAAATCCGCCGAGATGACCAAGTATGCCGCCAACGCGTTCCTGGCCACCAAAATTTCGTTCATCAACGAGATGAGCACCCTGTGCGAAAAAGTGGGCGCGGATATCTCTATGGTACGTACCGGCATTTCCACCGATAATCGCATTGGGCCGCAGTTCTTGTTCCCCGGCCTGGGCTACGGTGGCTCCTGCTTCCCTAAAGATGTAAAAGCCCTGATCAAGACCGGTCAAGAAAACGGCCACGCCATGAATATTCTGGAAGCCGTTGACGCCAAGAACGATCAACAGCGTGTAGACTTCCTGGAAAAGATCTTCAGCTACTTTGAAGGCGACCTGAAAGGCAAAACCTTCGCGTTGTGGGGTCTGGCGTTCAAACCCCGTACTGATGACCTGCGGGAAGCGCCCAGCAAAACCATCATTGAAGCCCTGCTGGCCAAAGGCGCCAAAATTCAGGCGTTCGACCCGAAAGCGACCGAAACGGCCCGCCAGATTTTCGGCGATACCATTAAGTACTGCGACAATTCTTATGAAGCGCTGCAAGGGGCCGATGCCCTGTTGCTGGTGACTGAATGGAACGAGTTCCGTCGTCCCGATTTCGAGAAAATGAAAAAACTGATGAAGCGCGCCGTGATTTTTGATGGCCGCAACCAGTACGAAATTGAGCGGATGGGTCGTCGTGGCTTTGAATACTTCTGCATTGGCCGCCCCACATTGGACCTACCGTCGGATGAAGAAGGCACTTCCGAAATCCAACGGGAGAGCGCCGGAGTATGAAGCGAATTCTCGTAACGGGTGGAGCCGGTTTTATCGGCTCCCACCTGATCGAACGCTTACTGGACCAGGGCCATGAGGTTCTGTGCCTGGATAACTTCTTTACCGGCAGCAAACAGAACATTGTACATCTGCTGGACAACAAGTACCTGGAAGTGATTCGCCATGATGTGATTGAGCCGATCCTGCTGGAAGTGGATGAAATCTACAACCTGGCATGCCCGGCATCCCCGGTGCACTACCAGTACAACCCGGTAAAAACGGTCAAAACCAACGTTATGGGTATGATCAACATGCTGGGTCTGGCCAAGCGCACCAAGGCCAAGATTTTCCAGGCGTCCACCTCGGAAGTGTACGGTGATCCGGAGCAACATCCGCAAACCGAAGGCTACTGGGGCCATGTGAACCCCATCGGCATCCGCAGTTGCTACGATGAAGGCAAGCGCATCGCGGAAACCCTGTGCATGGATTACCACCGGCAAAACGGGGTGCGGGTGAAGATCATCCGTATTTTCAACACCTATGGCCCCCGCATGGCCATTAATGATGGCCGGGTGGTCAGCAACTTTATTGTGCAGGCGCTGCAGAACCAGCCGATTACCGTCTACGGCGAAGGCCAGCAAACCCGCTCCTTCTGCTATGTGGATGATTTGGTGGAAGGTTTTATCCGCATGATGGACAAAACGCCGGACAATTATGCTGGCCCGGTGAATTTGGGTAACCCCGGAGAATTCACCATTATGGAACTGGCCCAAAAAGTCATTGAACTGACCGGCTCCAGATCCAAAATTGAGCGGTTGCCGCTGCCCCCGGATGACCCGACCCAGCGCCGCCCGGATATCAGTCTGGCGAAAGAAAAGCTGAACTGGGAACCCACTGTCATGCTGAATGAAGGCCTGATCAAAACCATCGCCTACTTTGACGACCAGTTGAAACGTACCAAATAACTGGTTTTAGTTACCGCTTTGCCTGACGATCCAAAAAATCTTGTAGAATCCGCATGGCGGCGGCCTGGTCGATGATGCCTTTTTTGCGGTGGCGCGAGCTTTGAATACCTTGCTCTCGCAGGGTTTGCGCGGCAATTTTGGAAGTCAGCCGCTCGTCCATTAGCTCCACAGGGATATTCAAACCTTCAGAAAGAATGGCGGCCAATTCCCGTGCTTTTTGGGCGGAGGCGCCTTCCTCGCCGCTCATGTGCAGGGGCAAGCCCATCACAATTTTTTTAACGTCATATTGCTTGCACAGCGCGCCAATTTCCGGCAATAAATCCTTGCCTTCATGCATGGCAATGGTGTCCAGCCCTACCGCAAAATTGCCAAAAGGGTCGCTAACGGCCAATCCCACCCGCTTTTGGCCCGGATCGACCGCTAATATACGAGGGGGCAGATCGTCATCCAGGCTCATGGCTACAGTTCCCAGGCGGTTAACACGGTATCCACCAGGTGCTCAAAGGTTTCCGTATCCTTCAGCTCCGGGCTGGTTTGGGCGCCTTGCTTCAGGCGCAGCAGGTCTTCTTCCACGCAACGCCGTCCGTAGTGCTTGATGAAGCCTTCCAGCGGGGTTTCAATGCCTTGGTAGGCCAGCAGCTTCTGCACTTCGGTAGCAGCTAGGCTGGCAAAGGTATGCGCCTTCTGCTCATTCAGCAGATAGGCGGAATCCGCCAATCGGTTGGTTAAAATCTCTCGCCATTCGGTGCTGAGCAAGCCATGCACCATTGCTTCCGCCAGACTATCGAGCGTTTGCACAAACACGCCTTCCAACTGATTCAGGCGCATCAGGCGCTCATCCTCAGCGGCGTCGGCCATGGTTTTGGCGCAGACTTCCAATACATTCTCCAGAATGCTGGTAACCACCGGATGATCGCCCTCTTCCAGGAACCATGTGCTGAAATCCGGGTGCTGATACAGGCTGATGCTAGCGGATTCCCATTCCTGATTGGCCCATTGGCTGCTGAGCGCCAGTGTGTCCAGTGGTTCTTCCGGAAGTAGCTCCGGATCATTCAGTAACACACTCCAGCAACTGTATTCATAAGGAAGCCGAAACTTATTTTTGTGATTGAGTGCCGCAGCCTGGTGTAATTTATGGGCGCAATACGCGTATGGCGCATGAATCTTGGTGTTTTCCTCGTGGAATTTTTCAATCAGCTTGTGGAAATCTGCCTTGGCCAATTCGTAAAAGCCAAAGCAGTCGATAATGCCGTGAATATCGTTAATGGCCACGCTCATCATGACAATGTCGCCATTGTCCCGTTCGCGGCTGATGACGATGCCCTGGTTGCCGATGCCGTCTGGAATAGTCGCAAAGCACTGGTAAAGGCGGGTCTGGGTAACCAGCGAATGGGGCTGGGACAGTTCCTGCAAGCCTTCCTGCATCCGTTCTTCCCGGTATAACCCGGCTATTTTCAGGGTGTTCATGGATTTTTTAGCGACCTTGGCAAGACGGGCATCGCTTTGGAACCAGTCCTGATTGTCCCTCAGGAACAGCGCGCTGCGAACGGTCCGCATCTCGCCCAACATGGACAGCAGCAGCTCCATGGTTTCATAGGGCGGAAGCGCCATAATGGCCGGCAGAAAAATGTTCAGCAGGTACTCGGCCGGATAATCGGACTGCAAGGAGCGGATCAGGTTGCATTGCTCATCCACCGGCAGCGAGAAAATGAAATCGATGAAATCAATCAGCGCTTCCGGGTTCCGGGTGGAGACTTCCAGCATGCGCTCGGTTTCCCGGTTGATCAGCCCCGCCGGATCATCCAGATATTCCAGGTACAGGTTCGGGTCGGTCTCATCGCCCAATTGGCGCAAAATCACGTTGGACGCGTCTTTAATCTCATCCGAGCTTTGAGGGTTCTGGATGATGGCCCATAACGGGGCTTGCAAGCTGTTGATGGTGCCCAGTTCCATCAGCAATTCAGACACGATTTGAATAATGCGGGCGCTGGTGGAGCGCTGTAATTCCTTCACCAGAATGCGCTGTACGGTTTCCTGATCCTCAATGGCCTGCAGCCGCTTGAGCTGCTTGCCTTTTTCCAGCTTGGAAGGCTCATCCAGCGTGTTGAGGTAATCGATCACGGCCAGCACTTCGCTGCGGACGAATAATTTTGAGGCGGGTGGCTGTGATTGGCTCATAGTGAAAATTGTATTACAGTTACCTAGAATTCCCTAAAGGGTTAGCGGAAATGGCAAATGCCCCGTTTGGGCGGTTTTGAATCAGAAGCAGGCTCTGGCTTTCATAACGGCTCCGAATCATAAAAGGCTTTTAAACCGATGACAGATGCTCTCAAACCGAATTCTCCGAAAATGAATGCACCTAAAATGAATGCAATCGTAGCATCCGTTGCGCCGGGCAGTTTGGCCGAGGCGCTTGGCATTCTGCCGGGAGATGCACTGCTTTCGGTGAATGGAACGGACCAGCTTGAAGACATGTTCGACTATCAATTTGAGGTCTCGGATTCAGAATACCTTGAATTACAGGTTCGGCACACCGACGGTTCAGAGGAAATTTATGAAATTGAGAAAGAGCCGGATGAGGATTTGGGTCTGGTCTTTACCTCACCCGTATTCACCCCGATTCGTACCTGCAATAATGCCTGCCCGTTCTGTTTCATCGATCAGCAGCCTGCCGGATTAAGGCCAAGCCTGTATGTGAAGGATGACGATTATCGCTTATCCTACTTTGCCAACACCTATATTACCCTCACGAACCTGACGCCGCGCGACCGGGAGCGGATTGCCCGGCTGCGGCCCGGCCCCTTGTATATTTCCGTCCACTCTACGGTGCCAGAAGTGCGCCGCCAGGCCCTGAAAAACCAGAAGGGCGGCAACATTATGGAAGAGCTAAGCTGGCTGAAGAGCCTGGAAGTGCCCTTCCATTGCCAGATTGTGGTATGCCCCGGCTTGACGGATGGAGAAAGTCTGCGGCAATCGCTGGCGGACTTGGCTACCCTTCGGCCGGAAGCGATGTCTGTGGCGGTGGTGCCGGTTGGCTTAACCCAATACCGGGAGCATCTTTCCAAGCTGACGGCTGTGGATAAGGACAGCGCCGAAGGCGTTATTCGCATTGTGGAAGCCTTTAAACAGAAGTACGATGACGCCGGGGACTTCGTGTTCCTGTCGGATGAGTTTTATTTCAAGGCGGGACTACCGTTGCCGTCTTACGATGAATACGGTGACTTTCCCCAGTTGGATGACGGGGTGGGAACGGCCCGCATGTTGTTGCAGGATTTCTTCGATTTGGAAGCAGACCTGCCCGCTTCGGTGCCTCAGCCGTTTAACGTGGTGCTGCTGACCGGAAAACTGGGCGCCATGATTTTGCAGCCCATTGCCACCCGTCTGAATGCCATTGATGGTTTATATGTGGATCTGTTGCCGGTTAAAAGCCGATTTTGGGGCGATACGGTGGACGTGGCCGGTCTAGTGACTGGCGATGACATTGTTTCCACGTTATCGGAAATGGATATTTCCGGCTATCGCTCGGCCATCATTCCATCGGTCATGCTGAAGCAATCCACGGATGCGTTTTTGGACGGTAAAACCGTGGCGGAAATCTCCGAAACCCTGCAATTGCCGTTCCAAATCGTAACGGACTCCTACAGCGCGCGGGAATTGGTGGATCATATTCTCCAACCCCTGCCATCCGCTCAATAAGTCGCTGAGAGCTTTAAGACGGCTGCATTGATTTCAGCCGTTGCAGGGCTTTCATCGCCTGATCCGGTTGATTGGCCTCGACAAACAGAGACGCGAGTTGTTGCAAGGTGCTGGTATAGCGGCTGCGATCCTTGCCTTCCTTGGCGGCTTTCAGGGCTTGCTGATAATTCTGAATTGCATCTGGAAAGGCCTTTGCCTGCCTTTGTGCGCTGGCCAGATTGCTGAGAATATCGCTTTGAACCTGGGCGGGCACCGGATGGGTTTGTAACAGTTGTGCGGCCTGTTGCAGGGTTTGGGTGGCCTGACCGGCATCGCCCTGCCGTAGATAAATACTGCCCAAATCGTTCAGCGAGCGAAGTTGTGCTTTAATATCGCCAAACTGCATATCCAGGCTTACGACCTGCTCATACGCTTGTCGCGCCTGATCCAGCTCACCGTGGTCTTCTAAAATGGAGCCCAGTGTATGTAAGGCGGTGGCTTGTTTCTGCGGCAGATTGGCCGTCTCAAACTTGTCGGCGGCCTGCTTGAACGAAGCAATGGCTTCTTCCCACCGGCCGTTCTGATCATAAAAGCGGCCTTTCAATTGCCAGACTTTGCCTTCCCACGCCGGTTTGTTCCGATCCGCCAGCAATGCCAGGGCATCTTGCAGCTTTTCCTCCGCTTCGGTGGTTTGCCCGTTTTTTTGGCAAACTTTGGCCTCTTCAATCAGGCTTTTAAGCTGGGCTTTTGTGGAGGTTGCCATACCCGCTTCCTGGGACAATGCTTCCGCTTCGGCTTGTTGCTTTTCTGAGGCGGGAGAGTTAGCCTCCGCATTCGTTGCGGCGCTCACCGCTTCCGGTGGCAGGTCGGCATGGTAGTCAATGTCTTGCAGCAACAAGGCGTCTACCCACTCTTTCACCACCTTGGACGGTTGGCCCAGCGCATTGCTGATGAATTGATCCAGAGAGTTGGCCGCCGTGCGCAGCGTATGCTTGATGAATGGAACCTCAGGCTGCTCCTTGGCCGCTTGCAGCCGCACCACATTCAGGTAGGCAGCCACTTCGGAGCGGGTTTTTTCATCCGCGCCCAAAGCGGTCATGGTGCTTTTGAAGTCATGAATCACCGCATCCAGAGGGATTTTCTGGAAACGGTCGAACTGAACCGCTTGCAATCCGGCGGAAGGCCGGTTGGAATCATTGCCCTCATCGCCGATAGGGGATTGCTGGGCCGATAGCCGTTGTTGTTCATCCGTTGCGGAAGTAACCGCGCCACGCGGGTTCCCAACGCCCTGAGAGCGCTGGTAACTGGGAATTAAGGGTGTATAAACACGAGAAACCATCAGGCTTCGCTTCTGCTTACTCAACTACTAGTCATCGGTTTCGGCTGAAGCGGATCAAACTCCAACCAAGCCCGGCATAAATCCTCCAACAATAGGAGCTGTTGAAAGCATAAGCAGAAGCTGGCTTTTGTCAGGAAAGCCCCGGTTATCTTATCCGGTAGTATTAGCGAGACGCCGTGTAGCTTTGACTGCTGGAAAAAGAGCTGCTACCGGCCGGTGGCGGCGGGGTAAAGCACTCTTTCAACTGAGGCGGCAACTTGCTGTAATAGATGGATAAGCCGTGATGATACGTGTAGAACTTGAAGAAGTTAAAGCCCAGATACCACGCAAAGGTGGCGACTTCCAATGTCAGGATTAACGGCACATTGGCCTGGAAGCTGATGAATTCATGAATGTCCACGGCATTCAGCAGCCAGATGACTTCGCCCAGCGTACCGGCTAGCAGCAACAGATAGGCGGGAAATAATACATACACATAGGGCGAGCAGAAGGCAATGCGTCCGCAACGCTGCATAATGGTGGGGTTCGGCAAATCCGGTTCCGTTACGGCTACAATATCCCCGAACAGGCTGGTTAGGGCCGTCCAGATGCTGTTAAGTACCGAAAACAGGGTAAACAGCCCCAGCATCATAATCAGGAACAATTCCACCGTTAGCTGAACCGACAGGCCCACAAACGATAAATCGCTGAACGTATTGAACAGGTAAAGCTCTACCAGCCCAACCAGAAAGGTGATGGTGCCAATGACCAGCGGGGGCAGGCAGACCATAGCCACCTGGTACAGCTTCCATTGAATCAGGGCCATCATGCCCCGGTTGCTGTCGGTCTGGTAGTCCACGTGCAGGGAATGGGGCCGTGGAAACGCCTTGGCCCAGGTGGTGTAATAAATGGTTTTAATGCGTAACAGCAATTGGAAGCCGCCCAGAAAAGACAGCGCCACAAAAGCGATTAGCTTGATAAAAAAGTAAGTCGGCAGGTCGCCCAAGGAGGAGTCCGCACCCGGAGCGGACATGGCTCGGGTGCGGATCCATTCGATCAGAGGAACAAACAGACTCTCGCCGGTCAGGACTACTATTGGCGTTATGACTAGCAACAATAGCAATAACGGAATGACCTGGGGCGGCAGTACCATATCCAAAGCCGTCACCCCTGCCGGTAGCGAGGGCGGGACCTCATAGCTGGCCTTGCTGCTTGAGTTGTTCATTGGCCTCGTATTGATTCGTTAGCGGTTCGTTAAGCAGTCACCTGCGGAGAAGGCGGCTTTTTGCCGGGCTTTTCCGAAGATTTTTCAAAGACGATTTCATTGTCTTTCAGGCTGGCAACGATGCTGTCGCCTTCCTTGAACCGACCCAGCAGGATCTGCTCAGACAACTCGTCCTCGATTTTCTTCTGAATTACCCGTCTCAGCGGACGTGCCCCGTAGGATGGGCTGTAGCCTTCCTTCGCCAGTTCATCTTTCACTTCATCGGGAATGCTAAGCTGCATGTCCTGAGTCGCCAGGCGAGTAATCAGGTCTTTCAGCATGATATCCACGATGTTGCGGATTTCCGGCTTGGTGAGCTGATGGAAGATGATGGTGTCATCCAGACGGTTTAAGAATTCCGGACGGAACATCTTTTTCATTTCGTCCATCACGGTTTCTTTCATCTTCTCATAGCGGGCCTTTTCATCATCCTCACTCACCGAGAAACCGAACGGCGACGGGTTTTCAATACCACGCGCACCCACGTTACTGGTCATGATGATGATGGTGTTTTTAAAGTCCACGTTGCGGCCTTTGGAATCCGTCAGTCGACCGTCATCCAGAATTTGCAGCAGGATGTTGAACACATCCGGGTGCGCTTTCTCGATTTCATCGAACAATACAACGCTGTATGGCTTGCGGCGCACCATCTCGGTCAACTGTCCGCCTTCGTTGTAGCCCACGTATCCCGGAGGGGAACCGATCAGCTTGCTGACGGTGTGGCGCTCCATGAACTCGGACATATCCACCCGAATGATGTTTTCCTGGGAACCGAAGAAGTAATCGGCCAAGGCTTTAGCCAATTCGGTTTTACCCACACCGGTCGGGCCGCTGAAGATAAAGGAGCCGATGGGTCGGTTGGGATTTTTCAAACCCACCCGCGCACGACGGATGGCCTTGGAGATAGCCGTCACCGCGTCATGCTGGCCGATGACCCGCTCATGCAGCGTTTCTTCCATTTTGAGCAGCTTCTCGGACTCGCTCTCGGTCAGCTTGGATACCGGGACACCGGTCCAACTGGCCACGATTTGAGCGATATGCTCGGATGTCACAATGATTTTCTTGTCTTCCTGCTGCTTTTTCCAGTCTTCGGACATCTCGCGGATTTTCTCGCGCAGTTCCGCTTCTTTATCGCGCAGATCGCTGGCGGTCTCAAATTCCTGGTTGCGGATGGCTTGCTCTTTCTCGCGGATGATGCCCTTGAGATCTTTTTCCAACGCTTTGCCTTCCGGCGGCAGCGCGCTGGAGGACAGGCGCACCCGAGAGCTGGCCTCATCAACCAGGTCGATGGCCTTATCCGGCAGGAACCGATCGGAAATGTAGCGGGAAGACAGCTTGGCGGCAGCTTCCAACGCTTCATCGCTGATGACCAGCTTGTGGTGGGCTTCGTATTTTTCACGCAGCCCGCGCATGATCTCGATGGTTTCATCCACGGAAGGCTCTTCCACCATAACTGGCTGGAAGCGGCGCTCTAACGCGGCGTCTTTCTCAATGTGCTTTCTGTATTCGCTGATGGTGGTTGCGCCGATGCACTGCAACTCGCCTCTGGACAGGGCGGGTTTCAGGATGTTGGCGGCATCAATGGCCCCTTCGGCGGCACCGGCCCCAATCAGGGTGTGCAACTCGTCGATGACCAGAATGATGTTCCCCGCCTGGCGGATTTCATCCATCACCTTTTTCAGGCGCTCTTCAAATTCGCCCCGGTACTTGGTGCCGGCTACCAGCAAGCCGATATCGAGCTGAACAATTTTCTTGTCGTTCAGGATTTCGGGCACGTCGCCGTTGACGATGCGCTGGGCCAAACCTTCCGCGATGGCGGTTTTACCGACACCCGGCTCACCGATGAGTACAGGGTTGTTTTTGCTGCGGCGGCCCAGAATCTGAACCACACGCTCGATTTCTTTCTCGCGGCCAACCACCGGATCCAAGCGCTGCTCTTGTGCGGATTGGGTCAGGTTGGTGGAAAACTCATCCAGGGTTGGGGTTTTGCTGCGCCCTGGAGTGGCAGTTGTTGCCGCGCCACGGGTTTCACCCAACATGCGGATGACGTTGCTGCGGACCTTGGTGAGATCCACGCCCAGATTTTCCAGCACACGGGCGGCCACGCCTTCGCCTTCGCGAATCAGGCCCAACAGCAAGTGCTCTGTGCCAATGTAGTTATGACCGAGCTGCCGGGCTTCATCCCAGGACAATTCCAATACCCGTTTTGCGCGCGGGGTGAAGGGAATTTCAACGGCCACAAAGCCTGAACCCCGGCCAATAATTTTTTCCACCTCGGCGCGGGCTTCCTTCAGGTTAACGCCCATGCCCTTGAGGGTTTTTGCTGCAATGCCGGTTCCTTCGCCAATCAGGCCAAGCAGAATTTGCTCGGTGCCCACAAAGTTGTGTCCCAGCCGGCGGGCTTCTTCTTGAGCCAGCATGATGACTTTTATCGCTTTTTCAGTAAATCTTTCAAACATAGGCGCCTCAGATAAAACCGACTCTCTTGAGAATATTCTAGTATTAAATCGTGAAAGATGCGAACGTGCCTCAGCCACTCAATAACTGATGCCCCACTCCCTCATTCACTCCCCTAGTCTATCCTATTTACCGGGTTCATACAAGAAAAAATCGGTTTATAATCCAGGTCTTAATGTTTTTCGCAGGTTTTTGGAGGTGATAGAAGCCGATGCGTTGTCCGAATTGTTCAGCCGAAGTTCCGAGTAATGCCCGTTTTTGTCCTCAATGCGGCTTTATGTTGGTTGTACACGAACCCCTGCCTGAAAAGTCAGGTTTTTTTAGTGGCGGATGGACGACCTTTTTTATGAGTTTGGCCCTTAGTCTGGCGCTCTCTTATATCCTGATCATGGTTTTTCACCTGCCGATTTTTATTTTGGGCGGTGTGCTGCCGCTTTTGTGGTTCGGGCGGCGGAGACAATAGCGCTGCTTGCTCTGTTTCCGTTAACTGGCGAACATGGCCTGCCGGTAGTTTTCCTAAAGAGATTGGGCCAAACGACAAGCGCTGCAGGGTTTTTACCAGATAGCCCAATTCGGCCAGCGTTCGCCTGATTTGGCGGTTATAGCCGGTAATCAATTCCACCCGGTAGCGCAGCGGGTTTTTGCTGTCCGGCAGGATTTTGCTCATACGGGCCAGCTTGCTTTCCGGCATCAGCTTAACGCCGGACTGTAATGTTTGGATATCGGCCGGTTGAAGCGGTTTATTCACGGTAATTTCATACAGTTTGGGTACGTGGAATCGCGGATGCGTGATCTGGTATAAGAAATTCCCATCACTGGATAGAATCAGAGCGCCGCTGCTGTCCTGATCCAGCCGCCCGGCCGGGTCTGCGGCCCGGTATTGTTCGGGCAGAAGTTCATAAATGCTTTTCTGGGTGCGTCCGGCCTTGCGACTGGTCACATAGCCGGTTGGCTTATGAAGCAACAGGTAGAATTTTTCGGCCTTGGGCAGTGGCTGTCCTAGAATGGTGATACGATCCGTGTCCAGGTTGACCTTGGTGCCCAATTCCGTAACGGTTTGGCCGTTAACTTGCACCTTTCCACCGGCAATTAGCGCATCCGCCTTGCGACGGGCGCAATAACCGCTGTCGGCAATGGCCTTGTTAAGCCGGATCTCCTGCGGCCTGGCTGAGTCTGACATGGCTGAACAGTCCGAGTTGGCAGGCTTCTTCGTGAATCACGTCACAACCCAGCTCATGGGCCAGGGTGAGTGCCTGCTGATAATCATGTTGCGAGTAAAGCGGCCATTCGCCCCGAATTTCGCCTTGCACCCGAATCTCCACCCGGTCGGTAAAAATATAGAACGCCCGTTTGCCCTGGTTATCCTGCAAGCGTCCCAAGGCCCGTTGTAAGGCCTGATCCGGCTGAATGCTGAGGGATTTCATGGCAATCAGGGTCTGAATCATTACGTTTTCCAGGTTCGTCTGGGCGGTGAGCAGTTGATCCTGATCAAAGGCTTCCAGGCACAGGCGGGCTGTTTCCAGCAAGCGGCCCAAGGCTTCACGCGAGGTGGCGGGAGTGGGATGCAGCCGCAGCCAGGCCAAATGTTGGGCCTGAGTGAGCGATGCGGTTTGAGGGGCGATTTTGCTCATGGCTGAGAAAAGAATGGGTCTTTCTTCCAAAACGCTTCAATAAGCCCGCATTGTACCCGAAAGGTCGTGCGCAGCATATCGCAGCAGGCGGGGTAGCTCAGTAAATCGTAATATTTAGCGGGAGTATTCCCACAGGCTATAACTTGCCCTTTACGCTTTGAGGGGCGTAGCCGGTCATTTCCACATAGGCTTGCCCTTGAACCGATTTGCCCTGTTTGGTGCCGCTTACGTGAGAGCTGCCCTCCCAGTAGGAAACGTTGGTAGAACCGGCAGTGAACAATTCCTGATTTTCAAAGGCCGGGGTGATGTTGAGTGTTAATTGCTCAGAAGGTACGGAGATGCGCCAGCCTATCGGGTACGTGCCCTTGCTGGCCGGACTGGTCCAAGTAGGGCCAGCATTTGTAACGGTAAAATCCTTTAATGTTAGGTGACGGCTGCGGCCATCGGTGTATACAACCGTTCCGCTGGAATTGGGATCAATTTGCCCATTCTCCTGCCGCAGCAGGTAGAGCATGAGTTCGGTGTTATCGGTCAGTTGTACGCTGAACCAATCCCAACCCTGCTGGTTTTTGGCAAGCTGGTTGCTGCCGAATTCATGGTCCATCCAGGAGAGGCCAGTCACCGGATAGGCTTTGCCCTCCAGTAGCAAAATACCCTCGGTTTTCAGCCGGGTCATGGAGTAATAGTGGGATGCACACCCTTCACACGATGCCTTTTGGCTCACCCCGTTTTTCCCATGAATGACGGGTGGTTTTTGGCTGGTGAGAAGCAGATGAATTTCATGCTTTCCATCCGGGGAATCCGCGCGGATGAGCATGGGTTGGCCTAGTTGCTCGGCCAGCCACAGTTCATTCCACACGTAATAGGTGTCGGTGCGCGCACCGGCTACATTCAGGCCGGAGCGGTTCAGTTTTTCACTGTAGTGGAAGGTTTTATTGCTCTCATCACTCAACGCGAAGTGCGCGGCATATAAATTATTGGTGTTCCAGGGCGAGGTGCTCTTTTCCTTGACTACGCTGGAATCGTTACCCACCCGAAAAAAGGTGAGTTCATAACCGTAGCGTTTGCCCTCTTGGGTTTGCAAATGGCCGGTATAATACCACCATTCGGTTTTGTAGTCGGGATGAGAGGCGTGATCTCTTGGAAATTGATATTGATATCCCGGCAGCGCCGCCTGATACTGAAACGCCAGCGCTAATGGAATCAGCAGCAAAATGCCGAGTACGGGTATGACCCATTTGGGGAGCCGTTTTATCATCTGTAAAAAGTACCAATGCCACATAAAGTATTTACTCCGATTTAATCACTTCCGGGGCTGGGGTTTTGGCGGCCAGTCGGGCCGGTATCAGGCCGGATAAAATGGATGTTGCCATGACTAGCAGGAACGATTGGATGAGGAAAGCCAGGGGCAGCTCGAACCGGATGGTCCAGCCGAAGGACTGTTTGTTGATGACATAAATGAGCAGATAGGACAGCAGAAATCCAACTGCCAGTCCGCTGACGTTACCGAAAAATCCCAGCAGTCCGGCTTTGATCATCACAATTTTACCGATTTGCCGGTCTTCCGCGCCCAGATATTTCAAAATGCCGAATTCCCGCCGGGCTTCCAGCACCAGGGCGAACAAGGAATTCATTACGGCCAGCAACGCCACCGCAATGGCAATTACGTGAAGGGCATAGGTAATGGCGAAGGTGCGATCGAAAATGCGTAGTACCTCCTCCCGTAGCTCCCGGTTGCTGCGGATATGCAGCAGGCTTTGACCTTTCAGGCGTGTTTGAATTTCGGTGTGGATTGCATCCGAGGAGACATCGGGCTTCAGGTATACGGCCAGATTGCTGATGCGATCGTCTTTATAGAATTCCCGGTACCATTGACGGGGCATGACGATATAGCCCAAATCGCTGGAGTAATCATAGTACACGGCCTCCACGCGAAAGCGCTGCAAGCCGGTCGGGGTGTTCAGTGTAATTATGTCATTCTGCTTCACGTTGTTTCGGGTGGCAAATGCTTCGGTGACCGTTACGGACGGGCGGGAACGTACCCGTTTCAGCACCTGCTCCGCCGACTCTCCGTTCATAAACAGCAATTTGCCGTGCTTGGCCAATACCTCAAAATCCCCCACGCCCAAATGGGTGGGGTTGCCCCGGAATTCAATCGGGAATTCATAAAAGGCATCGACTGCCTCTACCCCTGGCAGGGCGCGAATGGTCGCCACCGCCTGTGGATGGATTCGCCCGGTTTGCTTGCTGCCGAATTTGGAGGCGGGCTCGATCCATAAATCGGCTTTCAGCGTTTGCTGCACCCAACTGACCACTGTTTGCCGGAAGCTGCTGATCATCACCGCCAGACTCACCATCATGGCAATGCCAATCATCAGGCTGGCAACGGCGACGGCCGTTCGACCCAAGGCGCCCCTTAAAATCAGTCCGGCCAATCGCCCTTCCGTTTTAAACCAGGCTTTCAGCAGGGGTAGCAAATTGGTCAGGCTGATTTTGACCAGCAGCGGCATCCACAGCGCGGCGGCCAGAATGGTGGTAAATGCGGATACAAACCCGAAAACCGGCAAGCCTGAAACCGGTGGCAGCGATGAGCTGATGAGCGCCACCACGGCAAGCCCGGACCCAATCAGGCTGAGCTTTCCGGATTGCTGCACGATGCGGGACTCATAAGATGCCCGTCGGCTGGCTTCGGCGGGGGCAATGCTGGTGGCTTCCAATACAGGCGCCAAAGCGCCAATCAGGGTCATTACAATGCCGAAGCCAAACGCCTGTAGAATCATCCACGGATTCACCGAAAACATATCCAGCACTTGTCCGGTGTACAGATTAGCAACGGTGGTTGCCACCGCTTTGGCGGCATATTGGGATAGAAATACCCCGAACCCGATGCCCAAGAGGGTTCCAATCAGGCCGATGATGAATGCCTCAATCACAAACAGGCCGAAAATCTGGTGCTTTGCAAAACCGATGGCCCGAAGGGTGCCGATTTCCGGCCGCCTGCGGATAATGGTTATGGACATGGTGTTGTAAATCAGGAAGACCCCTACCAGTAAAGCGATAAAGCTGAGTGTGGTCAGGTTGTACTGATAGGAACGAATCATTTTTTCCACCTGCGCGCTGCGCTGGGCGGGGCGTTGCACCGCAAGTCCATTCGGCAGTTGTTGCTCAAGTTTGGCTTGTACGGCTGACAACAGCGACTCCGGCACGATTAAGTCAATCTTGCTCAGTTTGCCGTTTATTCGGAAAGCCTCTTGGGCGGTGGATAAATCCATGACCGCCAGACTGCCCCCGTACGCATTGCCCAGGCCAGATTCCGACAAGATGCCCGCCACCGTAAACCGGGCCAGCCGATCGTTCAGATACAGGTTGAATGGGCTGCCGGGTTGCAAATGGTGTATCTTTGCTAATCGTTCTCCGACATAGGCGTGGTAGGGCTTCAGAATATCGAGGGGTTGCCGGGTTTGGGCAATCAGCTGCATCTCGCTTTGCGTATCCCGAAACGTGCCCAGCATGTCCATTCCCAGTACCTGAACCACTTCATTGGATAAAGGTTCTCCGGCAGACTTGGGGGGGGGTGAGGCAGGTTCGGCCCACAGGGCCGTTTGCTCAATGCCGGGATTGAACCCGTTTCTTTCCTCTCCCGGTAGAAGCCAAATCCAACGTAAGTTGTTCAGCAGGCGTTCATCGAACGCATCGCTTTGGGTAGGGCGAATCGTCAGGTTGCTTTTGCCGCTGACCCGATCGATGCTGTCTTTGAAGTTGCTCAGCGCCATATCGTTGGCTAAATTAATGGCCAGCAGAATGCCGACGCCCAGCATGACGCCCAAAATCGTCAGGATGGTGCGCAGCTTGTTTTGCCACAAGGAACGCACAATCAGGCGGTATACCCATCGTTGAAATTCAGCCATGATTTATCAGGCTCCTGGCCGGATTTTGCCGTCCCGCATGCGGATGATTCGGTTGGCATACGCGGCGGCTTCCTCGCTGTGGGTGGCCATCAGGATGACCTGCCCGCCTTCCTGCGAGAGGGATTTTAGCAACTGAAGCACTGCCTCTCCGTTCTCGGTATCCAGATTGCCGGTGGGTTCATCCGCCAGAATAATATGCGGCTGATGAACCAGGGCACGGGCAATGGCAACGCGCTGCATTTCCCCGCCGGAAAGCTGGGCCGGAAAAAAATCCGCCCGGTGGCTCATGCCCACCCGTTCCAGCATGGTGCTCACGGCGTTGCTGCGTTCCGATTCCGAAAGCGACGGGTCCAAATCCAATGGCAGGGCCACATTTTCACGCACGGTCAGCGTTGTGAGCAGGTTGAAAAACTGGAAAATAAAGCCGAGCTGTTGTCTGCGGAAGCGGGTGAGCGTTTTTTCATCCTGCTGAAATACCGCTTCCCCCCGAATGAGCACCTCACCTTCCGTGGGGCGGTCAATGGTGCCCAGGATATTCAGCAGCGTACTTTTGCCGCACCCGCTGGGGCCCATCAACGCCACGAACTCGCCGGCCTGAATGCTGAGCGATATCCCTTTCAGCGCGTTGACGTGATGCTCTCCATAGTGCTTGTAGAGGTTACGGACATCAATGATGGGTTGAGTATCAGCCATAGAGATTCTCTTGATAGACAGATGCTTTACGAGGCTTTATACAAAGGCATGTTGAAACGATGGAGAGAAGATTGCGGCCATGTTATCCGACTGGTTCGGTTGGGCTACCCTTGCTGTGTTTCAGCAGAGACAGGGCTTTCTCCATATGGGCTTTGGCGTTGAATTGCGAAGGGTAAGCCATCCGAATCACACCCTGAGGATCAATCACAAATGTAACCCGGCCCGGAATCAGCCCAAAGGTTTTTAACACGCCATACCGGGCGGCAACGTCCCCGTTCGGGTCGCTCAGCAGGGTAAATGGTAAGCGCTGGCTCTGGGTGAACTGCTGATGTGACGCCACGGAATCCGCGCTGATTCCTAACACTTCCGCGCCTGCCTCCTGAAACTCATGGTAAGCATTGCGAAACGCGCAAACCTGCGTGGTGCAGATGGGCGAATGATCCTTCGGATAAAAGAACAGCGCCACCCATCCTTTTTGAAGCAAGCCGGACAATTGAACCGGCTGATCGCTCTGATCCGGCAGGGTGAAGTCCGGGGCTGGCATTCCCGGCTTTAACATGGCGGATTGGTTAAACGGATTGGTCATAGAAGATAGTTTATACCATTCGGTAGCCACGCGAATAGAACGGGCCTTGAGCAAGGCTATCCGGTAACGATTTTCAGGATTCAGGCAATGCTGAAAAATGTTCGGTGTTTTGTTTTAATGAGAAACAAATTTGTAAGTTTGAAAGTGCATCCTTTCATGTCTCTTTTCTCTTCCTTTCCACACCTGCAACTACCTGACGGGCTTTCTTCGGAACAGCTTCAGCAGGCGGTTGCTATCCTGAAGTCCGGTGGGCTGGTGGCTTTCCCTACGGAAACGGTGTACGGCCTGGGGGCGGATGCCGAAAATCCCGCTGCGCTGGCTCGGCTTTACGAGGTAAAGGGACGTCCGACCCATCATCCGGTGATTGTGCATTTAGGTAGTGCCGAACAATTGAGCGAATGGGCCGTTGAGATTCCTTCGCAGGCGTATCAGTTGGCGCAGGCGTTCTGGCCCGGCCCGTTGACGCTGATTCTAAAGCGCTCCCCCAGGGTTCCGGATGTCGTAACCGGTGGACAGGATACTGTCGGTATTCGGGTGCCGAGCCATCCCGTCGCGCTGGCTTTACTGAAAGCCTTTGGAGGCGGTGTGGCCGCTCCATCCGCCAATCGTTTCGGTCGTTTGAGCCCTACCACGGCTGCCCATGTGCAGGCGGATCTGGGGCAGGACGTGGACCTGATTCTGGACGGCGGGGCCAGCGACGTGGGTGTTGAATCCACCATTGTGGCCTTTCGGGACAACCAGCCCATCGTGTTACGACCCGGCATGATTACGGCGGAACAGATCCAGGAGGCCCTTGCCAAGCCGATTGCATCCGTTACGAACAAACCGGCGTCTTCCTCTACGGTCAGTCGTGCGCCCGGAACCTTGGCGAGTCACTATGCCCCTCGTACCCCATTAACCTTGCTCACCCCCGCGGAATTGGACGAAACCCTCACCCGGATTAATACCCCCGACTGGGCCGTTGGCGTGTTGGCCCGCCGTGCTTGCCCGTTTGACCTGCGGGATAAGCCGTGGCTGGTATGGCAACAGCTTGAGGATGAGCCAAATGCCGCTGCCCGGCTGCTGTATGCCAGACTGCGCGAATTGGACAGCTTGAGCCTGGATCAGCTTTATGTGGAAGTGGTGCCGGAGGAAGGTGCCTGGGCTGCCGTTGCGGATCGTTTGAAACGGGCCGCTTACTAGGTAGCCGGATTACGGGCTTAGCCCTTTTTACGACGCTCTTTGCCGGTGCGACGCTCGTTCTTGCGGCGATCTTCGGTCACGACCTGGGCTGCCTTGCGTCGTTCCTCATCGCGACGGTCCGACTTGCTTCTTCTCTCTTGGGATTCCGACATGGCTTGCTCCTCTTGGGCTGTGTTGCGATAGACTGCGATGGCAGTTGGGGCTGATCGGAATCAATGCCGATCGAAGCTCCTCATTCACGAATTGCCAATCAACTATTCAGGTCATCGGCCACTTTAAAGAAATCTTTAATACCGCTTTTTAAAATTTGATACATGAGATTGGCTGTGCTGATGATTGACCGATTTTGTATCTGTTTGGCGGATGTTCTGTTTCGGGTTGTCCCGATAAAATGGACGGAACCGTATGAAATCGATTGCGCTAGCCGTTTGCCAGGCGGCTAGCCATCAATCAAGAGGGGAGAGAATCACGATGCGACTTCAGGATATTATGAACCGCTCCGTGGAAACGGTGGCGCCGTCCGATTCGCTGGTGATGGCCAATGAACTGATGTGGCGCAAGCGAATTCACCACTTGGTGGTGCTGGAGGGCAGCCGGGTGGTTGGGGTGATTTCCGACACGGATTTGGGCGGTCCTAATGCGCAGGATATCCCGGATGATCGGAAAGTATCGGACTTTATGACGGCTTCGGTAGTATCCGGTAAGCCGGAAATGACTGTGGACCGGGCCATTAATATTTTCCGGGAACGGCGCCTGAACTGTCTGCCGGTGTTGGAGGGCGAGAAACTGGTTGGTATTGTCACCTCCAGCGATATTGAAAATTTGGCCAAGCGGGGCACGTCCAATCGCCGGTACACAGGTGAGTCAATCGGGCCGTATCCACCGTTGAATCCGATCCGGGATAATGATTAAAAATTAATTCGGTTTGCCGGGTTTTTCCGGCTTCCAGCTAAGGATGAGCGAGTTTTCCGCCGGTGTGGCCGGTGTAAAGCCGTTTTAGCGAAATGGCGATAATCATCCAGGCGCCGCCGACCAGGACCAGGTCAATGCCCAGAAACAGACCGATTGCCCATAGGCCGGATAGCGGCCATTGGGCCCATAGCAGTATGCCAAGCAATAATGTGGTAATCCCGTTCCCCAGCATCCACCCCCACTGGTGGAAGCGGTGCGTTGCGGCGGTGAATATCTTGAACAGTCCGCTGACCATAAAATAGGCCGCCATCAGCAGGGTAATGGTCATGGCGCTTACACCCGTGGTTTGCATGAACAAATAGCCCAGCACCATAGCCAGTAACCCGGATAGCAGATTAAGGAAAAAGCCGCTCCATTGGGGGGCGCGTATGGCTAATACGCATTGACCCAAGCCAGCTATCAATAACAGCATGCCGAGCATGAAAATTGTTACCATCGTGGAATATACGGAAAAACTGATGGCCAGGACACCTAATGCCATGAGTAAAATGCCGAGCGCTAAAAACCAACCCCAGTTCTTGGAAATTTCTTCAGGGCGATTTTGCAAAACATCCATTGCTTGTTTCCCCCTTTTAGATTTATAAACCGGCAGGTGTTTCAGAGGGCTCCGTACTACCGTGGAAAGCCACTGGAATAACCTGTTCATTCTCTCAAATAAGACGAAACAGAATCTTGTTATATAACCGCTCTTTTAAAGTTGGGAAAATGGATCTGCAGTAATATGGTTGAACTAAATTTTAATTAAAAGGTATCCAATGCTATTCAATTTATCGGATTCAGTCAAGCAACTATTTTGAATGAGCTTGGGTTTTGAGTGGGTTATTAATAAGAAAATAACTTGCACACTTGCGGATGACGTATTTACCCAAACGGCCTGAAATTTTACCCGGTTAGAGGATATTGAAATTTTTCTTAAAACCTTAAAATAATTTCGTGAGGTGATGAAAGTCACATCATGACCCCTTTCAAGAAATTGAAGGGGGTTTTTAATTGAAGATAAAGGGCATGGGCTGAGCTGATTGTGAGGATTAGCAGCTTCAGCATTGTGGCATTAGGAGGGCGTTATCTTGGAGAGCAAACGTTCCGGTTGGCACTCATTGGAGGGCTGGCCGATACAGGCTGGCACCCGGCAAATTGAAATACAGCTTGGAAGAGTCTGGCTTCAGGGAGAATTAACGGTGCCGGCAAAACCCCAAGGAATTGTGCTGTTTGCCCACGGTAGCGGAAGCAGCCGTTTTAGCCCGCGTAACCAGTTTGTCGCCACGGAATTGAACAAGGCAAATCTTGCGACCTGTCTGTTTGATTTGCTCAGCCTGGAGGAAGAGCGGGAAGATCAGGTCAATGCCCGTTATCGGTTCGATATTGCCTTATTGGCCCAGCGGTTGGTTTCTGTCACGGACTGGCTGGAGTCGCATCTGCAATCCATCAACGAATTGCCGATGGGCTATTTCGGGGCCAGCACCGGGGCTGCCGCCGCCCTGATTGCTGCCGCCCAACGACCTGACCTGATAAAAGCCGTCGTCTCCCGAGGAGGTCGTCCGGATATGGCGGTTCATGTGCTGGCGAAAGTTCAGGCTGCGACCTTATTGCTGGTTGGAGGCCTGGATGATGTGGTGCTGGAATTGAACCGAAAGGCATATCGGCAGTTGCCGGACGATATTTGTAAGGAACTGGTGATTATCGACGGTGCCGGGCACTTGTTTGAGGAGCATGGAAAATTGGCTCAGGTCGCGCAATACGCCGCCCAATGGTTTGAAAAATATCTCGGTGATTAATTCAGCAATTCCGCAGAACCTTTTTCCGGCAGGGGTTTTTTCCAATAGTTCTTATCCACGCCGGCGGTTGTAAACTCCTCCGCAAAATCGGGCATGTCACCGGGAGCGGTATCGGGTTGCAGTACGTCATTATCCGGTTTATCCGGCTTGGCTGATTTGGTGATCTGCTGGGTGGATTTCTGTGGATCCAATGGCATCGGGTTTCCTCCTGAACAGGTTATTCATCAAAATTATCTGGAAAGTCATCCGGGCTTTTATTGGACTGGTTCTGCCAACTTTTTTCGGAAGGCCCTTCCTCCTGCTTGGAAGCAGGCTTTTCGCTTGCAGGCTGACCCTGGTTTGCAATGCCGGCGTTTTTTTTTCTGAATCTTTGGTTGGTTGTTGAGGCATGGTGATTTTACCCCCGTGGGTGTTCTTTCGTTTGAATCTTAAGTTTGAAGCATGCTGCCTGCAGAGACCATTCAGCAGACGGCTAAAATTAGCGGGCTGAAGCTGATGGTTGTCATCGTAAAAATACCCGACCGGATAGCCCGGCCGGGTATTAAGAGTGGTTTTAAGTGGTTTTGATTAGGTCTTCAGTTTCAGGATTTTCGCCAGTTGAACCAGTTGTACCGGGGTAAACATAATCTGGTTCTTATCGATAATGGATTCGGTGGTGGAATTGAAATTAGGGCTGGCCACATCAACGCCGGTCATGGCTTTCAGCATTTTACGGAGTGTCTGGTTACCGGCGGTGGTGCTGGCAACAGTTCCTCCGTCGCTTCCGGCGGAGGTGAATGCGGCCCCGAAGTTGGCCAGCGGGGTGCCACCGGGGTATACGTTGCCTTGAGAGGTAAAGAGTCGGAGGTTGCCATTGGTGTCACGACTGTTCAGTCGGGCCATGAACTTGGTGTTCTGCCGACGGGCAAGTTCCGTGCCTGTAGTTGCCAGAGCGGGGTCTTCCAGCATCAGTTTGCCATAGAGCATCGTATCGATGGAATGGTTGATTCGCTCTTCCGGCAGGGAGTTTGCCGCATCCTGGTGCAGGCTTTCGTGGGCCATGGCGGGAGCCAGTTGACGGAAGTCCTCATATTGGTAGCGGCTGTTCATCAAGAGTTGGGGTTTGGTTTTGCCGGTCGCATCCGGTTGAATGGCCGCAATGACTCCGGCGGGCAAGTTGGCGAAGGCCACTTTGCTGTAGGTGCCTGCTTTAATGGTATCAATGGCGGCTTCGCCGGGTGTGCCTTTTAATACGGCCACGGCGGCGCGCAAGCGGGGATCGGGTACGAATTTTTTGAGTGTGGCGTCGTTAAATACAGCCATCCCGCTATTAATTTGAGTCGTGTTGCCTCCAAAGCGGGTTGAGAACGTCTTGGTTAGCTGGCCCTTAATCTGGGTTTCAGTGATGGTGCGCGGAGCGGCGGGTTGAGGCGTGCTTGCGGTTGAGTAAGTCTGGGGCATAAACAGATTTACGTCCGAGGGGGCAAAAGGCGGTTTTTTTAATGTATTGATGGCCGTCTGGTTTACGGTGGATACATTAGTAGCCGATGCGGTCATCGCTGCCAGAATTTTAGTGCCGTTGTTGGCTGCGGGAATCGTAGCGGGCTTATTGGCTGTAGGGGGAAGAGAAGGCGGAAGGGTGGAAAGTTTGGGAGGAATGTTCAGGAGGGGATTGAAGAAAGGGGAGGAAGAGCGGGTATTATTCAGCATGGTAAGGATAATCCTCTCTATGGGGATTGCTGCGGGATGGCTGTTGTTATGCTTCCTGCCGATGTGGAATGCTCACTCAGCGCTTTTGTATAGCAGAATAAAAACCCCAAAGAGATAAAAATTGTTTAATTTTTATATAAATTGATATAAATATTATTTTTAAATTATGGTTCAGTTTTAATGAAGCTGAGCGGCTCAAACACTTCGACTTTGGCGCCTTTTCCCTTCAGTTCCGCCCAGCCAAGGCGCCTGGCATGGATTCGGTCTTTTACCTTCTCGTAAGTGGCTGCTGAAATAATAATATTGGTTCCATATTCCTTGTTAATGCCTTCCAATCGAGAGGCCACGTTTACGGCGTCTCCGATGACGGTAAAATCCATGAAGTCTTCCGATCCGATATTCCCAATCACCGCTTCCCCGGTGTTAATGCCAATGCCGATTGTGATGGGAATTTTTTCTTTATCCTCCTGCCAGGCCATCATGGCGTCCCGCATGGCCAACGCGGCTGAAACCGCTTGAAATGCATGATCTTCGTTCTGTAGGGGAAAGCCCCAGTAGGCCATAATGGCATCGCCGATTAATTTATTAATGGAACCCTGGTAGGAATGTAGAATAATCTTGTTCATAGTGGAAAAATACTGAGTCAGGAAGGCTTGAACCACTTCGGGCGGATTTTGATCCGAGAAAGCGGTAAAGCCCCGGATATCGCTGAATAAGAAGGTCATCTCGCGGCGCTCGCCACCCAATTTAACTTTTTCGGGATGTTGTTCAATAATCTGCAGCACGGCGGGAGATACATATTTACCAAAGGCGTAGCGCATCTGCTGGCGCTTTTTATATTCCTTGCGGTAGCGGTAGACATAAAAGCCGCCAAAGCTGATGAAAGCGGCCAGTGCCGGATGAACGGCGTATATCCATATATTCAATTGGTTATAAGCATAAATGCACAGCAGGAAATAGCCTAAGCTGAGGGTTAATGTCATCAGCAGGCTGATCCAGACGGATTTGAAACGCCAAATCATCAGTAGCACCAGCGAAGGCAGCAGCAGGAACGCCAGAATATTCAACCAACCGGGAGCTTGAAACACAAAGTCGTCATGCAGGGCGTTGTCCAGCATGTTGGCCACAATATAAAGCCCGTAGTATTGCGGGCTATAGATGGTTTTATGCGTATCGCTCTTATTTGGTATGGTGAATCCGATCAGGTTAAATTTATCCTTGAAATAATGAGGTTGAATGAGAGGTTCCGAAGGGAGCGGAGCTTTGTTGCATAGCGCGCCGGTTGGTTTTTCCCGGCATTCCAGAATCACTTCGGACAGCACCACATCCGAGAACGAAACCTCCGGATAGACCGGTTTATTCGGGTAAACGCCGTGTCCGTACCATTTAATCAGTGGCAATCCTTCCGAACCCAGATGTATCTTGCCGGTTTTCCAGCTCAGCAAACCATCGGGAGAGAGGGTTGCCTGTTTCTCGTCGTTTAAAAGGGCTCCTAACGGAATGCTGGGAATGACCCGATTCCCATAAAGGGAAAAAGGAATCCAACGCCGGGCTTCAGCGTTTGCGTCATCTTCAGTCTTTAAATTCAGAATGGCCTTGTAACTGAAGGAATTGGCCGCATAAAACCGCATGGGCGTATCCAGCAGGTTGGCATAGGGTGGTAGTAAACTGGCATACCGGTATTGCCGGCTGAATATAGGGAAATGCCCCAACCCTTTAACTTGCAGACTGTTGTTATTGATAGCCTCCTGAGCCGCGCGGGGCTGTTCGTGATAGGACATACCGGGCTTTTGGTTGATATCGAAGCTCATGAGTGAGGCAAACGAGTTGGTATTTTGCAGGCTGTCCGCCAATGCGGCGTCACCCGATAAATCGTTATAATGAATTCCCCCGTTGAAGCTGATGTCAAAGATCACGGCTTTGGGGTGGGTTCGTTTAAAGAAACGGACTGCATAGGCTGCTGCCCGGCGCGAGAGCCCGGAGCCAAACAATTGGTTATAGGCGGCAGAGCCAATCGTTTTTTGATCGAAAGCGACTAGCACGATGGGGGTTATTTGGCTGCGATCCTGAGGTGAACTGGAAAACATCTTCTGGCGAGTGGAAAGGTTGTCCAGCTCCCAGGCGTAAAATATGTTCTGGCTGGCATAGATAAACAGGAGGCCGATGAGCAGCGTAAAAAAGCTGAAAAACATCGCTTTTCCCCGAGAGCTTATTAAACTCAATAGGGGCTTATTTAACCCGTTTTGATCCTTCACTACAACCAACCACTCGAATTCAATGATTTGTCATTAGTATATCGAATTGTAACAATGTGTTCAAGTTTTATAATGCTGAGTCGAGAAATTGCTGTGTTGAGTAGTTTGATTGGAGACCCGCAAGGGAGGCACATAGGTGGAATTTTCTAAACAATTGAATAAGCGCAAACCAGCATGTCAGGCTGGGCAAAGTCTGACAGAGTACGGGCTGGTGATTGCCTTGGTAGGGGTAGTCAGTATTGCCGGCTTGAATATGCTGGGAAACAGCATTTCCTCACAATTATCCGGTTTGGCAAACGCACTCGGAAGTGCGGGTGGAGGCAACATTGCGGTAGCGGCCAGTCCGGCTCCTTCCATGCCGGCACCTACGCCGAGCGCTCCAAGTACCCCCACATCAGCAGCACCAGCGTCTAACCCAGGAGGTACTACAAACCTACCGGCCAATACCCAGGCAATGCAACCTGCTACAAACTCGCCGCCTCCAGCGAATACCACGACGCCAAGCACCACGGCAACCGCTCCGGATAGCCAGCAAGGGGCTACATTAATTTGCAGCGGTAACGACCCGAGTTGCGGCGGCAATGTGGAAGTCGGTTTACAGAATGGCTGGTAAATTTGGCTGAACCCAATTTATAAGGGCGAAATCGTTAAGTTTTAATTAATTTGCATAAAATTTTAAATAAATTTTTGATTACCAGAAAAAAATCCCTCTTCCAAATTTCTGTATTTGGAAGAGGGTTCTCTCTTAGCGTTTCAAGAGTAAATTTATTGGCAGGCTTCGCAATCCGGATTGTCAATGGCGCAAGCCTGAGCGCTGCTGGGCTCTGCCTGACGGATATGCGTTTTGCCGAAGTGGGCCTGATCCACCGTTGCTTTTTCCACCTGGCTTGCGGCCAGAGAGCGCAGGTAATAAGTGGTTTTCAAACCCATGCTCCAGGCCATGGTATAGAGTTCATGTAGAAGTTTGCCGCTGGGTTGGGCCACAAACAGATTCAATGATTGGGATTGATCAATCCATTTCCCTCGAATGGCCGCCGCGCGAATCAACCAGCTTTGATCCAGCTCGAACACATCCGGGTATTTTGCCTTTAAGTCAGCGGGAACATTCTTCAGTTTGGAAAGTTGACCGTCTACCGCCTTTAAAGCAGCCACCATATCCGGCTGCCATAGCCCGCGCTTTTCCAAATCCTGCACCAGCCATTGGTTGATGACCGTAAATTCCCCGGAAAGATTGGAGCTGACATACAGATTTTTGAAAGTCGGCTCAATGCAAGGCGTGGTGCCGATGATGTTGGAAATGGTCGCGGTGGGGGCAATGGCCATCAGGTTCGAGTTCCGCAGGCCGTTCCGGGCCACTCTAGCTTTCAGAATCTGCCAATCCAATCGCTGGTTGCGATCGCATTCCACGGGAAGGCCTCGTTCCAGCTCCAGCAGCGTCATGGTATCGAGTGGGAACAAGCCGCGATCCCACTTGGAGCCCTCGAAGCTGATATATTCGCCCCGTTCTTCCGCCAGGGCGCAGGATGCGGAAATGGCCTCGTAGCTAAACCGTTCGACCAACGCATCGGCGACTTCCAGATGTTCTTCGGAGGCAAACGGAAGATCCAACTGATACAGCATTTCCTGATAACCCATCATGCCCAAGCCGATGGCCCGGTGCTTCAGGTTGGCCTCTTTTGCCTCTTCGGTCGGGTAGAAGTTGATATCGATGACATTATCCAGCATGCGAACCGCGGAATGAATCGTCCGGCTCAGGCGCTCATAATCAATGCCGCCCTCAACAACATGTCGGGCTAAGTTAACAGAGCCCAAATTGCAGACGGCTGTCTCCTGAAGGCTGGTATTCAGGGTGATTTCCGTACACAGGTTGGAACTGTGCACCACGCCCACATGGTCTTGCGGGGAGCGCAGATTGCAAGGATCTTTAAAGGTAATCCACGGATGCCCGGTTTCAAATAGCATGGTGAGCATCTTGCGCCACAGCGCCTTGGCCTCAATGCGTTTTCCCTGAATTAATCCGGCTTCAAACTGGAATTCACGATCTTCATACGCTTGTTCAAATGCGTTGCCGTATAAATTATGCAATTCCGGCACCTGATCCGGAGTAAATAGCGTCCAATGCGCGTTTTGTTGCACCCGCTTCATGAACAGATCGGGAATCCAGTTGGCGGTATTGATATCATGGGTGCGGCGGCGCTCATCCCCGACGTTTTTGCGTAAATCCAAGAAATCCTCGATATCCAGATGCCAGGTTTCCAGGTACGCACAATGGGCTCCCTTCCGCTTGCCACCCTGATTGACCGCAATGGCCACGTCATTATCAATCTTCAGCCACGGAATCAGTCCTTGGCTTTGCCCGTTGGTACCTTGAATCAGAGAACCGGTAGCGCGAATGGGAGTCCAGTCCGTGCCGATACCGCCAGCCCATTTGGAGAGCCTTGCGTTATCGGTGTAGGCTTTGAAGATACCCTCAATGCTGTCATCCACCGTGTTTAAAAAACAGGAGGATAATTGCGGGTGAACCGTTCCGGCGCTAAACAGGGTGGGGGTGCTGGGCACATAATAAAAATCCTTGATGAGCTGGTAAAACTCAATGGCGCGCTCTTCTTTATTGGGTTCCAGCAAGGCCAGTCCCATGGCAATCCGCAGCCACATCCACTGGGGAAGCTCCAGAATCACCTGTTCCCGGTTGCGAATGAGATAGCGATCTTTCAAAATCTGGATGCCCTGGAACTGGAAATGTTGATCGGCTTTGCTATCAATCGCTTTGCTCATTTGTTCCAGATCAAAATCCAACAGCCGCTCATCCAAAATGCCTGCTTCCACGCCTTTTTGCAGGTAGTCGGCAAAGTGGGTTTCATACAGTTTTTGCAACTCCTGCTCCCGTGCGGAAACCGGGCCGAATACCTGCTGGTACAGCACCTTTAGCACCAGTCGGGCGGCCACATACGAATAATTGGGATGTTGTTCAATCAAGGTGCGGGCCGATAAAATGGCCGACTCGTCAATTTCTTCGGTGCTGATGCCGCTGTACCAGGAAAGCTGACAGCCCAATGCCACATCGGACCAACTGACATTTTCCAGTCCTTCACAGGCGTCTTGTAATACCAGGTTGATTTTATCCTCTTGCACGGGCTCCATACTGCCGTCTCGGCGGCGTACCAGAATTGCGGACATCGTTTTCCCTTTCTTTTGAGAATCTTAAATGGGTTGAATCATCAAGTGCGAGGCGGACTAAAAGTCATCCCACTGCAAAGCGCCACCGGACTGGTATTCGGTAATCCGGGTTTCAAAAAAATTTTTGGATTTGGTTAAATCCACCGCTTCGCTCATCCACGGGAACGGGTTTTTGGCGTTAAATCTCGCCGGTAAGTTCAGCGCGTTTAACCGACGGTCGGCAATGTAGCGGGTGTATTCCTCAAAGCTGGCCGCGTTCATACCTAAAATGCCGTGGGGCATTAATTCTCTGGCATAGGCTTCTTCCAGTTCCGCGCCTTTTACAATTTTGTTGATGATTTTGCGCTGGAAGGGCTCTGTCCACAGCGTAGGCTGCTCGGCAATGATATGATGAATCATCTCAATGCCGAAGTTCATATGCATGGACTCATCGCGCATAATGTACTGGAACTGCTCGGCGGTGCCCGGCAGCAGGTTTCTGCGGCGGAAGGACAGCATAGCGGCAAACGATGAATAGAAGAAAATACCTTCCATGATGACGTAGAAATCAATCAGGTTTTCCAGAAATGCCTGATCCGCCTCGAACGCGCCGGTGGCAAAATCATTCCGCATAATGTGCGCGACCAATTCTGAGGCGAACTTATCCTTGTCGTAAATCGCCTGAATTCGCTGGTACATGGTAAAAATTTCAGCCTCGTTCAGGCCTAGACTTTCTACAATATATTGGTAGGCATGGGTGTGAATGGCCTCTTCATACGCCTGACGGAGCAGATACATCCGGCATTCCGGCGAGGTGATGTGCTTGTAAACGGCCAGCACCAGGTTATTGGCCACAATGCTGTCGGCTGTGGTAAAAAAGCCCAACGCCAATTTAACGACCCGCCGCTCGTCTTCGGTCAGGATGGAATCGGAGCGCCATTGCTCAATATCCTTTTGCATGGAAATCTCGTTGGGTAGCCAGTGATTGGCATTGCCTGCCAGATACGCGTCCCAGGCGAACTGATGTTTCATGGGGTAAAGCTGGACGACATCGTCTTTTCCGTTGATAATCCGGCGTTGATTCACCTGATGGGCCAAGGAAGGCATAGCGTTTGACATGGTGAGTTGTCCTTTCAGCGTTGTCGTTGAAGTAATAATTCCGCAGCCGAAATCCAGACGGATTTTTATACCTGTGAAACGGCATCATTTCGCAGGAAATGGACAGCCAGCATTCCGGTTAAAAGCAGTGTAGCCGTAATAAAAAACACCAGGTCGAAAACGCGACCGAGCAGTTATTACGGCATTCTATTTCTCAATCAGGAGGCGCGAATGTGAATGGGAGTTGCCAAAGCAATCATCGTCATACCTTTCTTGTGCTCGCAAGAAGTGTTACAAAAGCCTTCTCTTCCGGTATTCTGGCTCCCTGACTCGACAGGTTACAGTTGCGGCACAGCCCCGGACTTTCACCGGAGTTCCCCAGACGAAAGGACTTAATCTACTTATACAATTTTTAAGCGCCTTGGGGAATGCTTTGTAAGATTTGTAAATTTACTATCCGTCTAGCATTTGACTGTCGTCCCAACGAAGCGAACGATGTTCGACATTAGCCGGCTCGAATCCTTAAAATAGTGGGCAGCAGGTTCCATTACGGAATTTCAGAATGCAAATGCTTATAGACAGTCAGGCAATAGCCATTCGTTGAGGATTCAGCCACAATTAGAGTGGGTTATTGTGCATCCCCGCCATGTTTCAGCCCGGATTTCAGCTTTAAGGCTTTAAGGAAGGAATATTTCCGGCGTGTTAATGTCGAGTATGGAAATGCATACGAGTTGGGACTACCGCCTGGTGACATTGTCCGTGCTGATTGCCGTCATCGGGTCTTATGTCGCGTTGGAATGCGCCAGAAAACTTAAGGTGAGTGAAGGGATTCAACGGAGCCTGTGGTTTGCCTGCGGCGCCATATTGATGGGACTTGCAATCTGGACGATGCATTTTATCGGCATGCAGGCTCTTAAAATGGCGATGCCGGTCTCGTATGACGCGGCATTAAGCGCGCTTTCCATGCTGGCGGCGGCCACAGGTTCGGGGATTGCCTTTGGGCTGCTGAGCCGGAAAACCATTGACAAATTCCACCTGATTGCCGGAAGCGTAGCGATGGGAATCGCCATTCTGGCAATGCATTATATCGGCATGGCCTCTATGCGGATGCCGGCCAAGGTACATTATGATCCGGTGTGGTTCTCTATTTCCGTGGTCATTGCGATTGTGGCCTCCGGGGGAGCGTTGTGGCTGGCATACCGGCCCAAGTCCAGGATATCGCGGTTTCGTTTCATAGAAACCGTGCTTAGCGCTCTGATCATGGGGATCGCGATTTCGGGCATGCATTATGCAGGGATGGCGGCCGCTTCCTATGTGCCAATTCATGCACCTGTCAGCGCAGCCGCGCGCATTTCCACGGTTGGGCAAATTTATACGCTGGGAGACCTGCTGATTGGGGCGGGCGCCGTGTTTTGCCTGATGTTGTTCCTGTTGGCAGCCCAGTTAGGCAGTGAGCGCCAGCAGATGCTGGAGAATTTAAGAAGCAGCGAAGAGCGCTTTGCACGGGTTCTGGAAGGCTCCAACGAGGGATACTGGGAGTGGGATGTACTGACCGGGGAACTGTTTTGGAGCCCTCAGCTGCGCTTGATGTTAGGCTTGCCGCTGGATGGGAAGCCCTTGCCGTTTGAGGCGTTTTCCAGGCTGCTGACGGATGATGGCCGGGAGACTATTTTAAAAAAACTGGAGCTTTGCATAGAAACCGGCGATTCCTTTCGGGAAGAATTTAAGATGCGCCATGTGAGCGGTGCTGAAGTCGAGTGTTTTTCGCGCGGAAAACCTTATTATGATGAAACGGGCAAAATTTCGAAAATGGCTGGCATGTTGTCGGACATTACGGAGAATAAGCGCATGCATGAGGCATTGCGCGAGAGCGAGGCCCGCTTCCGGCAGATGGCGGAATCCAATTTAATCGGCATTGCGTTCTGGAATATTTACGGAAAGATCTATGACGCCAATGATATTTTCCTGCGGATGCTCGGCTATACGCAGATTGAAATGGCTGCCGGCAAATTGAACTGGCAGCAATTAACATTGCCCCAGGAGCAGAGGGCGCATGCCGAAGCCGTGAGGCAGGCCATTACCGGGCAATCCATTGCACCCTATGAAACGCAGTTTGTTCATAAGGATGGGCACAAAGTGGATGTGATGGTTGGGTTTGCGATGTTGAAGGGGTCGCTGGAGCAGGGATTCTCGTTTGTCATGGATATTTCGGATCGGAAGGTGGCAGAGGAGGCGTTACGCGAAAGCGCCCAAAAACTTCATTATATGTCGGAGTCCATGCCGCAAAAGGTGTGGACGGCATTGCCGAACGGCGATATTGAGTACATGAACCGGAATTGGATGACCTATAGCGGCTTGGACTGGACGGAACTAAAGCCCTGGGGCTGGGTCAGGCTGGTGCATGATGATGACGTGGAGCAAACGGAAACGGTTTGGAACGGGGCTTTGCATAGTGGTCAGGCCGCCCAATTGGAGCACCGTTTGAGACGTTATGACGGTGTATACCGTTGGCATTTAAGTCGGGGAGTCCCGATGAAGGATGAAGCGGGAAAAGTGATTATGTGGATTGGCACCAGCACCGACATTGATGATGTAAAACAGGCTCAGCAGGCACTACAGGAGAGCGAAAACCGTTTTCGGATTATGGCGGATCAGGCGCCCCTGAATATTTGGGTTACGGATGCGGCAGGCGATACGGTTTATGTGAACAAGAGCTGGGTTGAATTTACCGGCCTGACGTATGAGGAGTGCCTGGATAAGGGTTGGGCGGAACTAGCTCACCCCGACTGTCTGGTCGAGCTTAGGGAGCGTTATGAGGAGGCGAAGAAACATTCGGGAGCCTTTGAGTATACCTGCTGGTTCAGACGGGCGGACGGCCAGTATCGGTGGCTTTACACGAAAGCTGCGGAGCGGCACAATGCTTCGGGAGAGCATGCGGGGTTTATTGGGACCACAATCGACATTACCGAACAAAAACGGGCTTCAGAGGAGCTGGAGGAGCTGATTCGCGAGCGAACCAGTGATTTGCAAAAGACCAATCAAATGCTGCAATCCATTATTGAAAACGTGCCGGTTATGATTTTTGTGAAAAACGCCAGCGATTTACGGTTCGAGTTATTCAACAAGGCGGGTCAGGATATTACCGGCTATACGGACAAAGATCTGCTGGGAAAAAATGATTATGATTTTTTCCCCTCGGAGCAGGCGACCTTTTTTATTGAAAAAGATCGGGAAGCGCTGCGGAATAAGAAAATGATAGATGTTGCGGAAGAGCCGATCAACTCAAAGCACGGCGAAACCCGTATATTGCACACCCGGAAGGTGCCTATTCTGGATGAGGCGGGAACACCTGTTTACATGCTGGGCGTTTCCGAAGATATTACGGAATACAAACAGGCCCAGACCCGGATTGAAGTTTTGAATCAGCAGTTGCAGGAGCAGATTAACAGTCTCAACGCCGTAAACCGGGAATTGGAAGCGTTTTCTTACTCCGTATCGCATGACCTGCGGGCCCCGTTAAGGACGATTGACGGCTTCAGCCAGGCCATTGAGGAAGACTATGCCGACAAATTGGATGAGGACGGAAAGCGCTATTTGACCCGTATTCGGGAAGGCAGCCAGCAAATGGCCCAGTTGATTGACGATATGTTGAACCTGTCTCGTCTGACCCGGGGAGAAATTCACAAGGAGCCGGTTGACTTAAGCCAGATCGCCCGCGCGTTTGCGGACGATCTTCAGGTGAATGAGCCGGAACGAAATGTGGATTTTATCATTCAAAATAACATTGTGGCCAATGCGGATAAGCGATTAATCCAGTCTGTCCTGCAAAATTTGCTGGGAAACGCTTGGAAGTTCACCTCTCACCATCCAACGGCGCTGATTGAGTTCGGGCTCCTACAGGAACAGGATAGGACGGTTTACTTTGTGAAAGATAACGGGGCCGGTTTTGACATGGCTTATGTGGATAAACTGTTCGGCGTGTTCCAGCGGTTGCATGATGCCCATGATTTTTCCGGCACCGGGATCGGTCTTGCCAGTGTGCAGCGGATCATTCACCGGCATGGGGGAGATATTTGGGCGGAAGGCGCCGTGGAGAAAGGGGCTACGTTCTATTTTACGTTATAAAAGGTTCTGAGTGTCAGGTTTTTGGGAGATTATCGGATGTCGAATACAATACTGCTGGTGGAAGATAACATGAATGATGAAGAGCTGACAATTCGGGCTTTTCGGAAAAATAACCTGACCAACGAAATTGTGGTGGCTCGTAACGGTGTAGAGGCCCTGGACTATTTGTTCAAGACGGGGAGTTACGAGGGGCAGGATCCGGATGACTTGCCGCAGGTGGTTATCCTGGATTTAAAACTTCCGAAAGTCAGCGGTCTGGAAGTCCTGAAAAGCATACGAGAGCATGACAAAACCCGGTATCTTCCAGTCGTCATATTGACTTCCTCGCTGGAGGAAAAGGATCTGGTGGAGGGGTATCGGCTGGGAACCAATGCGTATGTCCGCAAGCCGGTTAATTTTAACGATTTTACGGAAGCGGTCAAACATTTGGGCTTGTTTTGGCTGCTGCTGAACCGCTCATACGAATCGGCGGCCAAGGTGCCGTTTAAAGGTAAATAGCTAAAAATAACACCTCAAAACAATACCGACCTGTTTCTGCTGGCTTTGGAAATCGCAGAGAAATATTATGCTGGCTGAAAATAATATTTTTACCAGGTCAATGCCTGGTATTGAAATGGGAAGGGTATCTGAGGCGGTTTGGCTGTGATGAGTCTTTGTTTGAATTTTAGACGTGTGGAGAATTGTGATTTGGTGATGAATTCGTTACGGTTTTAGAGAGATTGGGATATCAGATTCTCGTACCAGCTCATCATCAGCAAGACTGACAATTGAAGAGGGATATGCCATGCGAGTTGATATGTGCAAGGCAAGTGCCGCTGTGGCCGGTTTCGCCGTGGTTTTTAGTATAGGCTTGACCGGGCTTGCGAGCGGCCAGTCCTTATCGGGACAGGTTAGCCAGGAGCAGCAGGAAGTGGTGCCGCAAGATAAGTTTTGGCCTGGCGCGATCACCAAATACATGACCATGACACCGGGATCCGGCCAGTTTAGCGCCGATCACCTGCGGTTTGGCAGACAGGTGGTCATTACGTTATATAACCCCAACAATTATCCCATGCGCTTCGATACGACTCAGCGGCTTGGGAAGGATTATTCCTGGGTGATACCGGCCAACAGCCAGCGCACCGTGTCGTTCCGTTACTGGAATCCGGTCAGTGATGAAGTGAAATTTCTGACGTATCAGGATCCCTCCAGTTTGGTAATTACCCAGGGAAGTGTAAAGCAGCCGGAATCGTCCACGGCGCTCATCGGGCCACCCGCCCCATCGGTCAGCGCGGCCGCACCCGTTTATCCACAGGTGCCGTCCTATACACCTTCTATTACTCCGGCGCCTGAGCAAGTCCAGCCTCAACCTTCCGAAAGCCAGGGCCGTTCGGCTGTTAGAGGGTACTGGTAGTCCTGCTTATTGCCAAACTTCCAGATTAATAACTTTTTTCCGTCAGGCGGACTTTTCCACGGAAGATCCAGTAAATGCTTGCCGTGTAGGAAAGCACCATGGGAATGGCCATCAGCGCAATGATCAGCATAATACCCAAGGTTTTTTGGGAGGATGCCGCGTTATACACACTCAGCCCGTATTGGAAATCCGGGTTGGACGGCAGCAGATACGGGAATACCCCCAGCCCGAACAGGCTCATCAGGAATACCATGTTCAAGCAAGAGAATACAAAGGCCCGAAAATCGCGGCCTTTGTATATCTCTCGCGGAATATTGGCAATGGCCAGCATATTCAAAATAGCCAGCACGAAAAAGGCGGGCTGGTTGCGGATGTGATCGGTCATTTGCGGCACATACAGCAGCGTGGTCATGGTGGTGGTGATGTAGGAGATTACAAAAAACGCGATGGTGTTTTTAATCCATCCGCGTACCTTGGCTTGCAGTTCGCCTTCGGTTTTCATCACCACGTAAATGGAAGCATGCATGGCGAACAAGGCGATGGTGGTCAAGCCAACCAGCAAGGCATACGGATTCAGCAGGGTTAGTAAATTGCCTTGAAATTCTTTATCCGGTCCTAACGGTACGCCATACCCCACGTTGCCCAACGCGACGCCCAGAATAAACGCGCCCAGCAAACTGCTGACCGAAAAACTGACATCCCATAGCTGGCGCCACCAGGGCCAGGGCTCCTTGCTGCGGAACTCAATGGCCACTGCCCGAAAAATCAGCATGACCAGCAACAGCATCAGCGGAATATAAAAGCCGGAAAACACCGTGGCGTACACATCCGGAAAAGCGGCGAATAAGGCCCCACCCCCGGTTACCAGCCATACCTCGTTGCCATCCCAGACGGGGCCAATGGCGTTCAACATTAACCGACGCTCCGTATCGCCACGGGTCAATAGGTGCAGGATGCCAACGCCCAAGTCAAACCCATCCAGCATGGCATAGCCGGTTAACAGAATGCCTACCAGGATAAACCAGGTGATATTGAGATCCAGTCCCTCAAAGAGCATTGTTATCACCCTCCCGGCTTTGAATGGTCAACCGCGGATCGTGGTGAATATCGCTGGTGCCGCTGAAGACCGGGCCTTTCTGGATTTTGCGGTTTAGCAGGAATATGAACAGGATAAACAGCAGGATATATACGGTAGTGAACATGAGAATGGATGCCAAAATCTGGTTGGCGCTGACCGTGGGCGAAATGCCATGCGCGGTTTTCAGTAAGCCATACACAATCCAGGGCTGACGGCCCACTTCGGCGGTGGCCCAGCCGGTTTGGTTGGCAATTTGAGGCAGAAATACCGAAAACACGAACAACCATAACACGGGCTTGTTAGTGT
>JAJQJM010000008.1 GCA_021323475.1 Vampirovibrio sp.
AGCATATGCGGTGCATTCCGGTTTTGCGGAGGCCAGTATTTTGGAAATGTCGGTAAATTGCCGTCCCGCCTTGCCGGATAATATGCCTCAAATTCAGGTGGAGGACGGTCTGATTCGAATCAACGGCCTGTATCGGCATGGCTTTTTAATTTCTCCCAAGTTGGTGGAACTGGTGGGTGATTATTTAGCCGATCAAACGATTCCGTCGGAGTATTCCAATTTATTTTTATATACACACATGGAGGAAGCAGCCTATGCAACTGCTAATTAACGGGGAACCGCATCAGATTCAAGATGCCTCAACCTTACAGCAACTGCTGGAAAATTTGGGTTATGAACCGAAGTCGATTGCCGTGGCCATTGATGGCTGCTTTATTCCTCGCCATCAATACGGCACGTTTGAATTGAGTGACCAGCAGGCGCTGGATGTGGTCGCGCCGATGCAAGGAGGCTGAACATGTGGCACATCGGCGGTGAAACCCTGCAAAGTCGCTTGTTGGTGGGAACAGCCTTGTATCCTTCCCCGGAGGTGATGCTGAAGGCGTTGCAGGTCTCCGGCACCCAAGTGGTTACCGTATCCCTGCGCAGGCAGGCTCCCGGCGCCAGGGGGGGGGAGCAGTTCTGGGGCATGATCCGCTCCCTGAACGTTCATTTATTGCCGAACACCGCTGGCTGCCGAAGCGTGAAAGAAGCGGTCACCACGGCCCATATGGCCCGTGAGCTGTTTGTTACGAATTGGATCAAACTGGAAGTTATTGGCGATGATTTAACCCTGCAACCCGATCCGTTTGCCTTGGTGGAGGCTACTAAAATCCTGATTCAGGACGGGTTTGAGGTGTTTCCTTATACGACCGAGGATTTCATCGTGGCTCAGCGGCTGGTGGAAGCGGGTTGTTCGATTTTAATGCCCTGGGCCGCCCCCATTGGCACCGGCAAAGGGCTAATGAATCCGTATGCCTTGAAGCTGTTACGTTCCCGGTTTCCACAGGTTCAACTCATCGCGGATGCGGGCATCGGTTTGCCCTCCCATGCGGCGCAGGTGATGGAACTGGGTTTTGATGGTGTGTTGCTGAATTCAGCCATCGCATTGGCGGATGATCCGGTGACAATGGCGAAGGCTTTTGCGTTGGCGGTAGAAGCCGGGGCCTGTGCTTATCAGGCCGGACCAATGCCACAGCGGGAGTTGGCGGCGCCTAGCACACCCGTGTTGGGAACTCCCTTTTGGCATCAGCAACCCTCTCAAAAACAGGAGATATTTTCATGAGTGGCAGACCCATCGTCTGGACGATTGCCGGCTCGGATTCCGGCGGCGGTGCTGGAATTCAGGCGGATCTCAAAACCATGAACGCCTTGGGTGTGCATGGCTGCTCGGTCATCACCGCGCTGACGGCGCAAAATACGACGCAGGTTTCTGAGGTTGAATATCCGTCTCCGGGCATTTTAAATGCACAACTGGAGGCATTGGCGGCAGATCTGCCTCCGACTGCAATTAAATTAGGTATGTTGGGCAATGCTGAATCTATACGGATAATTGCGAAGACGCTTAGCTCGTTGAATTGCCCGATCATCTGTGATCCGGTGATGGTGTCCAGCAGTGGGCATATGTTGTTGGAGCAAGACGCCATCCCTGCAATGATAGATCGCCTGTTTCCCCAGGTTCACCTGTTGACTCCGAATTTAACTGAAGCGGCTTTGCTCACCGGACGCACCCTAAATACCACTGAAGACATTGAACTGGCGGCGCAGGATTTGTTGAGTAACGGCGTTCCTTCCGTCTTGATTAAGGGCGGACATGCAAACGGGAATGGACACGGATCTGACAATTTCAGCCAAGATTACTGGACCAATGGGCACGAGCATGCCTGGCTGACCAGCCCACGCCAATCATCACGTCATACGCATGGCACCGGCTGCACGTTGTCTGCGGCCATAGCCGCCTGTCTGGGCCTGGGTTTTGACGATCGGGACGCCCTGGTGATTGCCAAGGCCTATGTCAATCAGGGTATCCGCAATGCACCGCATGTGGGTGCTGGCAATGGTCCGCTGGCCCATTTGGGCTGGCCGGAAGCCTATGAGGACATGCCTTGGCTGACATCCAATCAGGAAGCTGCCATAGAACGACTGTATTTTTCGGATTGCGGGGAAACGCCGCTGGGGTTTTATCCCATTGTCAACCGGCTGGCATGGCTGGAACAATTGCTCCCCTTAGGCGTTTCCACGATTCAGTTGCGCATCAAAGATTTATCCGGTGAGGATTTGGAGCGGGAAATCGCGCAAGCGGCCGCGTTGGCGAAACAATACCAGTGTCGGCTGTTCATCAACGATTACTGGGAGTTGGCGATTAAATACGATGCCTACGGGGTGCATCTGGGGCAGGAGGATTTAAATGACGCCGACTTGCGGGCCATTCATCAGGCCGGGCTCCGGCTGGGCATCAGTACTCACTGTTATTCGGAAGTGGCGCGGGCCTTGGCGGTTCACCCGTCCTACCTGGCGATTGGCCCCATTTTTCCAACCACCACCAAGGCGATGCGGTTTGCGCCGCAAGGCTTGGAAGCGGCTCGCCGTTGGCGCAGAACATTACCTTACCCGTTGGTGGCGATTGCGGGCATTTTTCTGGAAAATGCCCAAGCGGTGCTTGAAACAGGCGTGGACGGCATTGCCGTGGTGCGAGATATTGTAAACTCACCGGATGTGCCTGCCCAGGTTCATCGTTGGCTCAATTTATTTGAGAAAAAGAACGCAGCTAAGCCATTCAGCCTGTGTTAAGACAGATTTTTGTCAGGTCGGTATCACTATGTTGCCGGTCCAACCTGCAATTCCCCCTTGCAGGCTGAAACAGTTTTGGTAACCTAACGATTTTAAAATTCGGGTGGCTTCCAGGCTGCGCTGGCCTTTTTGGCAGTAACTCAAAATAGTGGTGTTCAGAGACAATGCGACGGCTCGCTCAAGCCGATCGATTTCCCGAGTGAGCAAGCCCAAAGGCAAATGAAGCGCATTAGGGATATGTCCGGCTAAAAATTCAAAATCCTCGCGCACATCCACTAAAATGGCGCCTTGGGCCAACAGACTTTGCGCCTGGATCGGATTCACTTCACGGGTCGATGCGTCAGCATGTTTCTCATTGGCGCTTGGCGGGCAGACCGTCTGATATTCCTGAACGTCATGAATGGTCGGATTTTTACCGCATAACGGGCAATTCTGATCCGCAGATAATTCGACGTGGCGCAAGCTCTGGGCGAGCGCGTCATAAATCAGCAAGTTCCCCTGGGCGGCGCATGGCAGATTGGAAAGATATTTAATCGCTTCGGTGGCCATCATCAATCCGGCTGTGCCTGGCACAACCCCCAGAACCCCGATTTCGGCGCAAGGGGCCAGCGCATTTTGAGACGGAGGCTCTTGAAACACGCAGCGGTAACAGGCTCCTTTGCCGGGAACAAATAGCGAAATCTGCGCCTCGTATTCGTAAACCGCGCCCTGTAATAGGGGGATGCGATGCAAAAAACAGGCGTCGGCTAATAAAAACCGGGTTGAAAAATTGTCCGAGCCGTCCAGCACCAGATCATATTGACGAATTAATTCCCCAACATTGCTTTCATTCAACCGTTGAGCGTGAGCCTGATAAGTTACCAGCGGATTAATGCCGCGCATGGAAGCAATCAGGCTGTCCACCTTGCATTGGCCGATATCATCGACGCCATGCGCGATTTGGCGTTGCAAATTGCTTCGGTCCACTCGGTCGAAATCGACCACCCCGATGGTTCCCACACCGGAAGCCGCCAAATACAGCCCAATGGGGCATCCCAGTCCGCCTGCGCCAATCAGCAACACCTTGGCCGATTTCAGGCGAAGCTGCTTTTCTAAGCCGAATCCCGGCAATTTTAAATGCCGACTGTATTGTTCCAGTTCAACCGCGCTCAGGCCAATGGTGGACGACATGATTATCCTCTCCTTTCCGAAGGGATTATACGTTAAAAACGCCGCTCCATAAAGCGGTTGAGACAATTCTCTGAAGCTTTTATGTGTCGGAATCATTCTTGTAAACCTGTGCTATGCTGAGCATAAGAGCGTCGAGGGAAACAGGACGAGCAGAGCAGCTTGAGTGAACGGATGAATGAAATGACTGGCAGCCATTGGAAAAAAATAGGGATCGTTTCGAGTGTTCTTCTTTTGGTCGGGTTATTGGCCGTGATGTATGCGCCATTAATCGATTCCCAGGTGCTTGGGTTTTTGCACGATGATGGCGTATACGCCATTGTCGCCAACGCTCTTGCTGCGGGAAAAGGCTTTACCCTGCCGCATGTGCCGGGTAGTCTGGCGCAAATAAAATACCCGATTGTTTATCCGTTGTTGTTGGCATTGGGCTGGCTGCTCAATCCGGTATTCCCGGCTAATCTCCCAGTCCTGCATTGGCTGACCACCGGTATCGGTATTGCGGGGATTGGAGTGCTGGCTTGGTACTTACGGGCTGTAAAGGCTTGTAGCGTGATCATTTCCGTTTTAATTGCCATTTTGGTCGCGTTTAATTTCTTTTTCTTGTTCTATGCCACCTCGTTGATGTCCGAAGCGCCTTATTTTTTGCTTTCATTATTAACGGTTTTCGTGGCGGAAAAATATCTCCAGAAACCGTCCCGCAAATGGCTGGTTGTTACAGTGGCGCTATCGGCGCTGGCGTTTCATGTTCGCACCATTGGGTTTGTTTTGGTTGGCGCCATTTGGCTTTTTTTAATTCTGCAAAAACGGTGGAAGGAATCTGCGCTTTACCTTCTGGGAGCCTTGGCTTGCACGGTACTGCCCTGGGGGCTTTGGGTGAAAGGTCACCTGCCGGCTCCGGATGCGTTTAATTATCCACTGGTCTATGTTTATGGTGGTTATGCCCCGGAGTACGCAATTAATGCCCCTCATGATCCGATAATATTCATGCAGGCTGTAGTGGAAAAAGGCATATTGCCGCTGTTTGACGCAGCCCTGTTATTGATGTTTCCCCTGCTGACCAATCAATTCGGCAGTGTTCCAATGCTGCTAACGTTCCTGGGATTCATAGGTGCGGCCCTGTTATTGGCGAAGGGTTTGTTTCATCTCAGAATCAGGCAATTCAGCGTATCAGGCCTTTATGTCACGTTCTATTTAATGGTTACCGCAGGGTGGCTGTATCCGGGGCAGGCTGCCCGGTTTTTGCTGATGATCCTGCCCTGGTTATGGCTGTATTTTTTTCAGTTCATGCAAAATGGTTGTGTCAATACTTCGCGGTTTAAAATGCGAATGAAACAAGCCCTGCTGATCGTTTTTGTGGCGTTTGTTACGATCTGGCCATCGGTTCAAGGCTATCAACTCCTGCATCGCATGCGAGCCAATCATTGGCTGGAACCCTCCGGCCAAGCGGCTTCTCTGTGGCCGGATTATCAGGCCGCGTTCGAGTTTATCCGCGCGAAAACAAATTCGAATGACAGGGTTGCCGGCATCTGGGATCCGGCTGTGTATCTGTATACCCAACGACCTTCATTCGGGCTGTTTACATCGGCGTTGCAACCGGTGAAAGGTCAAATCACGGCTGAGTCCGTCAATCGGCTATTTAACAGTTTAAGGCACTATGGGGTGGACTATGTGCTGGATGAGCCGTTTTTGCTGAATCAGGAACTCAAGGCTCCGCATAATCCGGTTGTCGAGGTATTAAAAAGCCAATACCCCAAAGCGTTTCAGCCGGTCTATCAGTCGCCGCACCAGTGGATTACCGTTTATAAGCTCACGGATAAATCGCTGGCACCTACGCGCGGTTCACTACGTGAATGAAGCGGGTGTAGTTCTGCTCGGCGTCCTGTAAATTATCTTCAATAATTTGCAGGCCATAAATATCGGCCAGCACTTTGCTGCCCATAACCGCCGTATTGTCCGATAATTTGTGAGTCGCCAAGGCTTCCGCCGTTTTGGCGTTGTCCACCCATTCGCCTTCCCCGGAGGTCTGTTTGAAATGGGGATATTTATTTTTCAGATTGGTTTTGCATTGGGCTAAAACTTGAGGGTGGCACATAATGGTGTCGATTTTGGAAAAATCCTGATCGGGCCGAATCATCAACGCATGCGCAATTTTAATCTCGAATTCTTCCACAATCTCAACCGGGGCATGCTCCAGTGCGGTAGTGGTTTCTTCCACGTAGCCGCCTACGGAATTATAAATCGCGCATTGCCCACGGTCGATTTCGCCTTGCTGGAGGGCTTGCATGACGTTGTCGGACGTATAGAGATATTTAATGTCGTAATCGGTAATGCCTTTATTTTTCAGGTAGAAATTGACGGCTTCTTCATTAAAGCTGCCTTGGCCACCTTGAATGCCGATGATTAATGTGGATGTTGCGTTGGAAGAGAGGGTTTGGGAAGGTTGAGCGGTACGGATGGAATAGTCGGGTTCGGTCATGAATGCGGCTCGCTATTGCTTTCTAAATGTAAACTGTACTCGTGAATTAAATGATACAAAGTTTCCACGAATTCGGGACAGATTCCCAGCGTTTCGGCGCGGGCAATATTGGTTTGCAGAACCTGCTGCCAACGTGTGCTGTCCAGGGGTTCCAGCCCGCGGGATTTTTTGTATTTCCCGATTTGATCCACCAATTGAGCCCGTTTAGCCAACGTTTCCAGCAACGTCGCGTCCAGCGCGTCAATCTGCTCGCGGAGGGCTTTCAGTTCATTCGCCTGTTGTTCTTTGTGCCGATTGTCGTTTTTTCTCATAGTCAGCATTTCAGTTATCCGCATTTCATTCATCATAATTGAATTTACCCATTCTGAGCTTTATTGCGTAAATAGTGATCCATTAGTACCAGGGCGGCCATGGATTCCACGATGGGTACCGCGCGAGGCAACACACACGGATCATGACGTCCGGTAGCCTCTATGACGGTTTCTTCCTGGGCCTGGTTCACGGTATTCTGACTTTTGCGAATGGTAGAGGTCGGCTTGACCGCCACTCGGAAATAGATGGTTTCTCCGCTGGAAATACCGCCCAGTACACCACCGGCGTTATTGGTGCGGGTGCGTACCTGTTCGCCTTCCGTGTAAAATTCGTCGTTGTGCTGGCTTCCCCGGAGCGCGGAGCCTGCAAAGCCGGAGCCGATTTCAAACCCTTTGACGGCATTAATGCTCAGCATGGCCTTGCCCAAATCGGCGTGTAATTTATCGAAAACCGGCTCACCCAGGCCAACGGGCGTATTTTTAATGACGCCGCGAATCACGCCGCCCACGGAATCACCTTCATCCCGAACGGTTTCGATCAGTTCGATCATTTGGGCGGCTATATCCGCATCCGGGCAGCGCACAATGTTGCTTTCCACCATGTCGGCGGTGACTTGCTCTGAATCGATTTCGGTGCGAATTGGGCCGACCTGCTCCACAAAGGCCAGGAACTCCATGCCCAGTTTTTCCTTCAGGAATTTTTTGGCGATGGCGCCTGCAGCAACCCGACCGATGGTTTCCCGCGCGGAAGAGCGACCGCCGCCGCGCCAGTCGCGGATGCCATATTTCTGCTGGAATGTATAATCCGCATGACCGGGCCGATATAGGCTTTTGAGGTTATTGTAGTCTTCCGATTTCACATCCTTGTTATGGGCCATCAGCATAATAGGCGTGCCGGTGGTTTTCCCGTCCATCAGGCCGGAGAAGATGTGAATTTCATCCTGCTCGTTGCGGGGGGTGGTAATGGCGCTTTGGCCGGGGCGACGTCGATCCAGCTCCTTCTGAATCTCTTCCTTGGAGATTTCCAGTCCGGGTGGGCAGCCGTCAACGACTACGCCGACCCCGCCCCCGTGGGATTCCCCGAAGGTGGTGATTCTGAAGAGATGTCCGAATGAATTTCCCGCAGTCATGGTTCAAAAAATCTTTCTATACTATACACATTTCAGCGTTTTGGGTGGCCTGGATAATCTCATCCGCCAAGGCTTCCGGTTGTTTATCGTCCGTGGAAAGCCGAACGCAGGCATGTTGCCTGTACAACGGCTGACGCAATTCATACAAATCCGCGGCCGCCGCTTTATCTTGCAACAGAGGGCGATCCTGGTTTCCATTCAGACGCTCCAGCACGGTCTCCAGTTCCGCTTCCAAAAACACGACAGTTGCGTTTTGGCGAATGCAATCCATGGCGATTGGATTCATGACAATGCCGCCACCAGTGGAAATAACCGCGTTGCGAACCTGTTGAAGCGATTTTGCGATTTCCAGTTCCAGTGCCCGAAACCGGGGCTCACCGTCCTGTTCGAAAATCTCGTTAATGCTGCTGCGCCCAGAGCGCTGAACGATTAATTCGTCCATTTCAATGCAAATCAGGTCCAGCTTGTTAGCGAGCAAGGCGGCGACGGTCGTTTTACCCGCGCCCATGAAGCCGGTCAATACCAGCTTCCGCCCTTCCGCTGACTGTTCGGGATGATTGACAGAATCGGCCGAGTGGTACTCAACCCCAACGCCCAATTGCTGTAAATCCTGCCAGAATTCCGGGTAGGTTTTATTCACCACGGCCGGATCTTCATAACTCATGCCGGGCAGCAAGGTGCCTGCCAGGGCAAAGGCCATCGCCATCCGGTGATCGCCGTAAGTCGCGATTGTTGCTGCTTGCGGATTACCGCCATGAATTACCAGTGCATCGGCTTCCGCTTCAGTGCGAATGCCCATTTTTGCCAGTTCCTGCTCAACGGCGGCAATGCGATCGGTTTCTTTCACCCGCAGGGATTGCAGACCGTCGATTCGCGTGGTTCCCTTGGCGAACGCAGCCAGAACGGCCAGCGTCTGGGCTTGATCCGGGCAGTCACGCATATCCACATGCAAGGGTTCAACCCCAACGCCGTGGATGGTTAATTGGTTGCCGTGGTATTCAACCCGATTGCCCATTTGCTGCACGATGTCCACAAAGCGCATGTCGGCCTGGACGGACTTCGGGTTGATGTTGCCAAGCGTGATGGTGGAATTGGTCAGCGCCGCAATGGCCACAAAATAGGCCATGCTGGACGCATCCGGCTCCACAATGTATTGTGCGCACCGGTACTGCTGCCCGGTTCGGATGACAAAACGCCGGTAATCCTCGTTGACCACGGTCACATCGAAGGCTTCCATAATGGAGCCGGTCATGTCCAGGTATGGCTTGGAAACCGGCTCGCCGGGCAGTTCAATGGTCACTGCATCGCCTTGGGTTTGAATGAGTGGTCCAATCATCATCAGCGCGGAAATATACTGGCTGCTGGTGCTGCCGGATACGGTAATCACGTCCGCCTCAATCCGGTTGGAAGACACCCGTACCGGCGGATAGCCGTCTTTTTCCAGGTATTCGATGGACGCGCCCAACGCTCGCAAGCTGTCTACCAAATCCCGTACCGGACGATTATTCAGACCTTCCTTGCCCAGCAACACCTGCCGTCCGGGAATCACCGCCGACAGCGCGACCAGAAACCGTAAGGTGGCGGCGGACAAATCGGCGTTCAGCGTGTAGTCCCGATCCTGAATATCATCCAGGCTTCCGTGAACTTCCACACACTGTTGGCCTGCTTTGTCCGTTGTCAGTGCCGTCTGGATGCCCAGGGCGTTCAGGCATTCCAGAATGGCTTTGGTATCATCGCTGAATAGGGGGTTAATCACCTTCACCGGCTGGTTTGCCGTCTTGGGAGTGAGCGCTGCCAGCAACAAAGCTCGAATGGTGTAGCTTTTAGAGCCCGGAACCGTGACCTCGGCGGTCACTGGTGCATTTAAGGGTTGCAAGCTGACAGTATTTTGGCCGGTGGATTTCATGCCAGAACAGCTTTCTTCTCAATCACGCGACCGGCTTGCAGCTTCCCCAGCATGGTGTCCAGTTGATCCCAGGTGATTTGCTGTTTGGCGTCGGTCCAGGCGAAGCGCGGGTTGGGATGCACTTCGATGACCATGCCATCGTAGTTGAACTCGGCACCATCCATTGCCACTTCGTCCAGTTTGTCCACTGCGCCCGCAATGTGGGAAATATCCAGTAGCATGGTCAGGTTGGTTTTTTCCTTGATGCGCATGGCCATTTCGTTGTCGGCTACATTGCGCAGGCCGCTGGGATTCGGGTGGTGCACATCCGGGGTGAAGCCGCGGTGGCAGAGAATCAGGTTTTCGGCAGCCATGCCGCCTTCCAGCGCATGGTCTACAATGCCTTCCCAGTGAGATTCGGAGTGCCACGGCTGGTTCTTCAGCATCAGGTGAACGCGGGAATCCTGGGCGGCCACCCGCGCGATTTCCTGTTGGACGTAGTGGTTCTGGTTCCGGGCGCCAATCCACAGCAACAGTTTGCCGTCAGCGCCCAGGGAGGGCAGTACGCCGTCCATAACAGACTGGGCCTGGGAAGGCACCAGAATTTCGGTGCCGGGGTTTACGCCCATTTGGGCTGCTTCCGCCAGCAGGGAGATACCCTCTTCTTTCAGGCCGTCGAAGCCGGGCTTGGTGCGGGGCTTCCACAGGCTGATGCGGACGAAATCCACGTTGCGGGCCTTGGCCTGCTCAATGGAGAACATAATCTGCTCGCGGCCTTCGGCGGAGCAGGGGCCCGCTACTAACATCGGTTTTTGATTTACTTTTGCTTGGTTCATTGGTGATGACTCCTTTATCCTATTGTCTAACAGCTTATAAACGAAAACAGCTCCCGTTTGTGCGGGAGCTGTTTGTTCGGTAAATCTTTTTTTAGCCTTTACACGTCAACAAACGTCTCCCTGACGGAAGCCGTAAAAATAAAAGAAATAAAAGCTTTGTTGTGGACGTGTATTCATAGTGTTATCACTTTAACCTAAGTACAGGTGCGTTTGTCAACTGTTTAGCTGGCAAACATGTTGAAACGTTTACAGTTTGAAATACTGTAGTGAATACACTAACAGTTTTTTGTGGGGCTGTCCATGAGTTATGGCAAAGATATGGCTGAGGCTATATAAGCGCCGGTTTTGAGGATTCTATCAATTCCTTCACCTTAATTTAATTGCGTTCTACACCGCTTAAGGGAGGGTTTTTGCTCTGTAATCGGCCAGAATGGAAATATATCCTCAATCGGGAAAGGCGTGGACATGTTCTGGCAGAATAACAGACAAGCCCTTCTGCAAGCCCACTCGGGCCATCAGGAGCTGGTGGAGCGGCTGGACCATATAGCGCCAACCAGTGAAGTGGAATTAATCGCCACCCAGGATGAGGATTACACCCTACTGTTCCGGGGAATACCGTTGCATGCGAGTACCGGGGCCATGCAAGAGGCAAGGCAAATTGTTTCGCGGCAATGCAGGCCGGCTTTGGGACGGGCGCACCTGGTTCTGGGCATGGGGCTGGGCTACCTGCTACAGGCGGTGTACCAGCACAGTCCCGGCCAGATTGTGATTTACGAACCTGATGTCTCTCTGCTGAAGTTTGTGTTGGAAAATGTGGATTTAACCGAATTTATCGAGTCCCGTAGAGTATTTTTGGCAACAACGCCAGCCGAGTTGCTGAATTGGCTCAACCCATTGGTTGCCTGGGAAGATCCGCTGGATATTTTAATCACCCAGGGCTATGCCACGCTGATGGCGAACGAGATTCCCGGCTTAATGGCCCAGTTGTTCGCCCTGGTGGATGAGCGGGTGCGGGATTATAAAACCGGCCAGTATTTTCATTGGCAATGGATTCGCCAGTTCTTTCAAAATTTGCCGTATATTGGGCAGGCCAACTCGTTCAGCCAATTTAACGGCGCTTTTCAGGATAAACCGGCACTCATCATAGGTCGGGGGCCGTCTCTGGATGCCGGATTGGAAGCGATCCGGGCGCTAGGTGACTCCATGATCTTAATTGCGGTGGGAGGCGCGTTGCGCACCTTATGGCAGGCCGGTATCACCCCGGATTTTGCGGTGTTTTATGACGCCAGCGGCATGCAGGAGCAGTTGCAGGGCCTGCCGGAGAGTTATCTGAGCCCAATTCACTTTCTGTTGAGTCCGTTTACCGAACCCTGCTGCTTTACGGCCCCGGCAGAGTCCAAGGTAGTGTATTTCCCGCAAAGCGGTGAGGCGTTTGCCCAATGGCTTTATGCCAGCTCGGGTGCTGCCGTGTCTCCTTCGATGTTGGAAGGTGGGGGAACCGTTTCCTTAGTGGCGTTACAGGCGGCCTTGGCGATGCAATGCAATCCTGTGGTACTGATTGGGCAGGATTTGGCGTTTCCCAACGATCAGGTTTACGCTGGTGGAACCCCCTTGCAAATGGATTCAGAAGGCCGATTGGCCCTGCCGAAAAGCGAGACCTTATACGCTGCAGCGGAAGCGATGGGAACCGTGGAGGGGCAGGACGGGCAACCGCTGCCGGCTTTAAAGGCTTACGCCGGATTTATCCGCCATTTTGAACGCATTGCCCAGGCGAACCCGACTATTCAATTGATTAATGCATCCATCGGGGGCGCCAAAATCCAGGGCTATGCGCTACAACCGCTGACATCGATGCTTAATGCGTTTCAGCCTTGGAAACCTGCGGTGACGGAAGTCTGTAATGCGTTGGGCTTAGGCGATGCGGTACAAGCACAATCCGCGATTGAATTAAGGCCAGCTCTGGCGCAGCTAAAGCAGGCTGTTCAATTGGCGATTGATTTGCATGAGCAGGCTCTGGCAAACCCGGCGGATGAAAGTCGCCTCAATCGCCTGATTTATGAGTTGTTACAAGAGCATTACTTTATTTCCCACTGCCTGATGTTTGAGATGATGTCGGCCCAACGGAATTATAATCCGAACGCGACAACCCCTCAGGAGATTGAGGCGAATCAGGCGCTGTTGAGCCGCAATACCCAGCAATGCCGGGATTTATTAAGGAATCAGCTTCTGCCGTTAATTCTGGATGCGGAATGTCGCCTGATGGTGGCTGAAAATAGCTCTACCGCTTGCCAATCCATCCATCCGTGAATTGAAAGTAGTAAAATAAGCGAATAAATTACGCGGATTAAGCCGGGGATTGGGGAATGTCTCAGAAATCGCGGCTGTTTATTGCCAGTTCCATTCAGGAGCTTTCCGGTCGGCAGGCCGGAGAGACCCTGGAAACCGTCTACGCCCAGCGGGAGACGATTGGGGCCCGAACCGGGAAGCGGGTGAAATGGGTTCCGCCCGATCAATGGCATTTAACCTGGCTTTTTCTGGGTGCGGTGGAACATGAGGCGATTGAACCCATAAAAGCGGATTTAACGGAGGCGCTTTCTGTCGTCAAGCCGGTGCCTGCCGAGTTGGAGGAAGTGGTATTCTGGCCGAAGCCCAGGAAAGCCAACCTGATTGTGTGTCGATTGAAGCACGATCCCAAATTGCTGCGGGTATGGGACGCCTTGTGTAAGGGGCTACCGGCGTATCCGGCGGATAAGGCGTTCAAGCCGCACATTACCCTGGCCCGCCTGAAGGAAGAGCAAACCCGCCCGCAGAATCAGAAAACGCCGTGGGGCTTCAGTCCGCTGGAGCCGTCGTCTTGGCTGATTGATAGCGTGACCCTCTACCAGAGCTTGCTGACTCCTGCCGGGCCGGTCTATACGCCATTGCACCGGGTGTCTCTGACACCTTAAGGCATGTGACACTAGACGGTTGGGGAGTTGTCGGGTCTGTGCCGGTCATCCCATAATGAAGGAGGTTAAGGGAGAATACTGGTCACACAATACCAGGGAGGTAGGGAATGTTTACCATTTGCCCGGATTGCGCCAATGACAAGCTGAAAATAAAAGCCATGGAAAAGCGGGTGTATGACCCGGCCACCACCCGAATCACCGTGAACGAGGATATTCCGATGATTGAATATCATTGTTCCGAGTGCGGTTGGACCATCCTCCTGGAAGATCCTCCCTTTATGCCGGAGGAATTATTGCGGGAACAGGCCGAAGCCCGTGCGGGCCGCCTGACCGGTGTGCGACGGGAAGGATAATCCCTATATTCGCGCTTGTTTTTGAATGGTGATACGAATTTATTAAACGCCCTGCCGAATCGTTCGGCAGGGCGTTTGAGTTCTTTGGTTAAAAGCCGGGCTATTGTGCGAATGCGCACTCGGCGGCTTTGGCCATTTCTTCAGGGCTGACCTGTTTGACGCAGGTGGCAATGGACCAGTGGTGGCCGAATGGGTCTACCAGCTTGCCGTAACGATCGCCCCAGAACATTTCCTGCACCGGCATCACGATGCTGGCGCCTGCGAATACGGCGCGCTCGAATGCGGCATCCGCATCTTCCACGTACATGTGGATAGTGACCGGGCTATTGCCAAGGGCGGTGGGGGCAAAGCCGCCGTAATCACGGCATTCGCCAGCCAGCATGATGTGGGAGTCGCCGATTTTCATGCTGGCATGCATAACCTTGCCATCCGGGGTCGTTAAGCAAGCTAATTCAGTCGCGCCGAATGCGCGCTTGTAGAATTCAATGGCCGCCTTGGGATCGTATACGATCAGATGGGGGGTAATGGTATGCATGTCCGGCGGAATTGGGGGAACTTTCGTGCTCATGGGTCTTCCTTCGATTTTCAACAAAACACAGTGAACAAATCAGGGGGATCGCTGGGCGAATCCGGCGTCATCATCCGACAGAACCGGCGGTTATTCAAGCGGCGTGTTGATATGTTCGCCTGAGAACTGAATGACTTGTCCGCCTGGGGATTCCGGCTTGGATTTTGGGTTTTCGGCGCGCACCGGGCCGGGGAAATGGGCATCGAACAACAACTGTGCCGTATTGAACAGGTTTTCGATAAACTGGTTGCCCCCTGCCTTGCTGCCGGCCTGCTCCGCGTAATGCAACGCCTGATCGGAAATGGCCATTGCCAGCAGGAAGGTCATGTATTCTACCGGAATAGACTGGCGTTGCCGTTCCAATAATAGCAACAAGTCTTTTGACGCGTCTCGGAACTGTTCGCTCTTTTCGGTTTTGGCTTTGCGGGATTCGGCGAAATTTACGACGCTATCCATTCCTTGCTCCCCGATCAACTGAACCCGATCATAACGCAGGTATCCAATTAGGGCATCCCCATAATATGGAATCAACCCCGGACTGAACAAGGCCCGTTTACCGGCTGGGATGCTTTTTGCGGGGATGAAATCAGGTTTTCGAATAGTGCGGATGGGGCCAGGTTTTGAAGAGCAGGAGCTGGGTATCCTTGACGGCGGTAAAGGCGAAAACCAGCCGGGAGTCAATCGTGATCGCATCTCCCGATACCAGGGTATGCGATTCCTGTGGGGTTTCGAATACCACTTGGCAGGATAGCACAATCACATGCTGGTGCTGCCCGGCCCAATGCGGCGACTGCTTTTGCCCGGCCTGAATGCGGATGTGTTGCAGGCTGGTATGCTCCCGGTCGTAAAGCGTATGGTAGGTCATGGGTTTGTCAGACGAGGCGAATAGCTCGGTGGATTGGATCTGAAAGCCAGGCGCGGGGCGAACCATTGAAAGCGGACCGCTTTCGGAAGCCTCTAGCAGTTCCGTATACAGGCGCACGACCTTCATCTTTTCCTCTTCCTCCAGCTTTTCATTCGCCAGCGGAAATATGCCGCGCTCTTCCTCTCGAATATGGTTGAATAGCCGTTCTTTGAATGCGTCGAACGCTTTCAACAGCGCGTCGGCTTCGTCGTTCGATACCTCCTCCCCATCCGACAGGCGGGCCAATTGGGAAGCAAAGTCTCCTTGCAGGGTCAGCAGATCGTCATGCTCCACTTCCATCAGGATCATGGTGCGGTAGGGATGCAGCACGGAGAACAGCGCCTGCTCTTCCAGCACGAAGTGTCGGTGTAGATCCTGGGCCAGGGCCTGATATGCCTTGCGAACCGCCAGCCAGGTGGCCTCATTGTCCGCCTGAGGCGAGGTTGCCCGGTTCAGCAGCGTCTCAAGACGCTGCGCCAGTTCCTCCGTTCGGCGGTGTTCGGCAATCAGCAATTCACAACAATCAATCATTTCTACAATCAATCACGGCCCATGCCCGGCGTCAACCGGCAGCATCCGAATGATTGTCAAAGCCGAAGGCCTATAAGTTGAGCTTCCCATGCTGGGTGCCTTCCTGAATATTGGGCGTGTCTCCACTGGCATAAGCTCGCAGGGATTCCAGCATGTAAGAGAGCTTGCTGGCCCCGGTGTTATCCCAGAATTCCCCTTGTTCGGTGCGCACATGCAGCAGCACCAGGTTTGGATCCGTCTGCCCCTGGGGGAACCACACCTTGAACGACTCATGCCACAGTTCGTCAATCTTGTCCGCATTCCGCACCAGTTCCGCCCGGCCGGACAAGGTTATAAACTCGTCCCGTTTGTTTTGGAAGGTGACCAGTACATTGTCGTTATACCGGATTTCATCAATTTTGGGCGAATCCAGACCGGTTAAAAACCATAAATCGCAATTGTCTTCCACCTGGGCCACGGCCATGGGCCTGGCATGCAGCCCCATGCTACCGGTATGCGTAATCAGCATGCCGGTATCAAAGCGGGTCAGCAGGTCATGGAATTTGCGTTGTTCTTCCACGTGTTGATTGGCCATAGATGCTTCCTCTCTCCCGTCAACGGACGCGTTGCGTCCTTCCTCTAGTCTTAAATCTAGCTAAACTGTAACGAATGGCGGGCTCAGGCACAATCGGATGAGCGGATATTCTTTTTGCGCCGGTCGGGTGATGGGGACTTAAACCAAGGCGCTTTTCCCTTTCATGGTTCAGTCTGGGTTATAATGGTCGGGCATACAACAACCCGGAATCGCCCCGCCCGTCATGAGAAAAGACCTTTCCCGCCTCGTTCTGCCTTTAGTGGCTGTCCTCGTCAGTGTTTCAATGTCCGTGGCAGCGATGGCCCAGAGCCAGCCGTGGCCAGGTCCGTCCGGCGCGCAATCCGCTTCGGTCAATACACCGGCCGGTGCGATGAATCCAGGCGTTGCCGGTACGTTCGTGCAGGGCGACAATTATTTTCGGTTGCAGCGTCAAATATGCCGATGGAGCGATAAAACCAAGTTTGTGCTGGTCAATATCAGCACCGCAGAGCATTTACCGGACTGGAAGCCCTGGAATGTCCAGATTGTCAAGGACGCCTTTGCTGAGTGGCAGCGCGCCTTGGATAACCGGCTGATATTTGTTTTCCTAAATGAGCCCTCTCAGGCGGATGTGGTTGTGCAATGGTGGAACACGTCCACCCCGCAGGTGGAAAAAGGCGCTAGCGGCCTGAACAGCTACCAGACATGGGGCAAGTATATTGCAAAGAACGATGTGTTCATTTCCCTGCACCATGATACGGGCGAGGCAAGAGATTCCAGTATGCTGTATGCCACCGCCCTGCATGAACTGGGCCATATGATCGGCATTTGTGAGCATAGTGATAATCCCAATGACATGATGTATTTCCGCACGACCGACCGGCTGCACCTGAGCCAGCGGGACATTAACACCATGAAAATGATTTATGCCGCCAAGCCGGACTATACCAACCCGCCCGGTTACCATCTGTCAAATTTCAAGGACTTTCAGAAAACTCAAAAAGGCGGCGGCTGGTGGATTCCGGTTATCATCCCCATCCCGTTATAAGCCTGACCCTATGTAAAATGCCATGCAAATTGATTCGGTATATATTGCCGGGATAAAATATTTATCAGTGTTTAGCGCAAGAACCCCATAGCCCCATGCTTAATAATCCAGGCAAATACGGTGCCTTGGGAGAGAAAAACTTTCAGCTTTTCTCCCTGGGCTCGCTGGTGGCCATGATTGGTCGTCAAATGCTGACGGTGGCTATCGGCTGGGATATATACGAGCGCACCGGTTCTGCGCTGGCCCTGGGTTATATCGGCCTGATGCAGTTGTTGCCGGTCATTTTGCTGACCTTGCCTGCGGGGCACGTGGTGGACAGTTACGATCGCAAGAAAGTGCTGATTTTATCCCAGGTGTTGAATGGCGTTGCCACGGCCGGGCTGGTGCTTTTGTCATTGACGCACGGCTCCGTAACCGCCATGTACGCCTGTCTGGTTCTGGTGGGCATCGGCCGGGCGTTCCACAGCCCGGCTAATGCGGCGTTGCTGCCCCAAATTGTCAGCGAAGGCAATTTTACGAATGCCGTTACCTGGAGCAGCATTCTGTTTCAGGCGGCTGCCATTTTAGGCCCGGCCATTGGCGGGGTGTTGCTGGCTGTTTTTAAAAGCGCCACGCCGGTATACCTGATGGATTTCCTGTGCGGTAGCCTGTTTTGGGTCATGCTGCTGTTTATTAAAGCCCGGCCATTGGAATTGCCCCGCCGGGCGGTTTCTTTTCGCTCACTGGTATCGGGGCTGGAATTCGTGTGGAATACCAAGATGATTCTGGCGGCGATTACGCTGGATATGTTCGCGGTGCTGTTTGGCGGGGCGGTGGCCTTGCTTCCGGTATACGCCAAAGATATTCTGCATGTCGGCCCCAGCGGTTTGGGGTGGTTGCAAACCGCGCCCTCATTGGGCGCTATTCTGGTGGGCCTGCTGCTGGCCCGGATGCCTGCCTTCCGGAATTCCGGGAAATGGTTGCTGTGGTGCGTCATCGGTTTTGGGATTTCCACCATTGTATTCGGGTTGTCTCAACATTTCTGGCTGTCGTTTGGCGCCTTGATGCTGAGCGGCGCGTTCGATAATGTCAGTGTGGTCATTCGTCAGGCCCTGGTTCAGTTGAGAACCCCGGATGAGATGCGGGGCCGGGTTTCCGCCATTAATTACGTATTTATCGGCACCTCCAACGAGTTGGGCGGGTTTGAGTCCGGTTTGGCCGCCCATTACTTCGGGCCGGTATTTTCGGTGGTGTTTGGGGGCATTGCCACCGTATTCACCGTTATTATGACCGGTCTGATTTGGCCGGAACTTCGAAAATTGGATCGCCTGGAAGCGGAAAAACCATCCCCGGCCGAGCCGAAAGGGGTTACCGCTTGAGTTGGCAAGGCGACTAATAACGCCCCGGATCGCAATCCTTTATACTAGGCATCGGTGAATGCAAGGGGGAGGGCCAATGCTTTGAAAAATGTGTCCCTGGGGGATTATCCCATTGAAGCGGTGCTGGATATTCTGGATCAGGCGTATCCCTACCACCCGATGGGTTATGTTACCAATAAAGAGCCTTACAAGGTACTGATCTGTTGCCTGCTGAGCCTGAGGAGCCGGGACGTGGTCACCATGCCAGCCTGTACCCGTCTGTTTCTGGCAGCCGATACCCCTCAGACAATGGTGGAATTGCCGAGGGAAACGATGATGTCCTTGATTGAACCGGTGCAGTTCTTCGGCAATAAGGCGGAAATTATTCAACGGGTTTCTCAGGAATTGCTGGACCGTTTTAGCGGACAGGTGCCGGATAATTTCGATGATTTGGTGAGCATTAAAGGCGTCGGCCCCAAAACCGCCAATCTGGTTCTGCAATTGGGATTCGACCAGCCTGCGATTGCGGTAGACACTCATGTGCATCGCATCTGTAACCGGCTGGGCTATATGTCCACTAAAACGCCCGAGCAAACCGAGGCGGAATTGCGTAAGCGCTTACCCAGACGCTATTGGAATATCATTAACCGGGTCATGGTGCGGCATGGGCAGGAAATTTGTATTGCGGGCTTTCCCCGCTGCGATTTGTGCCCGGTCTATGACTACTGTATGCGTGTGGATGTAACACCCCGCAAGTCCCGCTCCCCTAAAAAAGAAATTCACGAAGTGTTTTTACCCAAGGGTTGAAGGTGCCTGATACGCAAAGCCTGGTCCGTGCTATTTGCGCAGGCCAGGCTTATGGCTTCGTTCCGGTTGTGTTTATTCAGTGTTGGTTTGTGGAGTATCCTTCGAAGTCGTTTTCACTTCGATCCGCTTGCGTTTGCCCTCTTCCATTTTGGGAAACCGGACTTCCAATACACCATTTCTGTAATCGGCGGTGCATTGTTCCCCTTGCACATATTCCGGCAACGGGACACGTCTCATAAATTGACCGTACTGGAATTCGCTCCGATGACATTGTTTTTCGTCGTAGTGCTTTTCACGACGGGTTTCACCGGACAAAATCAGGCTATGGCCAACAACTTCAACATTGATATCCTCCGGTTTCACACCAGGCAGTGCGGCAGATACCACCATTTCTTTCTCGGTTTCATTCATTTCAATAGGTGGTAACCACGATGCGGATTTCATCGTCGGAGTTGTCCAGTCGGGCCGAACCATCGACATCCCGGTTTCTTCGGCAAAGTCGGAAAAAATGCGGTTGATTTGGTCGCGGACTTCGCTCAGCGGGCTCATGAATGTCAGCGACATGACAGCTCATCTCCTTTCAACATGAATTGAGTTAACTGCCGATTGGAATGTCTATCGTTTAAACCTCCTTTCAAAGGGCTGAATGACTGGTAAACGGCTGGCTCTAAGGTGATTGATATTCGGGATTGCCAACCACATATACTTTAATCCTTTTTTAAAGAAATTAAATTGGCCGAATTGCTATCAGCAAGGCGGCTAATGGATGCTACATGGTACATCTGGTAAGTTATAGAGGCGTACGCAGGGGGGAACAACTCATGAAAGATAAATACTGTAAAGATATTACCGAGGATCTGTTTGAGAAAAGCGATCGCCATTACCGCGGAGATGAGGAGATTGAGCCTTTGCCGGGTATGGAGCCTTTGGATTATCAGCAGCTGCTTGAAAAAAAGCGCTTGCATAAACTGCAAAAAAATCTGAGCGGCGAGGAATAGCCGGAAGAAATAAATAGCAGAAGCCTTTTATTCAATAAAAAACGAAAGCTGAAATTAAACTGGGATTGGAAAAAGTTATGTAAAGTGCATTTTTGGTGATGTTGAGCCTCCAAATCGGGTGCTTCAGTCTTTTATACACAACGGAGCCATTCCTTCAGGTGCTATCTCATCCATTTTAAAGGGAACCTATGTGATTCCAGCCTGCGCGGGAATGACGGAATGAAGGAGCGCCGGGATTGAATCAGTCCTAGGTAAGAGGATCATTGCGATAAATGACAAGATTGTGCAGGGAGGGCCGAAAGATTCAGCTTTGGCAAACCAATCTGCATATTGAATATCATTTCAGGCAATTCTGCAGAGGCATCAGTTTTTATTTAATAAGAAACTGATGTGGTAGAGATCGCAGTACCAACACGCGTAGCATATTTCCCGAAACTAACGAGTCCTTACGAGTATTTATCGACTATCCGTAACCGTTGTTTTAACAAAGGAGAATAAACGGTAAAGGAAATACTTTTATCATGTTGCCAAATGCAGCGCTCATAACAGAGTAGATGCCGAGATAACCGTTTCAGTCTACTTTTCTTATGGGTGGCGAGTCAGGCAATTCGGAAATTTTATGATTCGGGATTACGTCAGTCATCCGGTTTTTCTGTAGTGCTAACCTATCCACTCAACTCCATGTTCACCTTCACCTAACCCTATAATCTCCAATGTGGGCTACTTGAATCTCTAAATGAACCAGGCAATCATTTTTTTAAAAATGATTGCCTTTTTTGTATGCTCTACAGGATACCTGGAGGCGATGACGGAAGCATTCCCAAGAGCGTTAACCGTCTGCGCGGAATCGCTAGCGGACAATTAATAAGTTATGATTGTCCCATTGCAGAAGCTGGGAACTGACACTCCCCATAACCCAGGCTATAATCCCTTTTCGGTTATGGGAACCCACCACAATCAGGTCCGGGTTGTCCAATTCGGCCAAATAGCCCAGTTCCGTCGCCGGAGAGCCAATCATGGTCCTGCATTCCTGTACCTGAATACCTTCCGCCTGTAACAGATCGGTGGTCATTTCAAACAGCATGTTGGTATTGGCTTTCAGGGCCTCATTCAGCACATCCTGATTGACGAACGGGGCCAGGACCGCATTTTCCTGATAAATAGGACTTTGCACCGTTGCCAGCGTTATATCGGCATCCTGCGCCCTGACCAGCGAACCGATTTTACGGACAGCCAGCATGGATGCTTCCGTATCATCAATCCCAATCAGTATTTTGGGAGCTTTTCGACTACCGAACAGATGCTTTTTCAATAAGAGTATGGAGCTTGATAGATGAGCCGCCAAATGGGTAAACATATGACTGCGAAGCACGGCGCTCGATGAAAAGTGATTGCCGCACAGCACTACCAAATCCTGCTGAGACTGATTCATTTGCTCTATCAGAGACGGAATGTTGGAATCCTTTAGATTGTAAACCTGTTCTTCCGCCAGATTAAACCCTTTCTGTCGAATCAGCGCGTTCAGCTCGGTTTTGACGTCTTCCTGAGTCTGTTCCCGTTCTTCCACATATTTATTTAATAAAGCGGGATCATCCCTTTTTAAAAAGATGCCGGACCAGGGTTCGGGCAATACGTGAATTAAGGTAATTTCACTTGCGGAAGGGATTAACAGGTGGGCTAAATCCTGAATCGTCCGCTCGTCAATACGCTCCATGCTATGCTCGAAAATAACGCCCACGCGCTCAGTAACCAACGCGCCAGTTTCTTGGCCGCTTATACCGATATTCTGAATACTCGGGTCTTTGCTTCCTGGATTCAGCATGGCAAACAGTTCCCTCCTTGCTACCCTGTCTAGTATTCAGCATAACCCGTAGCTCATTAAAAGAAATGGGCACGTTGGGCATAGCCAACTGACTACTTTGAAGGTGTCGCCCAACGAATATTCAAGGCCCTTATGGCAACGCTCACAGGCAAGCTGAACAAGGATGCCGTGCCGTTTTTATTTTTTGACTTCCAGCTGATAATGCCGGCCACCTCGCCCCGCTGGTTCAGCAAAGGCCCCCCGCTACTGCCGGGTTTGAGATCCAGCGACGTCTGCAGATAAGAGGATTGTTTATACCAGAGATAGCGGTGACGCTGAATGCGGCCTTCCTCTATCACGAACCCGGCATTCCGTTCCGGCAGGAAGCCGATGGTGAAAATCCGGCTGCCGAGGGGAGGAATAATATTGCTGACGTTCATGCAGCGGTAGTGCTTATCCTCTATCTTGATCAGCGCAATGTCCTTTCTGGCATCCACGCGCACAATGTCGCCCCGGATTGTATCGCCTGAGTTGAGGTATATTGCCGCTGATCTTTGGTTCTGCACCAAATGGGCGGCCGTCAGAATATATCCATCTTTGGAAATAATGACGCCACTGCCAATGTGATCCCTGTTTTGCACGATAACCACACCATCCATCAGTTGAGGCAAATCGTTGGGCAATATAACCGTTTGAGAGATGTTGCAGGGCTGGATGGTTAATTGCTGTCTATTGCTCAGAAATGGCAGAGGCGGCAGATATTTGGCGAATGCGTCAGAACCCTGCCATATTATCAGCATAGCCAATAATCCCAGCAACAGATATCTCTGAAGCCACCGCATACGGTACCTTTCTTGCTGAATGCCAGAATTCAATAGTAGGATTTTGTAATACTTTTTAAATCAGCTTTATGGCTAAATAATTTCGATTATATTTTTATCGCCCAGTTACTTTGGAATAGCCGTGATTTTCACTTCAATTCATTATGTAATAAAAAAAATTCCCTCTATCTTTGGATAAAGGGAGAATGGGTAAACAAGCGTAGTGTTTCTGTTTCAGCATGAGAGAAAATATAGGTGAACGAATCCTAGCAAAACAGGAAGAGCATGAACTATTAGTCATCCGCTTTAAATCAGGGCCGCACTTGTCTCAGCCAGATGGTTAAATTTCGGTAATTCTGTCTTGCGTTAAATCAGACCAGCGAATTAATCTGTCGGCTAATTTTGTTTTATGTATGGGTGTGTAGCGCAAGGGCCGGCAAATGTTAATTAAAATAATTGATAATCCGCAATATCCGAATCGATGTGGTGGGAGATTAAAGCATAGCGGGGCTTTTACGAGCATCGGGTCGAAGCTCTTGTAGACGGCTGTCTTAAGCCGATCGGAGGTCATGTTTCACACCGCTGACGGATGGACGCAGGTCTTTACTGACATAGAATACTCTGCAATCTTCAGCACAAAGTGCTAAGACCGTAATCTATACGTTTCTTAAATAAGGAGAACTCAATGAAAAAGTCTATTCCTTTCGTCGCCTGCGCTTTGATGCTGGCCATGACCCCGGCCTTCGCCGTGGACGCCTCTATGCCGGTTACTGGAGCAGATCCGCAAGCACAGACACAAGCCGCTGAGCCGGATAAAACCACTACGACCGAAACCCGGACGGAAGCCTTGCAAACCCAATCCACTCCGACGACCGACAGTGTTAAAAGCACCGTAAAAGAAAGCACGGAAGTGGAAGCGAAAAGCTCTCCCGTCGTGGAAGGCCAGGCTCAAACCGAGAGCAGCGCCGCTGCTACCACCTCCACGGATGATAAGGATGCTGCTGTAACCGGTGCGACCCAAACCACCACAACCACCGAAACAGAAGCAAAAACGACGGCTCCGAACGTGCAAAAATTATTCGGGCTTTTCCAACCCAACAAACAAGCCGAAGCAACACCCGGCACGGAAGCCCAAAAACAGGATACTCCCGCGTCCACTCAAAACACCCAGACGGCGCAATAGCATCGTCTATCGAATTAAACTCCGGAACCTCACAGGTTCCGGAGTTTTCTTTTCGGGTTAAACACCGATCGGTACTTTCTGTGTCACGGCAATGGTTGAGTTTCCAAGTACTGCTTTGCGCCCGCTAATTTGAAGTGCCGCAACGTTTCCGCTTTGAACCGCGCCGTTCATAAAGCCGGCCCAGTCCACGCTGCAATGCTCGCCCGCAAAGAACAGACGCCCGTCCAGTTCGGGCAGTCCGGCGGCACCCATTAAGCGGGTATACTGACCCGGTTTGGGGCAGGTATAACTGCCTTTGGCGTATGGATTGCGGAACCAGTTGAAAAAGGCGCGGTTATTGTCCGTTTCGTCCTGTACCTCAGGATACAGCAATGCCAGATCCTTAAGCGCCAGTTGCCATTGGGTGCGGGCGGCTTCCCGCCCGGCTTTGCCTCCCAGGAAATTGGTCAGGATGCCGGAGTTTCCCGCTTGAAGGCGACTGGTTTCCCAGTAGCATTGGCTGGGTAAATCCGTAAACAATTCCCCGCTGCTTGGCACGACAGATACCGATGCACCGGAGCTTACCGGGTATGCGCTTCGCCAGAACCGGGAATGAAAACCAATCATCTGCTTGCTATTGGTTCCATAGCCCCATTCCTGAATGCAACGGCGTTTGACGGGCGACAAGGTCAGTTCGTCAATGCCGTCAACCGTCCTCAGCACCGAGAACGGAATGGCCAGCACGGCCCTGTCCGGGGTGCGCTGAATCGTTTGGCGTTCCGATTTGAACGATAAATGCAGGGCGCCATGTTTATCCGATATTTTGTTCAGCCGGTATCCGTAATGGATGGGGACCTTGTTTTCCAGGGCCGCTACCAGGGCGGAAACCAGCATGCTGTTGCCGTTCTGGATCCGCATGGCTTCGTCACTTTCCCCGAACATCCGGAACTGGGACTGGCTATCCGTTCCGATTAAAAGTAGCAGATTCAGGGCGGATTGTTCGCTGGGGTCCAGCCCATACTCTCCGGTATAGGCGGCTTTAATCAGGCGAATGAGCCAGGCGTCCACGTTTTTTTGAGTGTTCAGATACGCTTCCAGATTTAAGTCATCCATCCATTTTGCGTTATATGGTGCCTGAAATGTGGGTATCTGAATTTCACCGTCCGGGAAGCAGAGGCGGATATCTTTCGCCAGTGTTTCCGCAAGAGGCTTGAAAGCCTGCAAAACTTGGGCTTCCGTATGCACCTTGCCCCCACTGAAATACAAAGCGGGCGCAATACCTGCTTCCGCCTCCTCAAAACGCTCCAGCGGTACGTTCAATTCTCCGCACAGGGCGATTAAATCTTCATGGCCGGTATCAACCAATTCCCCGCCCAATTCCACAAACATTCCCTGCGAGTTGAAATTCCGCCGGGTAAAAACTCGCCCGCCCGGTCGACGTCCCGCCTCGTACAGTTCACAGGGAATACCCATTTGAGTCAGTCGGTAAGCGGTTACTAATCCACCTAAACCGGCGCCCGCAATAATCACCGGAGCGCTGGAAGGTGTTTCCAGCGAGACCGCTGAAGCCGCCCAACCGGCTGCGGAAGAGGATATAGACGGAAATATGGAAACTGACGCAACAGTGCCTGCCGCGCCGATCATGGTTTTCAGAAAGGCCCGGCGGCTCATTGGTGCGGCAAGATTGATGGAATCGGATTCACTGGTCGACTCGGGCTTTAACGGATGGGTCGGCTGATCCGCCTCAGCCATCGCTCGGCGCACCATCCTGCTCATCCACTGAAACAACGGTGTTCTGGCCATTTCTAAGCCCTCTTTATCCAGACAATGAAATTTATGGCACCGGCAATTACCCGGCCCCTAATAGGTTTGCCCTGATTCGGTTTGATGCCGACGCCTTGCACTCGCGTTGTGCGAGCTACGGACTGAACACGCTTACAACGTTTATTCCCCGGTGAATCGGCTGACCCTATGCAGAGCTTTCAAATCAAGGATATCAAATTATGGCTCAGTCTGTTAAACTGTTTTTTTTAGAGTGGGTAAAACTAAAATATGGTCTGAGGTAATAGTGTCAACGGTTCTATCTGCTATACTATTTATTTGTTTCAGGGTCATTAGGATTTATGCGACGAAAAATTTTATTGGTTGAAGATAATCCGGCTCATGAGGAGTTGACCCGTTTAGCCTTGAAAAAAACCGGCTACGATTATGATTTGGCCGTAGTGAGGGATGGCACGGAGTTATTGGAATATCTGTTCAGGCAGGGGCGTTATGTGCAACTGGCCAGAGTGGATATGCCCGATCTGATTTTGCTGGATCTGAAATTGCCCCGCATGGACGGGCTGGAAGTTCTGAGAAAACTTAAAACCGATGGCCGGACCCGGAGTATTCCAATCGTGATGTTGTCTTCCTCTACGGAGCAAAGCGACATTCAGACCAGTTACAAACTGGGGGCCAACAGCTATATCCACAAACGCATGAATGCCCAGGAATTCAATGAAGTGCTGAAGGATATCCTGGCTTACTGGTTTGACTTCTCAAAGTTGCCCCCCAAGGTCTTTGTAGAAGAGGAAGCGAAATAATAGCCCGGCGGTGCCTGTTCAGCCGGTCCTCAACAGTGGTATGCTTTTTGAGTCATAGGATAGAGAATGACTCAGGGAGGGTATGGCTTGATGAGTAATCAACAGACGTCGGTGCGTCCGAAAATTCTGGCGTTTGCCGGCAGTACGCGTACGGATTCCTATAACAAAAAACTGGTCAAAATTGCGTTAAGTGGAGCCGAATCTGCTGGGGCGGAGGTAACGTTCGCGGATTTGCGGGACTTCCCAATGCCTTTATACGATGGTGATCTGGAAGAGCGTGAAGGCTTGCCGGAGAATGTCCGCAAATTCAAAGCGTTGTTATTGTCCCATCAGGGCTTGTTGATTGCGTCCCCGGAATATAACAGTTCCATTTCCGGCGTGTTGAAAAACGCGATTGACTGGGCCTCCCGCGCTGAGAATGATGATGAACCGCCGTTGGCCTGCTTCAAGGGGAAAATTTGCAGCATCATGAGTGCATCACCGGGAGCCCTGGGTGGTTTGCGTGGCTTGGTCACCGTTCGATCCATTTTGGGCAATATCGGCGTGATTGTCTTGCCGGATCAGGTGGCCGTTCCCAAGGCGCATGAGGCATTCACCGAATCAGGAACGATGAAGGAATCCAGGCAACAGGCATCAGTTCAGGCATTGGGCGCGAACGTTGCGAACCTGTTGCTCAAATTGCAGGATTGAACCTCAGCGTTGAACCTGTCGTTAGCCGGCTTTCTAATTGTTTTTTTAATTGTGTTTGATAAAATGCCTTTGCTTTTGTAAATGACTAAAGCAGGGGGAATGTATCGTGTTTGCAGACCGGCGGGATGCAGGGCGTCAACTGGCGGAAGAACTGCTTCCTTACCAAAAGGAGGACTGTCTGGTCCTGGCCTTGCCCCGAGGCGGTGTGGTGGTGGGGTACGAAGTGGCCAAACGCCTGCAAGCGCCGCTGGATGTTCTGGTCGTGAGAAAAATTGGCGCTCCGGGTCAGGAAGAGCTGGCAGTCGGGGCGGTTGGGCCGGAAAACGTGGTGGTGTGGAACTGGGATCTGTTAAATTATCTGCGGTTTCATCCGGAAGACCTTGAAAATATCGTTCAACGGGAAAAACTGGAGCTGAAGCGCCGTCAGGAAGCATTCCGGGGACAACGCCCGTTCCCGGATTTACAGGGCAAAACCGTGATTGTGGTGGATGATGGCCTGGCGACCGGCGCTACGGCGCGGGCCGCGATTCAGGCCGCCAAAGCGTTGCGTCCGGGAAAAGTGGTGCTGGCCGTACCGGTTGGGTCGCGCTCCACCGCTAATGATTTCCGACAGGATGTCGATGATCTGGTTTGCCTGGAAACACCCGTTCAATTTTCCGCGGTCAGTCAATGGTACGAGAAATTTCCGCAAAACAGCGATCGGGAAGTCATTGAGTTGCTCTCCTCCGCCTGGCGGCAGGAAGCCGGACAATCCCCATCCAGACCTAATTAATATTTAAATGATATTGAAATCGGCGCCAACGGCATACCCAGTCGGCATGAACTTTCGCATGAAAATTTCCTGCGGCTGTGGTATGACTAACCCAGCTAGTAGGAGAGTTCCCATGAAAAAATTGATGCTGACCCGTCTGTTTTTATTGCTGCTCATTGCTTCCGCCGGTATGGCAATGGCAGAACCGGTTAATTATTCCAGCGGGCTGGATGTGACACTTTCCTCGCAAACGTTAAGTACGGCCGCCGCCGGACGGGATATCTCCCTGAATAATGTTGTTGTAGAAGGCAAGCTGGCTGCCGGGCGCAATATCTCTTGCCAAGGCTGCACCATTTCCGGCAGCGTCTCCGCCGGGCGGGATGTATTGCTGGAGCGGTGCCCGCAGGTTTACAGCATTTCCAGTGGACGCAACGCGGAACTTCGCCAGATTCAGGTCCTGAATCAGGTATCCTCCGGTAACGATATTACCTTGCAGGATGTAACTGTAGAAACGGGCCTGCAAGCCGGAAATCAAGTCCACGCGGGGAACTCTACCATTCATGGTTCGCTTTCCCTGGGTGGTCATTACGCCAAATTGGATCACTCCACCGCCGCGGAAGTCCGGTTCATAGAGAATGGAAGCGTTTTCAACGGTACAGGCAACCACATTACCAGCATGGTCAGCACCGGAAATCTGGTGAACGGTAATGTAACCATCAGCCGGGGCGGCTCCAGCTACGTGCATGTGGGGCCCGGCAGCCTGTCTTCCGTGAATGGTTACGCCATTAAAGGCGCGGCGAATCAGACAACCATTATCACGCCGGAGCAAGCCATTTATGTGAATGGCCGTAAAGTATCAGGAGACGGTCCTGCCCAGTATGAACAGTACAGAGCCCAGCATCCCGGTGCGCCTGTTGTTCAGGGACCCGGTTGGGCAGTTGGGCAGACAACCGATCTTGCAGATGCCAAAACCGGTAAGTCGGACTCGAAGGTTCCGGTGAATGTTCTCGAATTAACCAATAACAGCGTCATTCAAGGCCCGGTTGTATTTGAAAGCGGCTACGGCAAAGTCGTTGTATACCCCGGTAGCACCTTTAACGGCAAAGTGGTGAACGGTACCGTGGAACGCTTGAGTGCGCAAACCACGGAAAACGCGGTGCAGTAATGGTCGCTATCATCCCCGGTTCAAAGTCGGTTTCGCTTTATGGCTTGCGGTGAGCTATCATTTTCGTGTGCTTGGGAATGATAGATGTTTGTTGCAGAAATTGAGCTTGCGGTACATATAGGGGCGAGCCCGTTACATTTTATTAATTCAAAATGCTCATGGGTTGCTGCTGAGTTATATATATCGCCTGTTCTGAATTTAACTCTAAACCATGTACCATTTATCCTTTTTTTATATTGAATCCGTGTTAGAAGCAGGTCGCTAGCCAAGTGGGCAGCTCAGTTTTAGCCAGGCCGGTAATAATAAATTTAATAGCTGTTTAATTAGAATATGCGAAGTTTAATTCAATATTATTTAAATTAAGGGATAGGCTGATTAAACAAGCGATGATGCTTCCGCTTTGGAGATGTCATTTGCATTCCTGCCTTGACTAAGCTGAAAGCTGTTGTAATCAGAGTAGCAGTTAAATTATGAGTAGAATGAGGGAGAGACCATGTCTAAACATTTCATTGCGTTGTCTGTTGCACTCACCTTATCCGGCGTTATCAGCGGCGTAACCTTCGCTGCCGATACCGGCTATGAACAGGATGGATACGATAAAGGCAAGCCGTCGATTGATATTAAAAAGACGGATATTGACATCACCAAGAGCGATAACGATGTTACGGTGAAAAAAGATGTCGATATCACCAAGAATGATAACGATGTCGATGTTAAAAAGACTGACATTGATATCACCAAAAACGACAATGATGTCACGGTGAAGAAAAATACTGATATCAAGAAAACGGATATCGACATTACCAAAAATGATAACGATGTGACCACGACCAAAGATGTCGATATCACCAAAAACGACAACGATGTGACGATTAAGAAAGATACCGATATTAAGAAAACCGATATCGATATCAAAAAATATGATAACGACGTGAGTATTAAAAAGACGGATATTGATATCAAGAAAGATGACTTTTCCCAGAGCAGCAAGGGAGATCAGTCGCCCAATATCAACAAATCCACCCTTAAAAATAACGACTTCGTAGATCAGAAAACCTCGGGTGCTGCTTCCCCAAATCTGTATGACTCCACCATTAAAAACAGCGATCTGGTGGGCGGCAACCAGGATAATTCCAGCTGGTCGCACAACAAGTATGACTCCACCGGCCAGGTGAATCTGACCCAAAGCAAGGCGGATAATATCAATGCCGCGGATCACTACTCCACCATTCTGGATGGTGACGTGGACTTCGGTGGCGGCGGCTATGCGCCTGATGCCATGTTATCCAAAGGCGGTTATGGCGGCGCGTCCAACATCAACACCGGTATCGCGCAAAATAGCGTCATCGGTAATGCAAGCGCCCAGTTCACCAATGTCGGCATCGGAATTAACGGCGAAGTGGGTGGCGGTAAATCCGATGGAAGCAATTTTAACAACAGCCAAAACCAGACCTTGAATTTCGTGGGCGGATCGAACTAAGACACCGGTAAGCTCCCGGATTTGCTAACGATCCGGGGGCTTATCCACCCCGTTGTGTTGAAAGCCGATGAGGGTTATCCATCGGGCCGAACCCCACCATTTAGTAACTGTAAGGGAAGTGGCAATGTATTACTCAAAGCATTTTGGGTTAACCACAATATGGAGGATGGCGCTGATATTGCCGTTGCTGGCGGGTGCAATCCATTTCCCGGTTCGGGCGGAGGATAGCACGGCGAACGTGTCCACCGGCATTACCAGCAACAGCGTGGTGGGCAACAACAGTCAGCAGGCCACTGATACCGGCGTTGCCATTAACGGGCCGGTCAGCGGCAGCAACCTAAACAACAACCAGAACCGCAACCTGAACCTGGTACAGCCCATTGTGATGACCTCACCGCAGTATTCTTCCGGCGGGCGGGGTGGAGCGGCGGCGCTGGTTTTGCCCCGCAACCCGCTTCCGTTAGGGAATGCCGCGTTGGGTCGATCCAATTTCGGGCTACAGTTCGGGGTGCAGAATAATCCTGGAATGTCGGCCATTACCGGTGGCAAGGAAAATGGGTTAGGCTGGTTTTTTCAAGGAGGGTTAACCATTCCTTTCGGGAAGATTCCGTCGGCTGTGGCAAACCCGGCTAATTCCCAATACGACCGCATTCGGGAAGACCGGATGGATTCCCAGCGGAACGTGATGGGTAATACGTTACCAACGGAAAGCGCCAACCGGGCCGAAGCCAAGGTGCAGGGCAAGGTAGTGGGATTAAACGCATACAACTATTCCACGCTTTCCACGGATAAAATTCCATCCCAAACCAATGCGGGTGTGGGGGAAATAGCCCTGCCCATGCCACGGGTTCTGGCTTTGAAGGTGGGAAAGGCATTCGATCAACCGTTGAATACCGGGACCGAGGTTGGGCAAGTCCAGGTGGGGAAAGAATACCCCTATCTGGGGCATACCCATTCCGGCTGGGTCAAAATCTTATTGCCCAATGGAAAAGAAGCCTGGACCAATGCCAGGTTTGAATATATTAAATTTGACTACACCGAAATTGATGCCCTGGCTTCCGACAGTCCGGCGCCGAAAGCTGAATTTGCCCGGCATCGGAAATCAACCCCTTCAACCTCCAGAATGAGCCATAGCGGAAAACGGAAAAGTTGATATGACGTTGAAAAGCCTGAAGATGGAAACACAAAACAAATCGGCCAGAACCGGCCTTTGGTTCGAATCCTTCTTTAGTCTGTTTATTTCTTGCTGTCTGCTCCTGTTTTCCCATCCGGGTCAGGCCCGCACGATTGCTACGCCTTGGACACCGGAAATCAGCTTTCAAAGCCTGGTTTACGGCGCCTCCTCTTCGGCGGATGTGGTTCGGGTGATGGGCCAGCCCCCGGACGAAGTGCTGAAAGCGGAGCAGATGTTTCCGGTGGTTGAGAATTTTTATTATTACGACTCGGCTAAGTCCGGTGCGGCCACAGTCTTTGTTTTTGAGGGCGGCTTGCTGGTGGGCTTGCAGCTAAAAACCCCCGGTGATCAGTTTGTTGATTTAACATACATGCTGACCAACAATAACGATCGTGCGTTGAATAGCCCTTTGCTGGGTGGTTATATGCCGTATTACCCGTATTATCCGTTGACCCATTGGTGAGAATTAAATGAAAACAATCAAAAACAAAGTTCCGAATTTTGTATTGAACACCCTGTTGTTATCCGCTTTGGGACTATTGCAACCGTACACGCTATTACCCGCGTTCGGGCAAAGTTACCCGGAGCAGGGAATCGATCATATTGACGCGGCCAAAAGTTATATGGTAACGGAGCAATGGAATTACGCGAATTACGAATGGCGGGCGGCCCTGATGGAAGATCCTTCCAATACAGAGGCCCATGTGGGCCTGGTGGAAGCCCTGCTGCGTTCCGGCAACGCGAAGGATGCCGCGTATCATCTTTCGGAAGTCCGGCGAACGTTGGATAAATTATCCATCGAGCTGGCCTACGGCAAAACACTGGAAACGTTAGGCAAGCCTGTGGAGGCCGAGCGAATTTACCTGCGCATTCTGGAACGGGTGCCGCTGGATTCCGATGCGTACGGCCGGTTAATTTCTTTAATGGGCTATTTGCCTTCCAGCAAGCAGAAAAGCCTGAAGGCATTTTTGGAGAGAAAAGCGGAGCAAACTGCGACTCAGGGACGCTTGGCGCTAAAGCATAAACAATATACTGAAGCGGTGGAGAATTTTGCCATCAGTACGCGTTATAACCCCAATATTCAGGATCTGAACGACTATGGCGTTGCCTTGTTGCTGCTCGGGCATTACGATGAAGCCCACCAGCAATTTTCCCTGCTGAAACAGGCTGAAAGCCAGCAATGGGAAATTTATGCCAATGCCGCACTGGTGGCGCTGGGCAAAGGCCGCTCCACGGAAGCAACGGCGCAAGTTGAGCGCGCGATCACACTTTGCCAGGATGCGTCGAAAAAACCATTGCTATATAACCTGCTGGGATTTGTATATGAGAATCAGAGCCGGTGGCCGAAAGCGAGGAATGCTTATGAGCGGGCCATTGAGCTGGCTCCCGGCTTTAAAAAAGCCAAGCTGAATCTTGCCTATGTATACCAGAAAGACATGGCCTATGCTGAAGCGATTGCGGCATACCGGGACATGCTTCGCACCGAGCCGCGCAATGCAATACTCTGGAACCGGCTTGGCTTTGTGTATGAGTTGGCGAACAAGGAACGTCAGGCGCTGGATGCCTATCGCAAGGCAACGACGGCCAGCCCCCGCGATGAGGAAGGGTATTTTAACCAGGCCCTGTTGTACCGAAAAATGGGCAAAATCAAGGCAGCGGATTTAGCTTACAAAAAGGTGATGAGTCTTGAATTTTCGGTTTTGGAAGCCGGAAAGGCGAAGCAGGGTGCTGCGCTTTCCAATGTTTCCAGTTCCGATAAAGTAAATACCCCGGATCGCGATCCGAAAATGAAATTGCTGGATTATGTGGATGTGTTCTTTTCCCATGCGTCATAAATTTATGTTATTAAAATTCCCGTTTATAAAACAGTCCCGGACAGGTATCCTTGCAGGTTGTTTTGTCCTCTTGCTGGGCATGCTGCCTCTAAATTCGGAGGCTAGAAAATTTGGCTTTGTATCGGATTTGGAGCAACAGCTTTTGGGACAAAAATATTCGAATCAGCCTTTGTCGATTCGGATTCAGCGACTGGAACAGCATTTGAGCGTTAAAAGCGGAAAGAAGCAATCGAATGATTACCGCCTTGCCCGCCTGTCTCAAACCCAAGGCTCCGCTGTTTCTTCTCAGCGGCGGCAGGTGGCGGTTGAGGCGTATAACCGGGGCGTTGAGTTGGAAAAACAGGAGCATGCTGCTCAGGCCATGCAGGCATACCGGCAAGCCATTCAGGCCGATCCCACCTTGGTGCAGCCGTATAATAATTTAGCGAATTTATTAATGAAAAATGGGCAGTATGATGAAACCGTTGCGCTGTATAAGCGGGCCTTGGAGCAGGATCCTAAAAATCCCGTGTTGCATAGAAACCTCGGACTGCTGTACGAGAAACTCGGCAAGATAGAAGCTGCCGTAGGAGAGTACCAACAATACCTGAAGCACACCACACAGCCGGATCCTCCGATTCGGGACATGGTGGAAACCTATCAGGCCAGCCGAAAAACCGGCCTCAGCGCTCCGGATTATTTATCCGCCATTACCCATGCCAGTCAGGGGCAGCCGTTGATTTGGCAGCGGGATACCTTGCCGGTTCAGGTGTTTATCCAGGTCGGTAATGCGGAGCAAATGGCGGTGCTGCCCGTCATTCAACGCAGTCTTTCCACCTGGGAGAAAGTAACCGACTACCGATTGAAATTTAAACTGGCGCGTTGGGCCGATACGGCGAATATCGTCATTAAATTGCAGGAGGGCCCGCTGTCAGACCCGTATGCCAATATCGGCCATGCCGAGTTCCAAATGCCGGAGGAGCAACTCAATCAACATCGAATGAGTTTTGTGACGGTCACGTTAAATACCGGCTTAAAGGATTCCGATAAGAATATCCCACTGGAAAGCCGCAATGAACAGATCTATCGGATGGCCTTGCATGAAATCGGCCATGCCATCGGTATCTGGGGCCACAGTCCGGATCCGGGAGATATTATGTTTACGCACCCGATTGCCACGGATCTGTCGGATAGGGACATTCGCACGGTTCGCAAGTTATATGGTCTTTAATCCCCGTTTATAGTGAGAGGTGAAATCCGCCGGCAGCATCGCTGTCGGCGTTTCTTTCCAGATGAATGGATGATGATGTGCAGGCATCAATAACGCTGATCGAAAATGGAGCATTCGGTTAAACATCCGCCTGATATGCGTTTTGGTTCAGGTTGATGACTGGTTTCATCCCCTGGCTCTCGTCCAGAGCCGTTTTCATCTGACGAACCCGTATTTCCAGGGCCTGCACGATTTCCGTACGAGTGTTATATTGGCCGGCTTCAATGGGTGGACCGAATTCCAGGATGACTTTCCGAAAATGCGGGAGTCTTGAAGTGTGCGCCCAGGCTTCAAACCCGCCGTGGATGGCAAACGGCAGAATGGGGGCCCCGCTTTTTTGTTGCAGGAACGCCACTCCCTCGTTGAAGCGGTTCAGGTGACCATCCTGGGTTAGCTTGCCCTCTGGAAAAATGCAAACCATAGAGCCCTGGCGCAGCAATTGTATTGTCTCCATCAGTGCCTTGCGCTCCCGTCCCTGATACAGGGAAATAATGTTGCCATAGGGCACCAGCTTGCCAATCAGACCCCAGGTAAATACTTCCTCGGTCATCATAAACCGGAAATAACGCTGACAGGCGGCATAGATGGTTAAACTATCCAGGAGGCCGGTATGATTTCCGGCGAGAATGAGCCCTTGGCGACAGGCGGCCAAATGATTGATGCCGCGCACCTCAAAGGCAAAGCCTGCTTTCAGAATGGTCCATGCAATGCCTCGCAGCAAGGCGTAGGGAATTTCAAACCGGCTCTTTTTCATGGGCGCTTCTCCTGGGTTTCCTGGGCTCCGACCTCATTCCTAACCCTAACCGTTCCATTTCATTCTCACCTTAACGGCTGAACAGTTTGGAAATGTGTAACAATGGTTGTTAACCTTGGAAAATTATAATTGTTACACTTTGGATGTCCGAACGGATGTGTTTTACCCTGAACATAAGGGAAATGAGGAATTAATATGAATGAACATGAGGAACTACCCCCTCCATCCAAACTGTCACAAAGCAACTGGCTGGAACAGGAGCTTTGCCAGCGCGATGGCGGTGAGTCTAAAAATACAGCCTGGGAGCTGGATTTGGGCATTAAATGGTTCAGCCGGGCTGGCATTGTCATGCTGCTTGTCGGCTGCGCGATGGCGCTCAATTATTCCTGGGAATTTCTCAATGCCATTTTGATTCCCGAAGTGAAAATCATTATTTCGAGCCTGGTTGCATTTGGCTTATTTATTGCCGGAGGCCGGCTTTTAAACCGGTTTCAACTGTTGGGGCGAATTCTGCAAGGCGGCGGCCTGGCCCTGGGCTATTTAAGTTTGTTCGGCATGTTTTTTATTCCGGCGGTGCGGATTTTTCATGATCCAAGCCTGCAAAGCCTGGGGTGGGGATTATTATTGCTGTATGTCGGCTTCATGATTGCAATGGCCCGTAAAATGGATTCCCGCTCGGTTGCGGTCTTGTCGCTCGGGTTCGGTTACTATACGGCCAGTTACGCCGGTACGCAATTGGTCTGCTTTGTGGCCGGATCCATGCTGGGGGTAGCGTCCCTGGTTTTAGGCGGCCATAAAAAAGGGTGGGGTTTACTGCCGAAAGTCGGTTTCGCAGGATTTGTGTTTATTTACCTGCTGTGGCAGGGAAGCTGGATGATTCCGGAGCAACATCTGTTGCAAGGGTTGCCCAGCCATATTTTCAGTGATTCGGTGGATGAGACGATTTATTTAATCACTAATTTTCTGCTGTGCCATATGGCTGGTTTCAGAAACAGGCCGGACTCCAAACCTGCAACGGCCTGGGGCAATTTATCCTTGAGTGTCATGAATACCCTGCTGGTCTATGGGCTGCTGGTGTTTACCCAGGGCGGAACGCTGCTTGGCTTTAAGGGGCTGGGCGAGGCCTTCCTAAGCGTGGTTCAATTGGGTACTTATGTGGCGATGTTAAGATTATCCGCCGACAGAACGGATCAACCTCTCCAAGCACACCTGGTTATGGGGATTCTGTTTTTCCTGCTGACCATCTTTTCTTTGATGGATGCCCATATGCAGCCTATCGCCATCTCTGTCGGCGCATTGGTGCTGGGTTTGTTAAGTCGCCCTGAAGGCGGCCAAAACCTGTACCGGGTGTTGTCCGGGCTCCTGCTTGTGGTGGCATGCCTGACGCTGGCTACATTCAATTGGCAGGCAACGTCGCCGGCCGTGTTGCTGTTTACCGTCGGTGGTGTTTCTTTAACGGGCCTGGCTCTGGAGCGCTGCCTGTTCAGCGGCCTGTGGCAGGAATTGAGTGTGACCGTGCTAATCGTGAGTTCGTTCCTGTTTCTGCTGTCCATCATGGTTGGCCTGGAGCATCAGTGGATTACGCTGGGGACGGTATTAACCGGCTTTGCGTTCCTGATTGCCGGGTTTCTGTCGGCCGAAACCAAATACCGTTGGAGCGGGCTGGGCTGGATTTTTCTGGCTGTGTGCAGATTAGTCACCGTCGATCTGCTGATGCTGGCCATGCCTTATAAAATCCTGCTCTTCCTGGCGATGGGGGCGCTATTGCTGATTGCCTCTTATGGCTATAACCAGTTGGCCCGTTCCCGGTGTCAAACCGGCCAAGATACAAGTTCATCCGAATTAAACCTCAATTTACCAAATGGAGGGCTTGAAGGTCAGCCGGTTTTACCCGATACTCATCATCAGACTAAAGAAGTTTAAAAAGGAATGCTTATGGAAATCTCAATTCAGAAAAACACCAGTATTTCCATTCATGAACAATTAGTCACTCAAATCTCCATGCAGATTGCCTCCGGCCTCCTGAAGCCGGGGGCCAAGCTGCCCAGCATCCGTGCCTTGTCTCAAAAACTGGGAATTCACCATAACACCTGTTTAAGCGCCTATAAAGAACTGGAAAAAGGGAATCTTATTATTATCCGTCATGGTAGCGGGGTTCGGGTCGCCACAACCGATCAGGACGGCCATCAGAGCCTGTTTGCCCGAAAGGGACAAACCGTCGATTTGGATCAGTTGGCCGAATTTTTTGTGCAACAGGCTCAGCAGAAAGGGATAAGTTGGGAGAACGCAATGGCGGCGCTTGAAAAGGCCCGTCAGAATTTAAAAGCCCAGGTCCGTCAGCCGTTAATCTTTGTGGATATTCACCCGGACATTCTGCCGGTGTTTCAGGCCGAGTTGCAGCAGGCGCTCAGTCGTCCCGTCCAGCAGGCATTATTAAGTCAACTGAATGGGTCCACGGACCAAAGCAGTCATTTTGTGGTGAGCAGATACCATTATCAGGCGCTAAAGGATACGCTGCGATCCGTTTGGAATGGGGAAAGCACGGATGCCCAAATGGCCGAGAAAATCACGGTGATTGATGTGGGCGCCGTTCGTCAGGAATTGGATTTGATTCGGCAATTGCCCGAAGGCGCATTGGTGGCGGTATTTTCCACCAGTACCATTATTTTGCAGCAAGCCGAAGCGGTTATTAAGGCCCTGCGAGGCGAGGATATCTATATTCGGCCCATTCAGGCCCGGCATGAAAGCATGGCTGAAACCCAGCGCATATTGAAGCGCGCCCAGGCAATTTTCGCGGATTGGCTGTGTGTGCCTGAACTTCAAACGCTCACCCGTAAACCCATCCATACCATTCGCACCATCCCGGTGCATGAACTGGAAAAACTCAAATCGTTCCAGGGGTAGGAATGCGAAAGCGCCTGCTCGGCCGATTGCGTTCTAAATCGGGTAGGGACTTTCGTTGGAAGGAAAGCCGGTTGTGAATTAAGTGCTTACCTTTTGCGGAACAATGGTTTTGGAAAACAGGACTTTAACCCGGTGCCAAGCGTCTTCCGCGGCGGAGGGATCAAAGTCTTCCCGTTGATCGCAGAAAAATCCATGCCCGGTGTTCGAGTATCGGATGATTTCATGTTTAACGCCGGCATCCTTAAGCGCCTGTTCAATAATCACCGTATCCTGATGCGAAATTAACGGATCCTCTTCGCCGAACAGACATAGCAGATCTCCCTGGATTTCCCCTGCATGGCTGATGGTGGGCTCGCCCCCACCAGGGGACATATTGGCCACACCTCCCGGATAAAATGCGGCTACGGCCTTGATTTCTTTCATGCCTGCGGCAATAAACGCCACATGGCCGCCGAAGCAAAAACCAAGGCAGCCCATAGCATCCTTGGGAGACACATCCTTGCATTCCTGCAGAAATTGTATGACCGCCCTGATATCGACCAGAAGCCTTTCCCGTGTGGTGGCATCCTTGTGCTTGCGGCCTATCACCACATCCCGATCGGTATAGCCCAGTTCCAGATTATCGGTGGTGCGATGGTAATAATTGGGCGCAATGGCCACGTAGCCTTCGGCGGCAATTCGTTCGGTTACACTACGGATATGGTTGTTGACGCCGAAGATTTCCATGAGCACGATAACGGCAGGCCAAGGCCCTTCCTGAACCGGTTTCGCCAGGTAGCATTGCATTGGGCTGCCGGCCACATCAATACTTGCCCACTTTGTCTGGATCTCCGTACGACCCTCTCCAGCTGCTTTGGTCATCGCTGTTCCCCTGTATCAACGGTCAAGAAAAGAAGATGTTAGATGTATTATCTATAAAATAGACGACACAGCAAATCCTTAATTTTAAATTGGCTGGTAATGGAATTAATTAACCTCAAAAATTATTAACAATTAAATAAAAAACGGGAATGACTCCTTTGCATGCTTCCGGCATATTATAGACTTTTTTCAGGGTTTTCTATGTCCGTTATTCTCTCGCACAGGGGAATCCAGGTGTACGCGCTTTAAAAAGAGAAATGACTATTTCCATCTTCATGTGGGCCTATTTCCTGAACTCTCGTCTGAGTGGGAATGACGGTTGCTGAGTATGGAAATTGATAAAGTATTGATCGAGATGATTTGCGGATGCGGTTTGAGGATTTGTGAACTCTTGCGAAAGTTTACGGGCCGTAACACTAGCGCGACGGATGAATGGACGCCTATAGTCACCTGTGCCATAATGATGCCTGCGTTTACGCGATAGAGAGTTTGTTCACTGAGAACACTGAGGCATCAATATTTGAGGCATTGACTATGAAGACCGGGATGAAAGTGAAAACCGCAATCGCCACCATGGTTTTGCTGGCTGGTAGCACAGTGTGGGTTCAACCCTGCCTGGCCGATGGAGGGTATTACGATCGGGTGTACGGAACGAGCGGTCAAACCTATACCCCGCGCCTGACTCCTACGATTCGCCCGATATCTCAGGGAGACTATTATCAACAACCCGCGTATAACAACTATCAGGCTTCTTATGATGATCAACCGACGTTGTACGGGTATGACCGTCGGGATGCGCCAGAAAGGCGCACTATTGTCGATAAAATCGAGGACGGCGTCCGGGATTTATGGCATAGCCCTACTATCCGCAAAGGTGTGGTGGGTGCGGGAGCCGGGGTAGGCATGGCTGCATTGACGGAGCGCAACCTGTTGAAGGGCGGTCTGATTGGGGCCGGAGTCGGCGTTGGCGCCAGCGCCATGGATGACAGCTACTACTTCAAACGTCATCCCCTGGTACGACGCACCGGCAAGGGAGCCTTGATTGGACTGGGAGCCGCCGCGGCTACCAGTGCTGCCGCATTACTGCCTGCCGCTGCCGTTGGCGCAGGTATTGGCGCAGGCATCCATTATATTAAAACCCATTAGCGGAAATCGGCTGACGAAGGTCTATTTTATACA
>JAJQJM010000111.1 GCA_021323475.1 Vampirovibrio sp.
TGAGGTTCGGGTTGCAGAAAACCTGGCTGAAGCCGAAAAAGGTAAAAAGCAAGCCGAGGCCAACCAGCGTATTTTTATTCAGCAGCAGGAAGCCGAAGCCGTCATCGGGGAAACCACCGCTGTTCGCGATAAAGAGATTAAAGTGGCCGAGAACACCGCCGAATCCGAGAAAGGCAAGAAGCGGGCCGAAGCCGATCGACGGGTTTACGTGCAGCAGCAAGAAGCCGAGGCTGTGAAGGGTGAGAACTTATCGCAGGCCAATATTGTGGAATCCAATGCGATGTTGGCGGTGAAGCAGGCCCAGGCGTTGCAGCAGGGCGAAGTGGCCAAGCGGGAGGCCGAAGCGGAAATTCAAAAAGCGCAATATAAAGCGGAAGAACAACGCTTGAACGCCCAGGACATTGTTCGCCAGGAAGCCGAGAAGCGCAAAGTCGAGATTGCTGCCGAAGCGGAAGCCGAGCGCGTTCGTCGGGAAGCCAAGGGTGAGGCGGATGCGATATTGCTGAAGTATGAGGCGGAAGCGAAGGGCCTTCGTCAGGTGCTGGAAAGCAAGGCCAGCGGGTATGCTTCTTTGGTACAAAGCTGCAATGGTGATGCCAAGGCTGCGGCGACGCTTTTGATGATCGAAAAAATCGAGGAAATTGTGAAAACCCAGGTGGAAGCCATCAAAAATATTAAAATCGACAAAATTACCGTTTGGGATTCCGGCGCCGCCAACGGGAACGGCAAGGGGGATTCGTCCACGGCGAATTTCGTATCCAGTCTGATTAAAACCTTGCCGCCCCTGCATGAAGTCGCGGAAATGGCCGGCGTGTCCTTGCCCAGTTACTTGGGGAACGTCACGGAAGGCAAGCACCCAGGGAACGGGAATGGCACCGTTGCCCGAAATATAGCAGGCGGTGATGTCATGACACAAGAGAAGCCGGATAATACCTCTTCTGATCAATGATAGTCATGCGCTAAGATCTTAAAAATCATTTCAAAGCGGGTTCAGGATGCTTCCTGAACCCGCTTTTTAAATCAGTGAGTCCATCGACACATGCGAGAATTTGTAAGCGTTGTTGAATGCAGTGTTTTGGGGCTTCTGTTTTCAGCCGGAAAATACACCAACCAATCAGTCAGGAAGACGGAGTGAACATAAATTACTATTTTTAAACGCTATGTGACGCATTTGTAAAATTTTAGTTATAAATTATCAGTTCTGCATCCGTTTGGTCGAAATAAGCCAAAGGAAAGATAATTTCGAGGCTTTTGTCAATTGAGCAGATGTCTGGGACAAGGCTTGTCTGAATATTCAATAATAGGTGCTTTGATTGTACTGATCACGGTTCCTGCTTTGGTTCTGATGGGTAACAATCTGAAGCTCTCGTTCAATACGCTTCTGCCTGCTCGGAAACCGACAATTTCGATTGTCCAGAGCCCGGCGCCAGTCGCTCAGCCTCAGGGTGCAGGCAATGTTTCAGCCGTCCCGGTGCCGAATCAGCTTCATCTTATCACCGCGAAAGGAAGCCGCATTCTGATTCAAACGGAAAGCAAGCCTTTGAATGAGGTGCTGCGAACTGCCGGCGCGAATGGCGCCACAGCCACCCTGGCGGACCGGATTCGTAGTATTGCCGAACAGTTGCAAGCGGGCGGTGATATTACTGCGACACAAGCCGGCAGCCTGATTGCCCTTGCTAATCAAGGGCACCGGCTGGGAGCGATCATGGGACTCATGGAGCAGGCAGCCTCTAATTCAAGAAATAACGATGAATTTGATCGCACTACGGTTACCTTTGAGGGTAAACATATTTCGATTGAAAAGCTGGAAAATGGTTTGGGATTTGAAAGCATGGATTATGGTGAAATGCCTAGAGATCCGCTGAATATGTCCTTAAAGCCTTATAAGGAAACAGGAGCGTTTATTGAGGCTTACCAGAAGGCACAGAATCAGGGAGCTATGGATGATCCGCAGATTAAGAGTGTTGTTCAGGGGCTGGCGTCTGAAATTGTGATGATAACGGTCGCTATGGATAATGCCCAATGGGCTTCCTCCGCTGGCGACATTAAGCCGATCACCCTGCTGGATCATGCTGCATCCGCTATCACCCACGCCGATTCTGGGGGTATCTGCCTGAATGGCAAAGCAAAAGACTCAGGAATCCAATGTGTTGAATGAATTGAACGTGCCGTTTTTACACGCTGGCACAATGCAACAAGATACGAATTACATGAGGACATGTTTGCTATGGTACAGGCCTTACCTGCCTTAACCCCTTCAAAGGCTTCTTGCCGGGCGGTGCGTCGTGGTGTCAGTATTGTGGAATACTCCGTTCTGCTGGGTCTGGTTGCGGTGGTGGGTATTGTGAGCCTGAATTTGCTGGGTGGCTCAACGTCCGGATTGTTGCAAGGGGCTTCTCAGCCATTGAGCCAGGGCGGTACCCTTAACCTGTTGGCCCCAAATCAGGACCAAACAATAAACCAATCCGGGGCAAGCAACGCCAATCCGGTGGTTTCCTTAAAAGGGGGCGGTTACTATGCTTTGGTGTCCGATTCGACGACCGGCCAGCCGGTTTTAAATCTTGTGGACGGCTCCCAGGGCGTAGCAACCAATGTCAGCAGTATTGATGGCGGTCGTATGAACGTATTGGGCTCATTTATGCTGGCAAACAAGCTGGAACAACTGGCTGCCGAAGAAACCGTCCCGGAGTTGAAGACTTATTACGAGAAAATGGCCATGCTGTCTTATTACCTGGGTGGCGCGGAAGGTGAGCTGGATGACGTTCCGGGTCTCGATCAGGATGGAAACATTTACAACAACGGAGACGCGCTGCAGGATGTGTCTCAATACAGCCAAGCGCTGCAGGCACTGCTTGAAAACCCGCCCTCCAATATGGATGCTCAGGCCAGGGCCGAGGTTTTGCCGTTAAGTGCGGATGTTTACAACATCGCGAAAAGTTACCTGAATTCCCTGGATCAATTTATTATGCCGGATGGGAGGGTACTTCCCTTTGCGAACAGCATTAGCAAGGTGAGCGGCAGCGGGGAGCCGGGCAGCGTCATGACGAATTCCAATCTGGTTGCGTTGGGTTCCGCATTGCATGGGACTGACTATACGAATATGGTTGATTACGGCAAAATGAAAACGCTGGCCAAACAGGTGCTGGCCAATAAGGGCGTGGCAAACGAACCGGTGGAAAGTACCCTGACCGATGCCATCACGATCGATTCCCATGCGGAAAACACAAGACTGAACAACAAAACAAAAAAATCGTGAAAATGGCTCTGAAGATTTTTTACCGCGTTCGGGGCATAATAGTGTGCATGCAGATTCATTGATGAGGGTTGAGGCATGCAAAAAACAGCCATTCGTATTCGTGAAATCGCCTTTACAGGTTATCCGGTTAAGAATGTTGAGCGCTCCCGTAAATTTTACGAGTCGGTGTTGGGCTTAACCCCCAGTATGGTATCGGAAGATGGGGCCTGGGTGGAATATGACGTAAACGGGGCCGCCTTTTTTATTGGCGCGTTCGAGGATTGGGCTCCCAACAGCAGCGGCCCGTCCGTCGCGTTTGAAGTCGATGATTTGGAGCAGGCTGTGCAGCAAATTCGCGACGAGCAAGTGCCTGTTTTCAAGGAGCCGTTTGAAACCCCCGGTTGCCATTTAGCCGTTATCGGTGACCCGGATGGGAACTCTATCATCATCCACCAGCGGAAATGCAGATAATCGGGAGATTTCCGATTGGCATAGCCTCAATGCCTGATTGGGGTTGAGGTTAAACCGCTGAAGCATTCAAGCTGCGGTTGATAGATAGTTCTTCTTCATTTGTGCTGAGTGATAGCATAAGTCGGGAAATTCTGAAGATAATCGTTCATGCGCTGGTAGGTTCTCTTTTCATGGAAGTAATTGAAATGAGGTTTTGCATCTGAAAAATAACTGTTCGCCAATAAGCCGAATAAAAGCAACGGTATCGCACAGACCTTTAACGTATTGAGCAGATTTAATCGAAAACAAATTGGTAAGAGACCGGGTAGAAGTATGGTGTTTATAAAAAGCATTCCGGCCTTAAGCAGTGTATAGGCTAAAAATCGGAACTCTGTCTGGTAGCCTGGCTCATAAATTAAATGGGTGAAGTAGGGAAATAGCAGGCTGGTTCCAAGAAAAGGAAATAAGGTCAGAAACAGCAGTCCTCTGGGTCGTATGCTGTGCTTAATATGATGGAAACCGGCCTGGAGTAGGGCATATTGCAAGCCAAGATACAGACATACCAGAATCGGCGAAACCAGAATTAATAAGCCGGTTCCAAAAAAGGTGGATCTTGCACAGCCGGATGTTTGACATGTGGCGGCGCTTGCTGCAAGTGCGCGAACTTCCCCATAAGTAGATCCTGCAATCAAAATGGTCAGGCTTGCAACAGTAAACAGAGTAAGCAGTAGCTTGTGATAAAGGCTATTGGTTTCATCTTCCACGGTAGTTTATCCTCTGGTTCTGTCTGCATTTATAAGACCAGAGGCGGATGCAACGGTGATGTCAATTATGTGCAATATAAATGCAAAAAAACTAATCGGGAATGCTACAAGGCTTTAAATGGTAAGGATATGGCGATTGGGCCGGGAAGTGTTTCTTAAGATAACGCTCGCAGGACGCGGCAGGGGACACCAGCCGCAACAACGTTAGCTGGAATGTCTTTTGTAACCACACTGCCGGCGCCAATCGTTGTGTTCTCTCCGATACGGACTCCGGGCTGAATAATCGCGCCTCCGCCAATCCATACATTATCCCCGATCCAGACCGGCGCGGCCGACTCATATCCGCTATTTCGCTCTGTCGGGTTGAGGGGATGGTAAGCGGTATAGATGTGAACGCCGGGTGCAAGAAATACATTGCTGCCGATTCTGACTTCTGCAGGATCCAGAATTACACAGTTGAAATTGGCGTAAAAATTTTCACCGAGATAAATATTGCTCCCGTAATCGCAAAAGAAAGGTGGCTCAATCTCAACCGCTTGGCCGATCTTCCCGAAGAGTTCCTGTAGAAGCGTATAGCGTTTATTGGCATCGGCAGGGTCGGTATCCCGGTACTGGGCCAGCAACCGCCGGGCCCGATGACGCAGCGTCACAAGTCCCGCATCGACACTCCGATACGGCTGACCTGCAAGCATATTTTCCCATTCTTTATTTGGCATTCACTCATTATACTCAAGGTGCTTTTTTGGGAAACGCGAACGCCGTATAGTCCTGCTGAGCTTCCGGCGACCGTTCAAATCGGCCTGAAATTCCGCCAGAAAGCGAACGGGGCATTTAAAGACTGGCTAACACCGTCTCCAGACGGTCAAAGTTCTGCTCATTTGCCGGTGCGCAAATCGTTTTTAATTGTTCGCAAAGAGCCGCTGATTCAAACAACATGCGGAACCCGAATCGAGTTTTGTCGCCTTGCCCCACCTTTTCAAACGTAATGGTCATCCGGAATATCGGTGGGACGATGTGATCAAATACCACTCGTTCCGGCTCCACTATTTCTGCGAACACACTTTTGTTCGGGTAGGTGGTGCCATCCGGCCCATGCATAATAAACTCCCAGGTGCCGCCGGGCTGAAAATCGAATGTCTGGAACGTGTTGCTAAAGCCTTCCGGGCCCCACCAACGGGCCAGAATGTCCGGATTGCGAAACGCTTCAAACACTTTCTCCTGTGGAGCATTGATGATTCGGCTACTTACAATCTCCCGGTCTTTTGTTTCCGTTGCCGTTTCGTTTTGTTGACTCATCTTCCAATTCTCCACACAAACATTAGTATTTTAGTTGAAAACGATTGGATGCTCTATGCTGTTTGTGCCCACTGATGAGATTGCCTCGATAAGTTTGGCAATACCAAAGACAGTATACAAAACAACGAAAATAGCTTCATCTGTATGTTATGGGGAGGTTTTTATTGATAAGCTTTGTGGGTCTGTGGGCATAACTATATACTCTTTCCAAGTCTCTGCCAAATGCACGATTTAATATCAGAAAACCTAAAGTGGGTTTAGGAATTGCCGACTTGTCTATTGAGTTACAAGTAACCGGTCTGCTCTTATGAGAATTGATTGTCCAATTTGCAAGAAAGTGATCGCGCTTGGTACAGAAATTTGTCCTCACTGCGGTCGAAACACAATGGAAGAGACGCTTGATTACACAGATCGAGGGGAGTCCACAAAAAACTTGGAAGATCGTGCTTATATAGCATCTCTAGTATTGATACTTTATTTGGAACTATATTGGGTATTTATTGGTGGGTTTATGGAACTTATCGGTAATTTGATGAAGGTGCCCTCACATCCATTCAAAATGTCATTTGGCTGGTGGTTATCTATTGCAGGGCTAGTCTTGATTGGCATTATCAATGCATCTTGGCGGAGGAGAGAGGGCAAGGAATTATCAGCAACCTTAACCCTTTCAAGCAGTTTAGCTATTGGTTCAATTTTCTTAGAGTGGTTGCTCCATTCTCTCTATTCCCTTTTGCCCTTTTTCTTTTATTGAATACTGTTTCAGTAGTCACTTTCTTTTTCATGCTGACTGCTGGGCAGCACGCTCAATACCCTCAAGGGCATGGTATGGCTCTTTCTGTCATCGCAATACCTGGTTTAGCGTTAGCCTATCTAATTGCTCAGATAGGCATCAAATTACTCGGCGGGATAACCCTACTGATTGACCTTATTAGAGTTTGTGCCTTTTCTAAACCCAAGGGGATTTCAGCCAGTTTTCATCCTCTGGCCCTAGTTTTTCTACCTGGAGTGCTACTAACAGGCCTTATGTATAGTTTTGTTTTACTCAAGCAGGTAAGATTACTTCTCAGGTTCTGATCAACGGCAAAATTCAGAAAGGCGCTTTGCTTAGCAATAAGCTTTTCCGGGAATAAATGAGAAATCTGAAATGCAAAAAGCCTCTCTATGAAACTATAGAGAGGCTTTTAATAAATTTGGTGGAGCCGGAGAGATTCGAACTCTCGTCCAGAACGTACGCCGGCAAACATCTACGAGCGTAGGGAAGAATTATCGTCAATCAGCCCAGCCACTTCCCGTCGGCTAAAAACTGATCCAAGCGTTTAACCCCGCCGGGCTTGATCAGAAGATTCGCATTCACCCTATGATCATCAGGTTTCCGCTAGCATGCATGAGGGCCCCATCACAACGGCATGCTGGCCATGATGAGGCGCGATCAAGCGCGGTGTCTAGTTAAATAGAACTAGGCAGCGGCGCGGGCGCGGGAACCGAAGTTCACGCGGATCACGTTGTCAGCAACGGTTTCGTTGTTGGCATTTATCATTTTGCTTGTTTTTACGGGGAACAGCACCCCGACTCGCAGTTTGCTTCCGTATTCGCCCTGTCAAATCCAAATCGGCCCCATAAAACTGGGGTTTGAATGTTCAGCATCCTGCCAAGGCCACTCAAAGCGCAGTTTTACAAGCGTTTGGTCATCAGGTTCTTGTTGTCAAGGTACGCACTCATGCACTATAGCATATGACGTTCAGGATTTTGAGAGGTTCAGGCCCAATTCTTAAGAATTTGCGAAGTTTGGGCTTTATACTCCAATCAGCCTGATTTCGTGGGAGAAAGATTATATACATCACTCAGGGTGTTTGGCAAGGATATTCCTCCACATTGCGACCTCTCGTACAATAGAAAGTATGAAAGTGAGTTTGGGCCTTAAAAACACCGGCTATTTGTTGGCGGCATGGCTGATGGCGATTTTATACGTGGCGACCGGCCATTTTGCCGATCCTGACTTGTGGGGGCGGCTGTCGATGGGGGCGCTCTATTTTCAGGGCGGCAGGTTCCCTTACCACGATATCTTTTCCTATACGGCCTCTCATGCCCGCTGGGTGGATCATGAATGGCTCACCGGGCTTGTGTTTTATCAATTGCTGACCCGGCTTGGGGAGCCCGGCTTCCTGGCGTTTAAATACGGCATGATGCTGGGTATTTTCGGGCTGCTGTTCCGCTTGCACCGTAAGGTGTACCAGGTGTCGCCCATGTATACCCTGTACGGCCTGATTTTAACGGTGGGTGCTTACAGTGTGGGGCTTTATGCCACGGTACGCTCGCATATCTTCACCTTCTTATTCTTTGCCCTGTTTATTTACCTGCTGGAGCAGGTCAGACTGGGGCGTCGGTCTCGAAACGTTCTGCTGGTTCTGCCCTTGATTGGGCTGATATGGGGTAATCTGCATGGCGGCTTTATTATGGGTGTGCTGCTATTGGGCTGCTATGCAATCGGGGAGGCCATTCGCCATCGTTCGCTTAGGGCCGGGTGGGTTTACGGCGCCCTGGCGCTTGCCACGTTCCTGTTGCCGGGCGTGTTGAACCCATACGGTCCAAGTTACATATCGTTCCTGTTTCATGCCTGGACGCTGGATCGCTCCCATATCGGGGAGTGGAGCGCCATGCGGTTTGGGCTCTGGTATTTCCTGCCGGGGCAATTATTGGTTGTGGCAGCATTAACACTCCCATTGCTGCGGGGATTGCTCCTGAAACAGGCCGATGTTCGAAAGGGTTCCCTGCTGATAACGCCAAGTCTGGTCGTGGTATGGCTGGCCCTGATGACCGTTAAAGGGGTGCGATTTCAGCCGTTTTTAGCCTGGGGATTGGTGGCTTATGCGCCTCTGCTGTTGTCGTCGGAACTGGCTAAGGTGGTTCTGCCTGCATTCGTTATCCAGTTTGGGCGTAAACAGGTTTCCGCGTTCAAAAATACGCTGCCGTTGCTGATTTTGCTGGTGAGCGTTGCGGGGGCTGTTTACTTGCAAACCACCATCAACTTATTTCGGGTGCCGGTGGGGGATGAATTGACGCAAGATCCTCATATTCCCATCCGATATCCGCTAGGCGCCCTGAACTACCTGAAGCAGTCGCCCTATCAGGGGAACTTGTCCGTACGGTTCGGCTTTGGAGAATTCATCTACTGGCACCTGTATCCCCAATTTAAAGTGTCTATGGATGGCCGCTACGAGGAAGTGTACTCCCAAGACGAGTTTTTACGGAATGACGCGTTTTACGATAAAGAAGACCCGTTTCGGGCTTTTAAAGCGATTAATAAAGTCAAGCAGGATAAAACCGAGTTTATCCTGCTTGAAACGAGTCTTCCTAATTTGGGTGGGCTGATTCAAAGCGGCGATTGGAAAGTGATTTACTCAGACAGGTTCTATGTGGTACTGGGAAGGGTTTCGGTGTTAAACACCTATCCCCCGTTTGTTCCAACAGGGCCGGTCTTGTCCGATCGAATCTTTACGCTTGCCGACTTTATAACCCCCGCAGACCTGCGGCGGATTCAGCAGCCGTCCGGTTCACCTTAGTGGTGATGACCGTCCGGGCCGTGGGGATGGCCATGGCTCAGCTCTTCGGTGGACGCGGAGCGAATTCCAACGATTTCCACATCGAAGTTCAATACCTGCCCGGCCAAAGGATGGTTGGCATCCAAGGTGACCTGTTGGTTTTCCACCTTCACGATGGTCGCCATCATAGCGCCTTCCGGGGATTGCAGTTGAACCACCATACCGGTTTGCGGCGCCTGGCCACCGAATTGCTCCAGGGGCAGGGAGAAAATCAGTTCGGGATTGTGACGGCCGTAGCCTTCTTCCGGCTGAACGGTCACTTTTTTGCGTTCGCCGGGTTTCAAACCTTCCAGCTCTTTTTCCAGGCCGGGAATGATGTTTTGATGGCCTTGCAGGTATTCCAGCGGCTCACCCTGGGAGGCATCCAGGATATTGCCTGCATTATCGGTCAGGGTGTAGTTCATGGATACCACGGTATCGCGGCTTACGGTATCTGAGACCATCATAGAAACTCCTAAGTAAATTAGAAAAGCTAATCCTACCAGCCATATTGTTGGATCGCAAGCAACGTCTCCGGTCGTTACAGTGGCCTGCTTCTCTTTCAGAATCCGCGATTTCGGCAATAGTAGAACCGCTATTCCCAGAAGAATAATTGATGCTGCGGTACGGAATGCCAGAATGCCAGGCTACCAACTAAACCAGGGCGGATCGCAGGATGGGCATGGATCCCAAAGCCAGGCGCTGCTTTCACTGCCAGGAACCGTGTTTCCCCAAGACGTAACCCTTCCGTTATAGTATAAAAACAGCCTGATGCTTTTGCCGGGTCCACTGGCGGTTTGAACGCCGCTAGTAACCCTGCCGTCCGGATCGAAGAAAAACTCAACCAGATTGGTGGAACTGTTGCCGCCATACGAGACATCCGGCACCATGAGCATCCCGCCTCCATGGAGTCTTAGGCAGGGCTGTGCCGCGCTGCAGGCCATACCGCCGGTATAACCCTGTACATCATCAAATGAGGCGCTGGTATCGATTTTGACGTAATTAATATAGGGCGTGAATGCGGAGCCCTTGGTGGAATCGCTGATTATGTTTCCACCAACCTGATAAAGCTGGTAGGCATTGGCCAGGGCTGCTACCGCCTCCTTGCCGTTCGCATTATACGTCGTTCTTTGCTGGGCGGTGACCAGTTTGGGGACGCCTAAAATCGCCAGACAAATCAGAAGTTCCGCAAGGGTAAAGCCTCGATTGGCTATCCACCGCATGTAAAAACTCCAGTAGTGAGGATTTCATTAAATTATCGGAAAAGGCCGATAAAACTTTAATAGTCGCGACTCTTGGGTTCGATTGAATTGCGCAGGCTTGCCTGAAGCGATTTAACAGCTTATGTATGGCCGCAGCATGAACAATAAAAAGCCCTTCCAACTTTATGATTGGAAGGGGCAGAATGTTGTAGTTCCCTGACAAATTGCGCCTTCGACTGAAGTGTTCAGCTTCAGCGCACTCTGCAAAGGGCTAGGAGAATGGAACTTAATGAAGCGTTAGCATGGCTGTTATTCTAGAGCTTAAACCGTTGAGTTTCACTTGCCTGACTCAGCTATTTGTACCTAGACGATCGAGTAATAGCTGAGCCTGATTGCTTTTGATGGACTGAAACAGGAAAAAGTCCTTTCGGCATGCCCGAAAGGACTTGAAAGTGAGTAATTTCCCCCTAATGTTTTTCGCTGAAATCTTTCAAAGCGCTATCGGTAGTCTGCTGGCGGAAATAAATACGATGAATAGGCGAGAGACAGGCCTGCCTTGGCTATTTCCACCAGTCATGCGTCATGCCGATAAGTGATATTCTATCGCTACGAATGATACGCTTCCATACGTAACTCAGCTATTCTTTCTGACTCTTTCGGCTGTGTTAAATAGCTCGAGTTCCTAATAGACAGCCCTCTTGTCCAGATCTTTCCTGCCGGACCTTGCCCTCTTCAATACAAGAATTCTATTTCCACCTGTGGAAATAGAATTTGGCAAATCTGGTATGGGCGGCCGAAAACGCTCGAGCCAGCGACTTCGAGCAAGGGATAGGAGCGCCTATAATTAGCCTAAGCAAGGTTTATTATCCACAACCACACTGCCCTTGAGCCGGTACTGAGGTTGTGGATTTTCCATCACTGACAGTTATCTTTGCATTCGGAAAGGTTTCCCACGTTCCACAAGCACTCTCATGGTATTGCGTGGGCCCCCATTCTACTGAAACGGTGAAATTGTTGATTCTATATTTTGTAGTTTTACCCGGCCCTGTGATGGGTGTTAATTGGCGCTCATTTCCGTTGATATTCATTCGAATATCGTTTGGGGATAAAGCCACATAAAAAATTGCCGGTCCTTCAAGCGGTGTTTCGGGACGTACCAGCCAACACCCGTAATCTCTTCCAAGCGGTTTCAAGTTGCCAATTACAGGTGGAGCTTTTGAACGCTTTCCAGCTTCCTGACTACCTGTGCTACCTGGTTCCCGATGAACTGTTTTCTGGTTAACTGGGGTTGGTTTCTCGAACGTTATCTTTGGCTCGTCCGATTTGCCGGTCTGAACTTGAGTACAGCCAGCTAAAAATAGCACCATACCTACAAGTAGGCATCTATACATCTTAAAGATCATTATTCCCAATCCTCCTGCCAATCATAACCTTACAGTCTGTAACGGCAAAAGGGTTTGAATACAGAACCTACGGTTGCAACCATACTGTTAAAATCGGCACTGTTAAAATCGGTGTAGTTCAGGCGCTTAAGCGGGTTGCAAGATACTACAGAAGAAAAAGTTAGCGGGCGACGAGGCTCGAACTCGCGACCTCAGGCTTGGGAAGCCGGCGCTCTACCAACTGAGCTACACCCGCATTGCAGTACATTACCACACACAGACCGCTTTTTCCTGTTGGCCTGCTGGTTCCGTGAACGATTTGACCCGAAGGGTGGAAAAAGTCTATGTTGATACTAGAATTATTCTCCCACCGTTTTTGGGTGTCAAGTTTCCTCTCACGCTTCCCCGCAACCCCTTGGAATTCCTATGTTTGCCGCACTCAATGTTTATAAACCCAAAGGCATTACCAGCCATGACGTTGTCGCTCGCCTGAGAAAGATATACGGGCTTAAGAAAATCGGTCACCTTGGAACGCTGGATCCCCTGGCGGAAGGCGTTTTGCCGGTCTGTCTCGGGCAGGCCACCCGACTCATTGAATATTTCCCCGATGATAAACGGTATCGGGCCGAAGTCACCTTGGGGCGTACCACCACGACGCTGGATAGCGAAGGCGAGGAACTGTCCCGGATGGATTGTACCGGCCTGGATGTGTCCCCGGAAAAACTTGCAGCGGTGCTGCCGCAATTTACGGGCACGATTGTGCAGCAGGTGCCGCTTTATTCAGCGGTGCATGTGGGCGGCAAAAAGCTGTATGAACTGGCCCGGCAGGGAAAGACCGCTGACTTGCCCACCCGTGAAACCACGATCCATGAATTGACCTTGGTTTCCGTGAATCTGGAAAATCCGGCCCATCCGGTGCTGACGCTGGATGTGCATTGCAGTTCCGGCACCTATATTCGCTCTCTGGCGCGGGATATTGGCGATACCCTGGGATGTGGCGCTTATATGTCTGCGTTGGTACGAACTTCCCACGGGTGTTTTGGCCTTCAGCAGAGCGTTGGGCTGGATACCCTGAAAGAAAGCGAAAATCCTCAGCAGTATTTGCTGGATCCGGTTCAGTTCTTATCCATGCCGGTCCTGGATCTCACCAATCCGGATGAGGCCCGCTTGTTGACCAACGGAATGAAAGTCCAGCCAACTTTAGATACTTATGCGGATACCTCTGCAGGCGGTGTCGCGGTTAAATTGAAGCCCAATGCGCTCTACATGGCCGTTTATCAGGGGCGGCCCATTGGTGTGGTCCAACTGGTCAGCCACAGGCTAAAGCCGGTGAAGATTTTTCATTGGGGTTAACCGCCCCTGAGCCAGACAGGCAGCATGGCACAAGAATGCCTAAGTTGGGTTTCATGCACTTGGTTCATCTGAACGGATAGGGCTGGGCATGCTCGTTGGGCATATCCAGCGACACAAATGGGGGCGAAACGCATATGTCAGGTGGCGTTCATTTTGGCGCTGGTCACGGCCAGCAGAATATGTTGTATTCTGACCCAGCCTATGCAGGGGACGGGGCGGATTTATACATCAAAAAATTATTGGCCCCGGTTACTGAAGGGGAGCCGCCCGGCGGCGACAAGCTGGCTCTGACCAAGGGAGAGTCCGGCCTGGGCAGCCATGAAACCGGACATAAGATAAATACCTTCATGAAATGGGCCGGTATAGCCTTTGCCGCAGTGTTGGGCGTGTTGGGGTTACGCTATCTGTTCGGTTTCGGCAAAGCTGCGGAGGCGGCCGCGAAAGTGGCCACCAAGGTTGTCGGCAAGTAGTCGCCTAAAGACGACGCTTAAACGAACGTTTTTTCATAGCTGTGCAGGTTATGGACGCCGCCTTCCACCTGGGCCGCATGGGTGCGCAGTTCAAAGCCGAGCTGGCCGGTGTAGAGTTTCTGATGCAGATCTTTCACGCTGCGGGCGCCGATGTCCTGCAAGCCGTGCTTAATGCCTTGCACTAAGTATGGCAGGAATCGCTGAATGGAACCCTTGTCCACCACCGCGCCGGATACGCCTTGAGCCACCCGGATTTTATCGCCTTCACTAAAGTAGCGCTTGGCGCTGCCTTTTTTCATAGCTTCCAGCGAGCCCATGCCCCGGTATTTCTTTAAACGGATACCGTCCTGATAGAAGTATTCGCCCGGTGCCTCCTCGGTTCCGGCCAACATGGAGCCCATCATGACCGTGGATGCGCCCAGGGAAATCGCCTTGATGATGTGCCCGATGGTGGAAATACCGCCATCCGCTACCACGGGAACACCGAATTCCTTGGCGTACAGGGCGGTTTTATACACGGCGGTTGCCTGAGGGCGACCACACGCCATGACTTCCTGGGTGGTACAGATGGAACCGACGCCCATCCCGATTCTAAGACCGTCTACTCCGGCTTGAATCAGGTTGCGGGCCTGGTTGGCGGTTACAATATTGCCGCCGATGACTTCCAGATGGTCATACGTATTTTTAATGAATTCGATCATGCGGAGCTGATATACGGAATCGCCTTGAGAGGAATCCAGAACCACCAAATCCAGCCCGGCTTCCACCAGCGCAGCCAACCGTTCCCGGTCTTCGGGGCGGGTGCCGATGGCAGCCCCGGCCAACAGGCGCTTATCCACGGCATCTTTAGAAGCCAGGGGGAAGTCCCGGTTCTTTTTCAGGTCGTTTCTGGAGATTAATGCCACAATCTCAAAGTTGGCGTTGACGATGGGCAGTTTGCCCTTCTTGCTTTCCTTTAGAATTTGGTTGGCTTCCTCCAGTGTGCAGCCTTCTTTTGCCACGATCAGTTCACGGGTCATCACTTCCGACAATGGAATATCGCGGTCCTGAATGAAGTCAATGTCCCGGTTGGTAACAATACCCAGCAGTTTGGAGCCCATTTCGCCCGTTTCGGTAATCGGTACGCCTGAGAAATTGAATTTTTCCTTGATGCGGTCAATATCCCGGATGGTATGGGTCGGTTTTAAGGTGAGCGGGTTGGTAATAAAGCCGTTTTTGAAGCGCTTGACCTTGGAAACCTCGTCCCGCTGCTCTTCAATGGAATTGTTGTAGTGGATGATGCCGATACCGCCTTGCAGGGCCATATTGATAGCCATGTCCGCCTCGGTCACCGTGTCCATCGGGGAGCTGACCAGCGGGGTTTTCAGCTTGATGCGGCGGGTAATCTGGGTTTCCAGGGAGACTTCATCGGCGGCAAAGTCGATGTGGCCAGGAAGCAGGATAAAATCATCATAGGTGTATCCGGTTCCCTGCTCAAAAAACTGTCGGGCGCTCATTCCATCAAGGGCTTGATACTCAGGCTCGATATGGGAATCCGTGGAAGGCATAAGGGGCGCTCCTTTCTTGCATGTCTGGGCTGGCTGGCGTGTTTGCAGGGTATGAATTGGGGGCTGGCTTCTGGTTGGGCGGTATCCTACCATAGGCGGGAAGCGAATTGGAATAGGTGGGATTGCACATCTAAAAACGGGGCAAACTTGACGATTGCCAGCGAAATTCTTTTTTGATCGCTTTTTGAGTACAATAAAGGCGCTATGCGGCAGGTTCGGACGAATGAGCGCGTAAGGACGCTCCTCCGTGCACCCTTCACATGTAGATTGCGTTGAGCCTGAGGCCGTACCGATGCAGAGTTTCAGTATTCCCTGAGTTTTGGATTCATTTTTAGATTCAGATGTCGAAAGCGAAGGCTGCAAGCCAACCGGTTTCCAGCCCTGAAGAGAAAGAGGAAAACGTCATGCCAACCGCAACTGAAGCCTCCAAGGCGAGTCAAGCAACCCGTCAGGAGAAAGATTCGCTGGGTTATAAGGACGTCCCGGCTGATGTGTATTATGGAATCCAGACCCTGCGGGGCAAGGAGAATTTTCCCATTTCCGGCCTGACCGTGGCCCAGATGATGCCGGAGCAGATTCGCGCATTCGGCTGGATTAAGAAGGCGACCGCCAAAACCAACATGGAACTCGGCTTGCTGGATAAAAGCGATGCGGCTAACAACAAAGCCATTGGCGAATCGCTGATGAAAGCGGCGGACGAGATGATTGCCGGCAAGTTCAACGACCAGTTCGTGGTGGATGTGTACCAGGGCGGTACAGGGACTTCCAACCACATGAACGCCAATGAAGTCCTGGCCAACCGGGCCACCGAACTGTTGGGCGGTAAACTGGGCGAATACAAGGTCCACCCCAACGATCATGCCAACTACGGGCAATCCACCAACGATGTGACCCCCACTGTCATGCGCCTGACCTTCCTGTCTATGCACGGCCCGCTGGTTCAATCCTTGAAAACCTTTGAAAACGCATTCCGTAAGAAGGCCGTAGAGTTTAAGGACGTTTTAATTCCCGGCCGGACCCACATGCAGGATGCGGTGCCGTTGACCCTGGGCCAGCAATTTGGGGCGTATGCCAATGCCATTGCGGATGCCATTGAGAACGTGGAATTTGCCAGCAAGCGTCTGCACCGCATTGGGCTGGGCGCGTCCGCCCTGGGTACCGGTTTGAACACCCACCCCAAATACCGCGATGTGGTGACCAAAAACCTGTCCGACATTTCCGGTTTCCCGCTGGAAATGGCCAAGGATTACTTCCAGGCCACCAGCAGCTTCGGGCTGTTCGGCGATTATTCCGCCGCCTTACGCAGCGTGGCGCTGGAGCTGGAAAAAATCGCCCACGATATCAAGCTGTACTCCATGGGGCCACGCACCGGTCTGGCTGAAATCAGCATCCCTGACTGGCAACCGGGCTCTTCCATCATGCCGGGCAAAGTGAACCCCATTTACCCTGAGCTGATGGATCAGTTGTCCTACATCGTACAAGGGAATGATCACGCCATTGCCTTGGCGGTGCAGAACGGCCAGTTGCAGTTGAACGTGATGATGCCGACCATCCTGCTGAAAATGACCGAATCCATACGGATTTTGACCAATGCCCTGCCTGTATTCGCGGAAAAATTAATCGACGGCATTCAGGCCAACCAGGAGATTGCCCAGTATCGCCTGGAAAACAGCGCCCAGATGGTAACCGCCCTTAACCCGATTATCGGCTACGAGCAGGCCGCCCTGGTTGCCAAAAAAGTGAACAAGGAAGGCAAGAGCGTTCCCGATGCCGTGGTGGAACTGGGCATTAAAGATAAACAGGGCAATCCGCTGACCAAGGAAAAATTGGCTGAGATCCTTTCCGCCGAAGCGATGACAGAGCCACCCAAAGGCTAGTCACCCTCTTTGGAAACGAGTGCAAGAAACCCTCCCGGTTTAGGGAGGGTTTCTTGCAAATTTGGATATTCAATGGCTAATTCAGACAGCAAGCTATTTTATCGCCTCCAATGCTGAGAGTTTGCCGTATGGGATGCCAAAAGTGGGCTAAAATAGAGAGACAGGGATTTAACGGGAGTTGAGAGGGCAGCATGAAGCAAGGCATGTTTCGAACCAAGCCGGTCGAGCATATTCTGGGAGAAGCCGCAGAGCACCAGGGCGGCTTGAAACGGGTATTGACCGCAGTTGATCTAACCGCCATCGGCGTTGGGGCCATTATCGGCGCGGGGATTTTCGTGTTGACCGGTACCGCCGCCCGTGATGCCGCCGGGCCGGCTATTATGCTCTCTTACGTGTTTGCGGGTATTGGCTGTATTTTGGCGGCCTTGTGCTATGCGGAATTTGCCACCCGGCTTCCCATTTCCGGCTCTGCCTACACCTATGCCTATGCCAGCGTAGGCGAAGTATTTGCCTGGATTATCGGCTGGGATTTGATTTTAGAATACACCATCGGCTCTTCTACAGTAGCGGTGGGGTGGACGCATTATTTATCCGAATTCCTCAAAGGCTTCGGGTTGGCGGTGCCGGAATTTTTGCTGGCTCTGCATATTGGAGGACTCACCATTAACGTGGCGGCAGCCCTATTGGTCGTGTTGCTAACGGTTCTATTGTGTGTGGGCATTAAGGAATCTTCCCGGTTTAACGCGCTGATGGTCATTATCAAGCTGGCGGTCGTGTTGTTCGTTATTTTCGCGGGCATTCCCTGGGTAAAGCCGGACAATTGGAATCCATTTTTCCCGTATGGATTTGGCGGAATTTTCCAGGGTGCGGCGCTGATTTTCTTCGCCTATATCGGCTTTGATGCGGTTTCCACCGCCGCGGAAGAAGTTAAAAACCCCCAACGGGATTTGCCGATTGGCATTATCACTTCCCTGGTCGTTTGTACACTGCTGTATGTGGCCGTATCGGCCGTAATTACCGGCATGGTGCCTTATAAGCTAATTGATGCCGGGGCTCCCCTGGCCGCCGCGTTTGGCAGCGTGGGCAATACGCTGGCGCAGAAGCTGATTGGTCTGGGCGGCTTTGTGGGCCTGACGACCGTGGTGCTGATTCTGTTGATGTCCCAGCCGCGCATCTGGTTTGCCATGGCGCGGGATGGATTGATGTTTCCCTGGTTTTCCAAGGTGCATCCGCGCTTCCGGACGCCGTTCAACGCCAGTATCCTGACGGGTGTCATTGCGGCCGTAATGGCCGCTGCGGTGCCTATGAGCGATCTGCACCATATGGTAAGCATCGGCACCTTGTTCGCGTTTGTGGTAGTGTCTGCCAGTGTGCTGATTATGCGCTATAAAACCGAGGAAAACCCTTCCGAGAGCGTATTCACCGTTCTGAAACTGGCATTGGGGCTTGGCTTGTTGTGTTTTGGGCTGGCCTATGATTTTAGCAAGTCTTTTTCCGTCTTTGGATTTCCCGTCAGTATGCCGGAATTTTTGGCAACCTCCGTTTTGGTTCCAGGCATACAAATCGGAAAGTTAATACCGGTGGGCGTAGGCGCGATTATTGCCGCTAAGCCGATGATTCAGCTCTTTTTATGGAAGCAGGTCAATGTGCCCTCAACCTTTCGCTGCCCGTGGGTACCCCTGATTCCGGTTATCGCGATGGGGGCCAATATGTATATGATGGCGTATCTGAACGTGGATGCCTGGTTGCGGCTGGTGGGCTGGTTGCTGTTCGGTCTGGCCATTTATGCCTGGTATGGGGTGAAGCACAGCAAGCTGGCGAAATAACCCCGCCGCCCAAATGAAGAGCTCCCCTTGCTTTATTCCGGCAAGCGGCAAATCTCGGCAAGCCAGGCGGATTCTTCTGCGGAAAGGGTCGGGCCGATTTTGTCCAGAATGACCTGATAGTAAGCTTTCAGCCACGTTAGTTGCTCAGCGGATACGGCGCTAAAGTCAATCAGCTTTTTGTCGAACGGAATATAGGTCAGGCTTTCAAACCCATACCAGGGAAGCCCCGATTCAGTCTCTCCGTATTCCACCACCCGGTACAGGTTCTCCAGGCGAATGCCGCCCCAGCCGGGCTGGTAAAAGCCGGGCTCAATGCTGTTGATCATCCCCGGCTCCAGCGGTTTAGTGGCTAACCGGTGAATGCCGTTGGGTCCTTCATGCACATTCAGGAAGGCGCCGACGCCATGACCCGTGCCATGCCCGTAATCCAGCCCATGTTGCCACAGGGTGGCGCGGGTAATGCCGTCTAGCCGGGCGCCGTCCGTACCCTTTGGAAACTTTTGCATGGCGCAGTTGATATGGGCTTTCAGCACTTCCGTGTAACGCAGCCGTTGCAAGTCAGTAGCGGTAGGGCCCACCAGCATGGTGCGGGTGTCATCGGTGGTGCCGCCGTAAAATTGGCAGCCGGAGTCAATCAGGAACAGCTCACCCGGCTCCAGGGTCTTGTTCGGGTCCGGTGTGCCGTAATGCACAATGGATGAATTGGCTCCCGCGCCGGAAATGGTGTTAAAACTCAGCCCGGCAAAGCCTTCCTCCTCGGCGTAAAAGGCTTCAATGGCATCTTTAAAGCTGTCTTCCGTGATGCGCTGACCTGCCGCAATCTGCTGGTCCTGCCAATGCCAAGCCCGAATTTTGCCTCGGCTGGCCTTTAAATTGGCCTCCTGCATCATGCGAATTTCGGTTTCGTTCTTAATGGCTTTCAGCAATTCCACCGGATGCTCGGCCTCTCGGGCCTGACCACCGGCTTGTTCAATCAGCGTCAGCGTTCCAAACGTGGTGTGCTTGGGGTCCAGCAGGACGGTTTGCCCTTTGGCCAATGATGGCAAAGATTTTGTATAGTCCTCATACGGGTGAAATGTGACGTTGCCGCCTGAGAACGCGTCCAAATCCCCGGCCCGCACCCGTGAGGTATCCATGAACAGATGGGCCTGAGTTTGGGTGATAATGGCATACGCTGTAAAAATAGGGTTGTAGGGGATGTCTTGGCCTCTCAGGTTAAACAGCCAGGCAATCTGATCCAGTTTGGTAATAGGCAAAATATCAAATTTAAGTGCCTTGAGTTTGGCTTGGACGTCTGTCAGCTTTTGCTGCCAGCTTTTCCCGGTAACCTGTTCAGGAATCGCGTAAACTTCGGAACGTTCGGCGGAAGGGGCATCCGTCCATAGCAAATCCACCAGGTTGCCCTGTATGGGCATCAGTTCAATGCCGGTGTTTTCAAACGCTTTTTGAAATGCCTGCGCCTGCTGAACGGTTAAGGTGAACGGATCAAAGCCCAGCCGGAAGTTCGCTTGCTTGGCGGCCAGCTCCTTAAGTTTCTCGGTGACGCTGGGATGTCCGCTCAGCCCTTGCTTGCTGATGTGGATGAAATCTTGCGCCACTTCGTAATCGGCCTGTTCGTAATAGCGGGAATCCACGAACACCCAAGCCTCGCTGGTCGCAATCAGGAAGTCCCCGGCAGAGCCGGTAAAACCGCTGGCCCAAGCCCGGCGTTGTTTATTTTCCGGCAGATACTCGTTAATATGCTCGTCCACGGAGGGAATCAGATACGCATCCAGTTGATGCCGGTTCATCTGTTGGCGCAGGGCTTCCAGTTTATTGGCCGTTTCCTGATGCGTTGCGCCTGTCTTGGTTGCCGTCGCCATAAAGCTCCCCTTCTCAAACCGGATACCAGCTTATTATAGCTTCTCTGCTTCAGGCTTGGAACGGGTGTTGCTTGGCGTCTGGTCTACAGTAGCCTGAGACGCAGAAAACGGGTCAGGCGGTGGCCCAAATAGCCGCCTAAAAATAGGAATGCCATGGACAGAACTACCCCCAGCAATAAAATCGGCAAAATGCGTCCTAGTAAAACTTGCGAACTGAGCGCATTCATCTGGGATAGGAGATTGAGCAGGGTGGTAGCGCTCATTCCCTGATGCAGAAGCTCATTCAGGTTAAGGTAAGGCTGAAACGCCAGATTTAATAGCGCATGAGACGGGAACAGCACGCTACCAATCAACATACCGACCGTGCGGCCATGCTGATCCAGAAAATGCCCATCTACTGGGTGGGAGGGTGATTCGTTGGGTGATGACGTCATAAATGAGCGATTGCCATTGCAGTGGTCATTGTTTATAAAAAGGATAGCAATTTGAAAAATTTGCCTGTTTCAACGGATTCAGTGAATGAGTGTTAAGCATTTGGGGAGGCGGTG
>JAJQJM010000009.1 GCA_021323475.1 Vampirovibrio sp.
CCTACTTCTACTATAGGAAAAACCCCTTATAAAAATATCACAGGCCCAAGAAGTACCTTTTTTAACATTGAAACAAATATATCTCCTACTGAGTTTGGGCAAAATCTTGTAAAAGACGGTTGGAAAAGCTATATAAGTAAAGATGGAGAAGCAACTATTTTTACAAAAAATGGGGCTCGTTATGCTATTAGATCAAGCTCAAAAAACGGTCCTACAGCAGATTATTACGCGCCAGGAAACAATGGAAAAGCAGATCTAAAGATTAGGTTAAGAAAATGATTAATTCAATTTCATTTGTAACAGACAAGACGGAATTCGATAAGTTATTACTTGAGGCTGGTTGTATTTTTAATCTCGAAAAAAGGCTGCCAGATCAAGTCTTTAAAGAGGGCTACATTTTTTATTTAATAAAAAATTTTATCGGAGATACGATGAGCACAGATTTCTGGCGATATATTCAGCATGGAAATCTTGGTCTTAATAATGAGGTTATTAGTTTTTTAACTTTAGATCCGGATCCAGTTCAATATTTCCATAAGGAATTTAGCTGTTACAGCGCATTTCAGTTTCCACTACACATAAATGATGAGTCCTATGCGCAAGCATTTCAAAATGATCCTGGGCATAGTCCAGCAGACGCTTTATTATTTAACTCCACAACGGTAATCTGGTTCCCAAATTCCTTAAACTGGGGCATTTGGGCTGAGCGTGATTTAGAGATAGCCATACTTGCCCTTAAAAAAGAGAATTCTGCTCTTAAGAAGGATCGATTTTTAATGGATGGCCAATGGATGAATATACAAGCTGCTTTAGTTGACATCCTTCCTCAAGTTTTTCCAAACAATGTTGTGCCGTCAGATATCAGTAAGAAACTTTTGGAGAATTATATCTAAATTTGTCTTGTGTATTGCTATTCCCGTAATTCCAGTAGTTTCGGCCAATTATAAAGAATCTAATTCTTCCTAAATGGGTTATCGAGCCCGATCCTATGAGCCGGAGTTGAATGTGCTAATTCAGCCGCACCCGCTGGGCCGTCATACTAGCTTCAGCAAAGGCATGGCCAACCAGACCTTCTTGTATCGGGGGCAATCCATGCTGAGCAATGGCAACGCCCAATTCCTGGATGGAGCTGGCATTGATGAGCACCTGCAACTGAAAGTGGGCACCTTGAATGCCGATTACCTCACCGACCATCTGGGCTCCACCTCTCACCTGGTCAATAGTGCCAACGGCCAAGGCAAAGCCCGGCTGGATTACTCTAGCTACGGCGCTTTGGAAGCGGATGATCGTAATCCTTTAACCGCCAACCCCTACACCTACACCGGCCGGGAAGATGACGGCACGGGCCTGCTGTATTACCGGGCCCGCTATTATGACCCGGAGTTAGAAGTATTTATCTCGCAAGACCCGCTGGGGGATGCCCAGCGGTATGTGGGTGGAAACCCGATGAGCTTTGTGGACCCTCTGGGATTGTATTTGCGTGGTAAGGGACTAACAGCAAAGATGGTCACACAGATTGAACAATCAGCGCGTTACGATTCTCCGTCAGCGATCCAGTCCTGCAATTGAGTCATAGCTTCCTTACGCACACCAGCGTGTTACGATTCTTCTGGATACGGTATTCGATGAATTTAAGTCATAGCTTCCTTACGCACACCAGCGTGTTACGATGCAGATGAGGCACAGCATCACCATGTTTGAGTCATAGCTTCCTTACGCACACCAGCGTGTTACGATCTATTCTGGCCGACCAGATCCCCTTCGTGGGTCATAGCTTCCTTACGCACACCAGCGTGTTACGATCTTCCTACCCATCAGATGAGCGGTTTTTCAGTCATAGCTTCCTTACGCACACCAGCGTGTTACGATTGGCTTTGTTTCCTTAACGCCGTCTTTTCAGTCATAGCTTCCTTACGCACACCAGCGTGTTACGATAGTGTTTTGTGTTTGGGCACGAACATCCTCGTCATAGCTTCCTTACGCACACCAGCGTGTTACGATAAGTTGTGGACTGGTAATCGACAACGTTTAGTCATAGCTTCCTTACGCACACCAGCGTGTTACGATCTTGAGGAGGTACGCAAGGCCAAGGGATTGGGTCATAGCTTCCTTACGCACACCAGCGTGTTACGATCGTAAATCTCTCATCGTTTCCGCTTCTACAGTCATAGCTTCCTTACGCACACCAGCGTGTTACGATATTGGGTGCTTCGGCAGATCAACTACGTTTGTCATAGCTTCCTTACGCACACCAGCGTGTTACGATCTGTCTGAGTATTTATAAACATCTTTGAGTGTCATAGCTTCCTTACGCACACCAGCGTGTTACGATTCGATAAGAAACAATGGCAAGACCCGGAAAGTCATAGCTTCCTTACGCACACCAGCGTGTTACGATCACGTGTTCGTGGAGGTGTAGAGCGTCGCCGTCATAGCTTCCTTACGCACACCAGCGTGTTACGATTCTTTGACCCGGATCGCCCGGAGGGCTACAGTCATAGCTTCCTTACGCACACCAGCGTGTTACGATTTGCTTTGCATCCAGGTGGCGGCGTTCATGGGTCATAGCTTCCTTACGCACACCAGCGTGTTACGATTGGGCACAGTTACTCCTCCTCTGCCTCTCGGTCATAGCTTCCTTACGCACACCAGCGTGTTACGATCACTGTTATACAACTCAGCGCGTGTTTTATGTCATAGCTTCCTTACGCACACCAGCGTGTTACGATACTACATCCGAACTAGAGACAGCAACAGAAGTCATAGCTTCCTTACGCACACCAGCGTGTTACGATTTATTTTCGCCTGCCAATGCGCAATTAATTAGTCATAGCTTCCTTACGCACACCAGCGTGTTACGATTTCCACGTATTCGATGTAAACAAAACCAACGTCATAGCTTCCTTACGCACACCAGCGTGTTACGATACCTCGGCTGGTACTAACTCGTGCTTCCGTGTCATAGCTTCCTTACGCACACCAGCGTGTTACGATGCTCAGGAATAATCATCCCGTCTTCTTGACGTCATAGCTTCCTTACGCACACCAGCGTGTTACGATCCACTATGGCGAGGGAAAGGCATGACCTTCGTCATAGCTTCCTTACGCACACCAGCGTGTTACGATTCAGATTCGCGGCTTGAAGTACAAGGAACAGTCATAGCTTCCTTACGCACACCAGCGTGTTACGATTTCGGTCGTCATGATTACCGACGTACATTCGTCATAGCTTCCTTACGCACACCAGCGTGTTACGATAAAGCCAATCTAGCGGACTCTGGTGAGAATGTCATAGCTTCCTTACGCACACCAGCGTGTTACGATCCGCCGTTTGCAATGGGTTTACCGGTAACGGTCATAGCTTCCTTACGCACACCAGCGTGTTACGATACATTGTAATAGGAGCGTGGAGCATATGGCGTCATAGCTTCCTTACGCACACCAGCGTGTTACGATGCCGGATACGTTTCCTTTACTGCAACGGTGGTCATAGCTTCCTTACGCACACCAGCGTGTTACGATCCCGCTGGACTCATCACCGAAACGTTTATTGTCATAGCTTCCTTACGCACACCAGCGTGTTACGATTTTACACAGAAGATGAGCACGGGAAACCGGTCATAGCTTCCTTACGCACACCAGCGTGTTACGATGCGTTCCGTAAGTTCCCGGTCAGTATCGAGGTCATAGCTTCCTTACGCACACCAGCGTGTTACGATTTCAACAAGGCGACCCCAACCGCCACAATGGTCATAGCTTCCTTACGCACACCAGCGTGTTACGATTGGATTGTGAACAATGATCCCGACTTCGTAGTCATAGCTTCCTTACGCACACCAGCGTGTTACGATCAGCGGGCATAATGGGATTGGTCAAGGTCGGTCATAGCTTCCTTACGCACACCAGCGTGTTACGATGAGGGCTCCTTCTCCGTAGTCTCTCAAGGCGTCATAGCTTCCTTACGCACACCAGCGTGTTACGATGAAGCCGAGTGGGTCAATGAACTTACCATAGTCATAGCTTCCTTACGCACACCAGCGTGTTACGATTAAGGCGCTGTTTTATCAAAGCCGAGTTTGGTCATAGCTTCCTTACGCACACCAGCGTGTTACGATTCCTGAAAAATCATTGAACGCCTTGTGCCGGTCATAGCTTCCTTACGCACACCAGCGTGTTACGATGAGCGTGGTTGGTGGTAGGTCTGCCTAGCGGTCATAGCTTCCTTACGCACACCAGCGTGTTACGATCGTACTGAGGCGGATAGACAAGCACGTTGGGTCATAGCTTCCTTACGCACACCAGCGTGTTACGATAGATCCAGCCAAAAGCCTTTATAAGAAGCTAAAAACGCTCCCCCCTTCTCAAAATAAAACGAGTTGCTGGGAGCGTTTTGTTTCATTTTCAGTCCTTTTTCCAACCAGTAATTGCATGCGGCCATATTGCAAATCCGTGACTTTCAATATTCGAACCTGCCCCTGCGGTGGGGTGGCAAGTTTGAGGCGGGCAATATGCTTGTCTACCCGCTCTTCTCCTCGACAAAGTCTAGCATAAACAGACCACTGGAGCATAATATAGCCATCCTGAAGGAGAGATTTACGGAACCGGCTAGCTATTTTGCGATGCAGCTTCGTGACTACGGGAAGATCGAAAAAGACCATAATCCACATATAACGTTCTCCTTCAGCAGGCATCAGAAAGTGACCCTTAGTAAAGCAGCAGGCTCTTTGTCTCGTAGCGCCCGAACTAAAGACTCGCTAAGCCGCTGACATCCAAGGGGCAAGGGCGTCACTTCCTGATCGATGGTACAGTTTTTCTGAGTGAGCAACACGAGCTGGTGTTTGGCGAAACGCGGCAACTCGTTTGAAACATCCTCATCCCCGGTTGATTCAACTTGCTGCACCAACTGATATACGGTTTCATCCACCAGAGGTCGGAAAGGCTCAATGAGATCATCGACAAGGTTAAAGGCGTTGAGCTGGCTTTGATGGTTCAGACCGAAACAGGGGAGCAGACCGTTGGCTACGACAGCCCTGGCCATAGCGCCCCGAAGAATGGCGTAACCGTAGTTGAGTGCGCTACTTGTCCAGTGGGTTTGGCTGAAACGCCGGAATCTTGTCCCGAAAAGACGAGGCCAGTAGAGCTTGGCCGCTTGGGCTTCCTTATTGCCTTTATCACCACTTTGCACTTCCCGAGCCAAGGCTTCCAGAAGATGGTTATCTTCAGAATCGCAGCGCTCCAGACACACAGCCTGGTTGAGGATTTTATTTTGTACCAGTTGCTGCCAAAGGCGTTTTTTCAGGGGCAGGCTGGCCTCAACCTGGATTTGGGCTACCTGGAGTTGTCGACTGTGCTGGTGGAAGGGCATCAACAGGCCATTGGGGATATGTTTTTCATCGCAAGTATAAACAACCACCCCTTGGGATTGGAGGTGAGCTAATAGGGCTGTGCTGATTTGGCCATAGTGAGATTCCAGGACCACACTGTGGAGTTCTTCTAAAGGCAGGGTTAGAAGTTCTCCCGCATCACTCCGGCAGACCAGCTGGCCCTGCTTGAGGCTGAGTTGGGCGGGTTTTTCGACGAGAAGGGTTTGCCAGCTCAAGGCGTTTCTCCTGTTTGACGAGGGACACTTCACCAAAATAGTTAACGATACATTTTTCAAAGGATTTTAGATTCTGAATCCCAAACTTGTGTTTTCCTTTTTCAAGGTCGGTTTCGTCGTGATTAATGATCTTGATTGCTCCGCTTGAACGATCACATGTGACGTAATATCCAAAAGTCACAACACCATCTTTAGAGATAAGCTTTAGTAAATCTTTTGGATAAATTGAAAACTTAAACGTATAGCTAGCATCAATGCATGGCCAGTCCGCTTCAGCTTTTCCCGATTTAACTACTTGATTTGGTAATTTTTTGCTATAGACCTCTTTTGCATAAAGAATGGCCATGAAGTATTTATTATCTTTTTCAAAAATATCTATCCGTATCACATCCCCGTTAGAAGCAATCCCGTTTCGAACTTCCATACCACTCTGATCGTTCGTTTTAAGTCGGACGTGTTGAATGAGTGGGCCTTGTTTATTCGGATCTTTGGTAGGCATATAAACCGGATCCTTGAAGGCTTTTTTGCCATCATTATTGAATGCTTCCAGGCGTTGCTTGAGAGTATGATACAGAGCTTGGTTCCGTTCCTTGTCCACTAGGCTTTCCAATTTGTCAAGGTTTAGACTTTCTATTACAACGCGCTGGACGGTATAAGCCTTGCCCTCGCTATCATGTCGTAGTGAGCGGATGGTTCCCTGATGGAGCTGGCCGCTCATTTTTCGGCGCGGCATGCGAGAGACAAACACATTTTTGACTGCTTCAATCACCTCGTCTCGAAATGTTTCCCACGGTTTGGGGACTTCAAGTTCATGATGCCGGGCTTCATGCTTACGGTACCGTGTAATGGCGGTAACCATGGATTGCGTTGTGGCAGCAATGACCAGGGCATCCTGGGCATGATGATTGGCAGAGGCTGCGCGATCCTTGTTCAGTCCCCACTGATATCGGAGGTGTGCCGTAATTTGCCCGCTGACCACCATGACGCGCCGTTTTTTCTCGACGGGTGAACCGGAAAAGTCTAGATATTCTTCCAGATAGGTTTTGAGCAAACGGGCAATATAGCGTGTATCATTGAGATGACGTTCTTTCCAGGCATCTTCCTGAGAGTCGGTCAGGTTGGTATTTTTAAAATTGCGCCGTTTATTACGGTGTGCCAAAGAAGTGATCGCCAGAAATTGATCCCATCGTTCAGAGTCTTTTCCAAAATACTCCCAAGGTGTATTATCACCTTTTTTCTGATTCTCGGTAGTCAGGCAGAGACACAAGTTGAAGAAGCTATTGTCGTAGGTACGTCTATACGGCAGAATGTGATCGATTTGGGTATAGAGCGAATCTTTTAACTGTTCCGGCTTGATGTACTGGAAGCTGTAGGGACAATATCCCTTTTGCTCTTTCCACAGCTTGTACTTTGTAAGGCCGACATTCTGCTTTAATTCGTCCAACATTTCCTGATAGAGCCTGTCATTAAGCGCCTTGTTGGCATCCTGGCGTTTTTTAATCTCTTGCCGATCATCCCAGGATTTACCCAGCTCTCTTCCCAGCTCGATATGAATGGCGTCAATGGTGATCCCTAACGATTGGCAACGACGGTAGATAGCGTTGATCACCTTCCGGCTTTGGGCCAGAGCGCGATCCACCACAGGATTATTGGTCTTTTCAAAAGCCGGCAGGTAATTGGAACGTTTTCTTTCCGTTTTCTGGTAGCCTGCTAATACAACCGCCTTATCATAGGTTTCTCCACTTTCCAGAAATGGCAGCAAGTTGGTAATGGCCTTGCAGGAATGGCCAACCGTACCTTTGAAATCGGCAATTTCTTTTAAGACACTTATTTGTTCTTCCGTTAGACTCAGACGGGCTCCCCGCAGCGCTTTTTCAATGGCCAACTCGTCCTGCTCAAAACTTAAAATTTCGCTGATCGTGTCCCACAGCACCGTATCAATGATTTGTGCGGGCAGAATGTCTTTGAGTGCGTGATAGCCCGTCATTTTAAACCATACTTTCTTCTCGGCATCTTTTACAACTGCCTCAAAATTCAGAGCGGCGTCATTGTCCTCTTGCGCCTTTGCTGCTTTTTGTTTAGCCGATTTTTTGGCACCGCTCCAAGAATATGCCAATCCTTTAATGATATAAGGAATATCAGATGAGCCGCAGATTTCCCGGATATGGGAATAATTAACGGTTTTGATCTGGTGAGCTTTTTCAAACAGTTGAATCCGCTGCTCAGGGGCGAGGGCGCGCTCCTCGCCATTGTCAAACAACAAGCGGAGATGGTTGATTTTTTGCCACAAGACAAATAGTTCGCCAGAACGGGAAAATTTGGGAGCTCGTGGTTCATCGGGCTCCAGAGAGCATGGACCCACTAAATCACGAACCGAGTGCAATGGACGCTGGAAAAAGGCGATATTTTTGAAACCCTCCTCCAATACGGCAGTTGCTATGGTATTACCAAGACTCCGCTGTTTTTCAAACAGAATAGTCACTTCCTCATAGACTAAGTCTCTGAGAACAGTTTTGCTGTACTCATTGTTACCATTGCGTTTTTTGCCAGACTGAGAGGCTAGATAGGCTCCAATAGTTTCGCATTGGGCCTCGTCCATTTGCTGCTTAAGGGTTTGAGCAGCTCCCAGCATTTTCTTATTTTCCTCAGAGCCGGACTTTTGATCCTTGCGATTGGATTTGAATCCTCTCCGTTTTGCAAGATGATAAAGGGCTCGAGCAAATCCCTCGGGAGTTAATATACGGATTAAGCCTTCTTTTCGTAATTCCCAGGGCGTTTTCTCGCCACAAACTTGCACATCAATAAAATCGGTAGGGAGGCCAGCATTTAATAGGAGTTCTTTGATATGCCTGCGTCGGGCGGCGCGTCTGCGAATGGTTCTGCGTTGTCCTCGGGCAAGCCTCCGAGGCAAAGCCAGGGATGCCCCGGTTTTTGGAACTTCTGCCTTATCAAACAAATGGACACCGGTAAACACAATTTTTTGTGCCTCTGTATCGATCAGTCCAAAGCCGCAGGATGCAATCCCAATATCCAAGCCGAGTAAATACATTTATTTCTCCTAAATATATGCTGGACAAGCTTTTCTCTTTTGCGTATCATGCTACTACAAAAAGCGTAATAAGCATAACACGCTGGTGTGCGTACGTTGCTGTGATAAAACGCAATATTTGTAAGGCCAACTGAGCCACCCTTTTGGGTGGCTCATCCTTTGTCAGCCTATTTAATAGCATTCCCAAATAGCTAAAAATGGTATTAGTTACCCATAAAACTGGCCTATGGACCAACTTCCATTCCGCTATGACATTTATAAAACAGATTCATATAATTTTTCCAAAAATCTGGGAGCGTAAGTAAACGCTCTCTTCCCGCAAACGAATATTTTCTGCTTGCATTTGCGCTGTCCCGACAATAGGCTAATGACTGATGTTAAGGCATCATTTAATTCGGTTGCTATTGGGCTCCTTGCGTAATCATTGGTAACAAAACTTGCAAAACCATAGATTCAAAGACCATAGCTTTCTCCAAGTATTTTGTTTGACATGACTAGACAGTGGCTTCAACGAGCAACTCCAAAGGTGTCGCAGAGGAAGCCTTTTTAATTTTAAAGTTTTCATCATTCATACAAAAGGCCAATGAATCGAACAGCATCCCTGGAATCCGCATGAGGTCATCCGGGGTATCCAAGTAAATGCTGTCTCCGGTTCCTAGCTCAAGACCAGCTCTTTCGATTTCGCTCTTGTATTTTTCGGTCAGAGGAACGATGAATTGCAGAGTTGGACGTTTTTTGTTGGCATTATAGCGGAATAGCCAGCGATTAACTTTGCCTTGGAAAAGGAGTGCAAAATAGCTTTCAGTATCCTTTGGCACAATGGCAGCGTCATCGGCTTTGCCCTTCAGCAAAGATTTGGCCACTTCCTGCAACCGGCGCTCATCTTTGGTAGTGATGATCTTGGAATTAGTCGGATCAACAATATCCTCGTCTTCTTGAATAAGTATATCGTCGATCTCGGCATCGACTTTTACCGGTTCGGAGGGTATATTGAGGCTATTGACCACCATACCTGTCATTGCTTCGGCAACAGCCCGCTTCACCAATGGGGTCATAGAATCTAAGACCTTTTGAGTCATTCTCAGGTTAGGTGATGCCTTGGTAATTACAAAGCGGACAAAATCTGGGTCCATTTCACGGAGGCTGCTTTGGATAACTTCCTTGAACTTGGCTAAATATGCCTGATCTTCAGCAAAGGTCCGAATACTTTCAGCTTTAATATGGTCATAGCGGAAACGGGCCATTTCCTCTATATCCGAGTCCTTAAGATCAAGAAAATCCACCACAAAGAAGGGCTTATCATCCATGACGTTCTCTAACTTAAGGTCAGTAAAAAACTTCCAAGTTTGGCCGTTTGTCAAAGCAGCAATACGAACACCAGGGGTAGAGTTAAAGTATCTTGCAAGCTGGGGAGCATGGTTTCCCAGCTTTTCGCGATAGGCCTTTGCCTCAACAAACATTACAGGTTGTCCCTCATGGAAAAGGGCATAGTCCACTTTTTCAGTCTTTTTGATGCCTGGAAAGTCTGCAAGGTACTCGGATTGAACCTTTAGAGGGTTGTGGGGCGTGAAGTCCAGAGTATTCATCAACGGAAGAATTAAAGCCTGCTTTGTAGTCTCTTCGGAGATACAATGTACTCCCATTTCTTCAACATGCGTGGCGTGGTGACGTAATTGTTCTTCAAATTTTTCCATGCTTTACTTCCCATTTATTTGTTAGGCTGTGACGACTTTAGACACTCTCTTTTCAGAGAGTACCTTTTCAAGCGTTTGTTTTAAACGGAACTCTTCACGTCTTGGGTCTGAGAACCAGTCTGTTGACCAAATACGGTGCAAGGTCCATCCCTTTGATTCCAAAACCTCTTGGCGTAAACGATCACGGTCTCTGGCAGATTTGGCACTGTGATATGAAGCCCCATCGCATTCAATACCAAAGAGAAAATCGTTCTCCCAACTTGGATGTTTTACCCCGATATCAATAAAATAACCTGACACACCAACCTGAGGAACAGCAATACATCCCAGGCTTTCAATGGTTGAAATTACACATTCTTCAAATTCTGAATCAGGCAGGCGGTTTGAGGCTTCCCCAATACTTAAATTACCCTGGTTTGCAGAAAATTCTAACCATTTTTTAAGCATATATGGGCCTGGCTTTGACTCATCTGCAATCACATCCGTAGGCTTCATTGAAGTGAAAGTAACAATCCTTTGTTTTGCCCGAGAGAAGAGAACATTAAGGCGACGCTTACCAGCAGCACCATTAATCGGGCCAAATCGCTGCATAACAGGACCACCTGCTTGCTCTGGGCCATAAACAGTACCGATGAAAATAACATCCCTTTCATCACCTTGCACATTTTCCAGATTTTTAATGAAGAACTTTTCGATCCCACCATCTTTCTGGGACCAATAAGAGATATATTCTTTGGCTTGTGGATTCTGATCGAGAGCGTAGCTCCATTCCTGCTCGATTAAGTCTTTTTGTTTTTGGTTCATTACAACAAGACCAAGGGAAAGATCAGGATGGTCTTTAACAAAGTGGAGTACCGCCTGAACCATTTCGTGTGCTTCGATTACATTTATACTAGACCTGTACTCTCCAGGAACGAAGACTTGAGACACGCCATATAAAGACGTATTCAGGCTAGGTGATGGAAATACGACCAATTTACTGTTGTAGACATAATAGTTAGAGAATGCAATCAAGCTCTCGTGTCTAGAGCGATAGTGCCAACTTAAACGCCTTGCAGGTAAAAAGACCTTGTTGGCCATCTCAAGGATAGATTCGTCTACTACGCTTTCATCTTCATCATCACCGTCAGCCGGGGCGAACATTTTCCCAAAGAAGTTTGAAGGCGGCAACTGGTTTGTATCACCAACAACCATTACCTGCTTGCCCCTACAAATAGCTCCAATCGCATTTTCTGGAGTCATCTGTGAAGCTTCATCAATAATGACCAAGTCAAATTCAATACTACCTTTCGGAATATATTGGGCAACAGTAAGAGGTGACATCATCCAGCAAGGTTTAATCTCTTGAAGGGCTTGGCCAGCTCTTCTCGTCATTTCTCGGACAGGAATAATCCTCGCTCTCTTCATTGCTTCATTTTTCAATAGAGAAAGTTCTGTGAATTCGCTTTTTCGCCCTTTACACACCCCTTCAGGTGGCCGTGCATTTTCAATAAGCTTGCTTCTTAGTTTCAGCCTGGCAAGATTGACCAATTCCTTATCTGTATCAGCAAGCCGCTTACGCAAGTCATTTAAGCGTTCTCCAGAATATCTCGTTACAAAATTCCCATGCTGATTGCAGATTTGTCTAAACATTTCCCTATAGATAAGCGCTTCTGTAATATCGCCAAAACCGTGAATCGTTTCTGAGAGATAAGCAAGATTATCAATAAGAAAACTAAAGCCTTTGTCAGAAAGTTCCTGCTTTACCCAGGCCAAGTTTCGATATGCTTCAAGCCCTGTACGATCTTCAGCCGCTTCAAAGAACTTACTTGAATTATCATAAAGGGCAAGGAACGCATCTTGTTGAACATCTGGTATATTAGCGCGCTGAATCAATACTTGGGTAGAGTCTTGGACGTCTCTAGCTTTAATGGCGATAGACTCTTTCAGCGTGACGAGGGTATGAGTTTGGCCATTTTCGAGAATATACAATAAGACATCTCTTAAATCTGTATCCAAGTGATTTGCCGTCTCTGCTATATCCAAAGCCCGATCCAGGTCATCGCTCTGCGTATCTGCACCCAGAAAAGCTTCTCCGAGGATAGCTTTGACAGTGTTATTTGAAGCTAACAGAGACCAAGCATTGCTCAACTCAGTTACTTCCTCAATTAGTTTGGGAATTTCATGAACAATAACATCGTCAGGATTATTAAATACAGAAGAGCACTCTTGGATTCTCTCTATATTTAGTTCCAAGGTTTTTAGCTGTTCCTCATATTTTTTCAGTTGCTCCTGAAAAGTGTTAAGGCCTATACTAAGCGTTTCGTCTTTAAACCTGTTAAACGTTTCTGGCTTGGGAAATAACATTAGGTTATCAATTGAAGTGTTATGTAGAAAATCTTTTACTTGAACGCCGTCTGGGCCTGTTAAGGATTGATTTAAAGCCGCATAAAACTCTGTAATTGCTATAAATGGTTCAAACTGAGTATCAATTCCATGAAAGTAATTGCCGAGAAGTCCCTGTAGGCCACTAGAGTTATTAAATTCTTTTATTTGAGAAAGAAACTCTAATAGCTTTCGTAGTTCTAAAACTGCTGTCTCATTGCCCATCCACTTGTGTTTACAGATAGTCAAATAGAAGTGCTTAGCTTGGCGATATTCAGATTTCAAAAATGAAAAGATATTGGCTGAAGAAAGCTGCCCGATATGACTCAAAATTACCGATTCATCAGGCAGGACATTCAGTATGAATATCTCTTCAGTTTGCTCTTTTTTTCTTTTGATTAAAGAAGCCGTTTCATATCCTTGTTTGATATTAAAAGCAGCCATTGAGGTAGAAAGTTCGGATCTCCTTAGCTCAAGAGCATTTTGAGGAGTTTGCTGGAGAATTTTTGATACTGTATACATAACCTGCAAGGAAACACCCTCTACAGGGGTATTCAGTGCTTTTATAGATTCAATAAGTTGAATGGCTTTCTTATGCTCAGTAATTGAAGCTTGTGTTAAAGAAATAATACTTTCCTGCTCAGTTTTACCAAGAGAGCTCAGATTGCACTCGTTGAGTAGCTTATAAAGCCTATCTAGAGTGCTAGCCAGCTCAGGATGGTTAGGCTCTTTCAGAACAGCACGAAGACCATCACGACTGCATCTTGTGACTGCGGCAGATTCCAGAAACTTGCGAACCTCTGCCAAGCTTTCAGGTGTACTTAACCGTTTTGCCATTAGAATAGCATCCGGCTCATCTACTTTCCCAAGGGTGTCAATAGTGCTGATAAGCTGATCCAGTTGCTCCAGAGTTGAGTCAGGTTTTAGTTTTAATTCTTGTAAACCACCTCTAACCAGGACTAGTTCTTCAAACTTATGGCCAGCCTGTTTAGCTGCTTGTAGGGTTCTTTCTATAGCCATCGGATCAGAATCCATCAAATATGAAAACTGCCAATAATCTTTGCAGGATGTCGCATGTTTCCAGAGGCTGAAGAACCTGTCGCAAAGCTGCTTAATCTCTCCGATTTCTGTTTTGGATAGTGTTTCAATTTCTGAGATTGGATAATCCAGAACACTATCAGGAAGAGCTTCGCAACGATGCCTTTTAGAAATGTGCTTCCAGATAATATCGTGTACAGTAAGCCCAGTATTGCCATAAGACTGGGTTACTAGATGAAGATATTCTGCAATGTCTTGTCTTGCCTGCCTGAAGGACCTGTGAATCTGTTCATACTCAAGTGGCGAATGTTCTTTATTCATTTCCAGGCGAGTTTTTACGCTTGAGACAACCTCAGTCTTACTGGCGCGTGTTGAGTGGAGGGGAAGTAGAAATTCTCCAAGCCCAAACGCCTCAAGGCGGTTTTTTACAACTTCCAATGCAGCAGCCTTTTCAGCCACAAAAAGCACTTTTTTACCTTGTTCTAGAGCTACCGCTATCGCATTAACAATAGTCTGCGATTTGCCCGTCCCAGGAGGCCCTTCTACTGATAGATTTCTGCCTCCAGCTATATCGGCCAGGACACTGTATTGGGAGGCATCGGCCTGAGTGACCAAAAGCGGTACTTTAGCTTCAACCTCAGGAGCATCAGCGTGATAATCTTCGGCGTAGATAGTAAGACTGTCTCCACCGTCCATACTGCAAAAAAGGTCTTGCAGTACAGGGTGTTCCGTTAAATCAAAGCCATTTTCACCTAACTGAGCTGTATCGAGGTCTTTATATAAAGCTAGGGTGGTTGAAGGGAAAATACCAATAGCAATTTGCCGCTTTACCTTGCATGGCTGGCGATTAATGGATATATCTGATAGACGGCTGAAATATGCTTCCGGACTTTCATTCTCTTCTAGCTTTGGAAGGTTAATATCGAATTCTTGGGTAAACTTTTCGATCAGAACAGGGTTCAGTTCAACCGAATCGCCGTTGCTGGTAATCCAAAACTCACTGCCCTTGGTCGTTAAAACCTTTTCCATTGTTAGGCGAAGCAATAGTAAGGGAGCAAAATGCTGCTTACTGCCTATCTGTTCTTGCCATTCCAGAAACCCAAAAGCAGCATAGAGAATATTTACGCCAGTTTCTTGTAAGCTCTCTTCGCATTTTGAGGAGATCTTATCCAGGTGTCGATGCAGAGAATCTGGGAGCATCAGGGTTTGTATGTCATTATCCTGATGCTCTTCTTTTAATCCGACTGCTCCTGGCAACGGCAAGTCATAATGGGGCGAAATTTGGTTGTTACGGGCATGTTGCTCCAAGGATACATTGGTATGCGTGATACGCGGAGGGAGGCCTAACTGTTCTCTAACACGGTCTTTTAAGCGCCTTTCAAGTTCAGCCTGTTTTTGAGGCTCATTTTCATCACTGAGCGAAAGTTCATCTACTTCAGCCTGATAAATACTGTCATTCAGCATGGCCTCTGCCAGAGCGTCTTGGAACACCTGCGTTTGCTCGTCTTTCGGGTCCTGCTCTATAGCGGGAAGTGCTAAGACCCGCATTTGCCCATTGGAAAGCTTTTCAGCAAGCACGTCCGGCAGCTCATCAACCACACGCACATAAGATATACTTCTGCTACTAAATTTTGTAGATAATAATGGGTTCTTTGTCGAAAGCTCTAAGAGTTTGGGGCGAAGCTTTTCGATTTTTCCTTTAACTAAAGGGGCATAAGATTCAAGGCTGCTCATTAACGTATTCCACTCGTAAAGTTAGAAAGATTTATTAAAATCCAAGGAAATTAACTATTCTACAGTGGTTACTGTTAAGATTCGATATAAATTCATTTAATGTTACACTCATAATAGGATGGTATAACATTCGGTATAAGTTTTATTTCCCTTATCCTTTATTGGGTTTCATATTGCTACTAATTATTCCGCTATAGAAGCTTGAATGGCTATTACGAACCAGTCTCAACCTTATTATATCCTTACAATATATCAAGCAGTCATTTGTAAATGGCAAAAGTCTTGCTAGAATTGGCTACTCATGGGAGCACTACTGTTTTATAAGGGCAGTTCGCAGATATTGCAAAAGTAGGGCAGCCTCGAATGCGTACACTAATAGATACAAACATCTTCATTGGCCTTGAAGACTTTTCTTTACTGGATGAGACATTGAGTGAACTTGACAGAATACACAGAGAAAATGACATTCTGTTTTTAGTTCACCCGCTAGTCCGCACAGAGATTGAAAGGGATAAGCTAAAGGATAGGCAAGATCGTGCCTTGTCAAGGATACATAGGTATCCTGAACTGAGTAATCCACCGGATTATTCTGAGCTGTTTCGTGAGAAATATAATATCGAAGCTAAAAATCCAAATGAATTAGTCGACAACGCCCTGTTAAGTGCCGTTTATGGTGACGCCGTTGCCTTTTTAATCACTGAAGATAAGGAAATTCACAAAAAGGCAAAAAAATTAGGCCTTGATGAACGCGTCTTTAGGATTGTAGAAGCACACGAACATTTCAAAAAAATATATAGTTTTCAGCCAGTCGTTTTACCCAATATTAAAGAGGTCGAAGTTCACGAAATAAGGCAATATTTGGAAACCTCATTTTTCGATGACCTCAGGGAGTCATATGGAACCAAAATGTTTAATGATTGGTTTATCAAAGCAGCCCAGGGAGGCCGACGAGCTTGGTACTGTCACGACGATCAAGGGGATTTAGGTGCTGTCTGCATTTATAAAGACGAAAATGGAGAAGTCATTACGGATGATCACCGTGGTTTTGACGGTAAAGTATTAAAGCTCTGCTGCGTAAAGGTTGGGGAATCTGTTAGGGGTCGAAAAATTGGTGAATTGTTTTTCAAGGCTGCTTTTCGCCATGCCAAATACAACAAACAAGAAAAAATCTATTTGACTCTCTATGCGGATAAATTACCTCATTTAGTAGAATTATGTGAGGATTTTGGGTTTGAGTATTTTGGCAAAACAAAAAAAACCGGCGAAGATATTTATTTCAAAGAACACCCAATAAACCCACCAGAATCCTCACTCAGCGCATTGGATTATCATAAAAAGCATGCACCACACTTTAAATGTGATGACTCTGTTGCAAAGTACCTTGTTCCTATTCGCCCTCCGTATCACGAAAGACTTTTTCCTGATTGCTATTCTGAACGAGGCACCCAACAAACATTTTTCAGTGTAGGCGTCTCATTTGGAGAGTCATTTCCAGGCAATGCTATAAAACAAGCGTATCTTTGCAATGCAAATAATCAAGGTATCAAACCAGGCGACTTGTTATTGTTTTACCGTTCCGAAGATCTAAAAGAAATTACAACTGTTGGAGTCGTTGAGTTTGCCGGACACTTCAGCAATGCCGAAGAGATACTTAAACGGGTTGCCAAAAGAACCGTTTATAATAGAAATGAGATAGAACAGATGGCGGCGACTAGCTGCCTTGTTATCCTGTTTCGACTAGCCTGTCATTTTCAATATCCTGTGCCCTATACCGCACTTGGGGATTATGGGATTAAAGGTCAAATCAGGACTATCAGAGAGATAGATGATGAATCGTTTAAAAAAATCCATAGCAAATCCGGACTCTAAAATTGCTTTTATGCCAATTAAGCCCGTTTATGCGGAAAAACTAATAAATGGTGAAAAGCACTTTGAATTCAGAAGGAGACCTATAAGCTTAAACTTGACTCATATTGTGGTGTATGCCAGTTCACCCGTACAAAGGATTTTGGGCATAGCAAAAGTAAATCAAGTTTGTATTGCAACCCCTACAGAAACTTGGCTTAGGACTAAAGAGTTTGCAGGAATTGCAGAGGATGCTTTTGCTGAATATTTCTCTAACTCAGATATAGCTTATAGCATAGAAATTGAACCTGACGAAACTATAAAACTAGACAAGCAGATTCATCCAAGGGAAATTGATCCTGAATTTCAAGTCCCTCAATCATTCAGATATGTTGAGGAAAACTTTTTATTTCAAATTTTGGCTAAGGGTTTTTACAATAAATATAAAAAATCAGGATACACGTTGATGAATCTTATTGATTCTAGATTAAATGATATTAATACTCAGATGAAAAACTGGGCAAATAGGTCTATTACTTTTGATTTTGATTCAAATGGAACAAATCTATATTCCATACTTGAGCTAGCCTATAGTTTTGCAAAAAGATTTGTCGAACTGTCGGGATCTCTCCAAATAATGCTTGAACAGGAAAATTTAGTAGCTGCAGCAATAATAGCTAGAGCCCTTTATGAAACTGTGGGTATGGGATGTTTATACATAGATAAAATTACAACGCAAATAGAAGCAAAAGATTTAAAACTTCTCAATGAGAATTTTTTGCAACATTATACTGGTTCTTGTGATGGAGAAATAAAGCCTGTCCGAATCACCAAAGCGATTCAACATCTTGAATTGGAAGAGTTAGCTTACTTGGATTATTTAAGCCAGAAAATATCTGCAATGAAATCACTCCTAGAACTAATGAAGGAAGATGGCAAAGATAGGCCAATGAAAAGCAATTATGCTTTTTTATGTGAACTAACTCATCCCAATGCACTCGGAACTCATTTGATCTATGGAGATCCAGTTCTTTGTGAAGAACACATAGCCAGTATTAAGTTCAAGATTTATACATCATCCACAATGGCCGTAGCCATAGGGCATCATCTATTACTGGCACTGGAAAGGACAAACATGATACCAGAGTCCTATAAACAGGCATTTTTGGAGTAAACTTGTGTCAAATTTCTCAAATTTTGCATTAAAGCTTGCAAACTCAAATCTTGCATCTGCTTTCTTCGGGGCTATTTTAGGTGCCCTTACTCTGTGGAGTATCGAGTGGATAAAGGAAGAACATGCATTAATTAAAGATGTAAACACCTCTCTGGCAGGGCTAAAATATTTATCAGAAACCTTGCTAAACATGAAGAAGCAAATTGTTATACCAATATGTCAAGCTTATCAAAATAACATTGAGCAAATTAGGAAGTCAGCCGGGCAGCCTGTTCATCTCAATCTTTCGACAAATACTTATTCTGCCCCAAGACTAAGTTTTAACTTTCCAACCAATAGGATATTTTCAAAAGTCACAGTTGTTCCCAAGATCATCGATTCGATTATATATTTACAAAACTCTATGGAGCAACTAGACCACTTATGGCAAAAGCACAATAGCTCTTATAGAAGAGCTTCGACTAAAAGACGAGGATAGTGAAAAATTAAAAATCTTTTTTGGACGCTATTCCAATTCAATTTACCAGGATGGCCGATATGAAGACATGATAGAGCATATTAGATTAACAACTGATGATGCCCTTTTCTATGCAGAACGAGCAAAAGAATGTCTATCTAAAATTGGTAATCAAAGCATATTTCGGAAAATACCCCCATGTTTCTTACGACCCTTATTGATCGACTATAGCTTTCAAGACTCATCATACGCAGAGCTTATTCCTACCATAAACCATATATCTGGCTGGGGAAATGATTAAGAGTGCCGAAAATCCAATTTGAAGGCTGATCAATAAGTAAACCTAATTCCGGCTACGTTTACTCCATTGTATAGCAGTAGCTTCCTGAGTCTTCCATAAGGCACGATTATTGTTTTTGGCATTGGTAGGCATCTCCAATTCAGATCCACTTGAGGTAGAGCATGATTCAAGATCACCTTGCAGCCATTCTGACCAAAGTAGTTGTAGCTATTAAGGAAAACTTGACCTCTACAGGCCCAGATTCATCAATATGCGAGTACAAAATGTCGGAATAACCCCAAATACTGAAAATAACAACTACTCCCTTAATGGTTGACTTTCAGGCAACCTAGAGCGTGTATATGACTGTCCCATAACCAGAAAGGAACAGTCATGAACCCCAAAAACGATATTACCCTGCAAGAAGCCACGAAACAGTATCTCAAGTCATTGGAGGAAGCCGGTAAAAGCCCACGGACACTTTATACTTACGGCCAAGATTGCAAACAAATGATCGCCTTCTTTGGGGTAGACAAAAAGCTCACCAACATTCTACCCGCCCATGTGGCCAAGTTCTACAAGTCAGATGAGCTTTTGAAAATTCCCAAACAGGGGAAAGACCGAGCCCCCAAAACCATTAACAAAACCAAAATGGTCTTCCGAGGCCTGCTCACCTGGGCCAAAGAGCAAGGGCACATTGAAGGACTCCCTCTACCAAAAAACCAGTAATATTAGGAAATTCAAGAGCTACAGGCTGGAAAACCCAGCCTGTCACTCTTGAATTAAAAGGTAGTTTAATCCCAAGCACGCATCGCCTCAATGGTCTCATCTTCAGTGGTCATACAATAGGAGCGGGTGGTGGCAATATTATTATGACCACAAGCAATCTGCAGCATCACCAATGGTCTACCCTTGTTGGCATTCAAAGTCACAAACGCTCGCCGTAGGGCATGCGGAGTTACTCTGACATCTACCCGGTCTCCAATTCGATCCAATCGGTTCCGAATGCCAAAGCGATCCATCCGGTTGCCATGACGGTTAATCAGCAGCCACGCTTCTGCCACTTTGGGACGATAAGTCAGATAAGCCTGAATTGCTTCAATCACTTTGCTGGATAAACCTACGCGCCGGGTTTTACCCCATTTGGCAACCATTACCGTTAGATATTTTGCCTCATAATTAATATCTTTCAGCTTCAGATTGGCCGCTTCACTCACACGAAGGCCCGTCTGGCTAAGTAGAATGACAAGCAACCGTTCCAGCGGATTCTGGCAAGCTTCTATGAGCTTTTCCAGCCCTTTTTGATCCACCGTAATCTTTCGTTCTGGTAAGTGACGCCGAGGACGGAACTTCTTTGATTCAATCAGATATGCTGGCTCTAAGGCTTTTTCCTGGATCAGAATCTTAGCCAAGCTTGAGACAGCCTGATACATTTTCTGACGTTTGGCAAAATGCTCGGTAGGAATAGCAAGCAATGCCTTTTTCAGCGTTTCCAACGAGATTATGTGATAGCGTTCCAAGAACCAGCGAGCGTAATATGTATAGGTTTCAATGGAGATTGCACTGTGGGGTCTACCGTCCATTAGGCCAAAGCGCATGGCGTCTTCCCAAGCGGGTAGATAGTCCAGATGATTGGTTTCAGAGGTCATCGAGGTCATAAATGGGCTCCTATTTGATCGGGACACCGCATTCATCACTCTTTGGGGCGCTAAAGTCCACTTCCTCTCAGGAATTGTGTGCTGACAGACACAGATGAGCACTTCCACAGGGGGACAACCCAGACAAAACCCCGTGACACATGGTAACTTAGGCCCTCTTCAGAGCTACTCTACGCCCTACCCCTCTACCCAATGAAAAACCAATACTTTACTTCTTAAAGAAATGGTGGGCGATACAAGATTCGAACTTGTGACCCCTTCCGTGTGAAGGAAGTGCGCTACCGCTGCGCTAATCGCCCTGGAACCGATTACAGAATATCACAGTCAAAGCCAGAGTAAAGCATCAGCAACTTTGGGTTACAGACAAGGGCATCCGTCGTCTACCAGTGTCCGGATAGACAGCCCTCATCAGTCTGTCCCTACTAAATGAGAAGTCCTTGCGCAAAACATCCCTTCCCCGACAGGTTCCCAGTTCCAAATTTGGCGCTCTCAGCTCCGGGGACTGATAATAACCGGCGGGACCACTTCGTAGACTTTGTTCATGTTGCTATCCGCCAGGAAAATATGATTGGTTGCAGGATCATAGGCCATTTGCCAGTTCCCATTAGTGCCAGTAGTCGTGTTTGTGCTGTCCATATCGGTGATATTAATCGAAAAGTCGGCCGATGTGGCAATGGCCCCGCTGCGCGCAATCCTGTAAACATATATATAATTACTGCCGCTGGCAGCAACCACTAGATTCCGGACAATGAAAAAGTCCCCGGAAGTAGGCTCTATAAACATGCCGCCAATATGACTGCTGCTGGAAAAAGCCGCCGGCAATGCCCACTCGTTGCCAGTCCTGGTTGCCGGGCTGGTCCGGTAAAACTCCACAATTTTCAACGTCGTGTCATTGCAGGCCACAAATACGGTGGTGGGGCTGTTCGGATCGACCGCAACCGCCCTTTGGCTACTGGGAGAAGCGCCCAGCGACAGGGTGGAAATCGGGGAAACAGGAGGAGCCGCACTTAAACTATACTGATTTAAATAATGCACACCGCCCGATGAGTCATAATACAGCGAATATGCCGATTGACCGACATTATCGACCGCTATCGACTTAGCCCCGGCAGATCCATTTGCAAACATAAGCGGATCGTTAATCTGGATTCCGTTACGCTCTGTCTGATACAATCTGCCGGACGCCGAACCACCAGCATCATTGCCTATAATCAGCCGCTCCCGGTATGGATCCCATGCAATGCCGGACACGGTAAAGCCGGAAGGAAACATGGCATTACTGGCGTTACTGGTGGAAAAACTCAACAACGCGGGTGAGTCTTTTACTCCCGGTGATGCCACGGGGCTTTGGCTGCGAACCGGACCTTGCGGAGCGCTGATAAATATGTTGGTCGGCAGGTTGCGGATGGCCTCCGGACTGCCAAGCCCGGTGGTAAACTGAAAACTGCGCAGAATTACCTTGTTGGCCTGGGAAGGCTTATCCAGAACCGGACCCGAAGTAGCGCTGCTGCCGCATGCTAAATAGGCGGCTCCTTCACCGGTGGCCCACACGCCATTGGTGTTGGTATCCGTAAATTGCGTACATGTGTTTGATATATTCGCATACAGAAAAAGCGGCGTACCCGTCAGCAAATACTTGGTAGCGCTGGTCGCCAGACGATACGGAGATCCCCAGGATGTGCCGCCGTCCCTGGATAACTCGATATAGTAATTGGAGCCGGAAGCGCTCAACTGGTAGATTTTTTTAACCGCATCGCCATTACTGTCGTATGTGGTGTATTCCAGCCGACGGCTGTGAGAGTTGTCGCTAATGTAAACCCCTTGCCGCAACTCAGCCTGCAAATCCTGAATAAAAGCATGGATTTCATTCACTTCCTTATAGCGCATACTGACTGAATTGGTAGTGACATTGCTCTTAACCAGGAAATTGGTAATTAAAAGTGATACGAAACCCATTAAGGCCAATGCAATCAGGAGTTCCGCCAAGCTAAAACCTTTGGCCCTGGTAGAATTGATAGTCCGTAACATTGGCCTCATAGGCTATCAGGCGCCCCACTTCAGAATTTGTATCGCATTCACGAATACGTTGGAATCATTGGAACTGGCGTTTTTGGAAATTGTAATGTTCAACGTCCCATCGGAAACGTTGACATCATACATTTTCACATGGGCGCGACCTGTCCCGCCGGTCGCCTCATAAGGGCTATAGGGAGCCTGGGTCATCTGTACGCCCTCAATGGTAATATCCGCAAGGCGACGGTTGGTTGTACCATTAATTGCACTGTTGATTTCCGCGAAATAGAGTTTGACGGTATACGGCCCGTTCTCCACATCAGCGCTATAACTTATACTGGCACCATAGGAATTTTTACACAGCAGGTTATCGTCGTTCCCGGTGGTATTAATAATATCCGGGCAAGCCGTCGCATCGTAGGAATAACTGGCAACCAGCCCCGGCACTTTATTAGTGCTATCGTACGTGGTAGCGGTGTTCTGCCAGAGATTATTGGCGGTATCAATTATCGATACGCCAGTGCCTGTCCTATGCCGCAAGCTTTTAGCGCTTTGTACGACGCGGGTTTTATAGCGATACGCCGTATTCGCATCGGTACTATTGTTATACAGGTAAAAATTAACGGTTCGTTTCAGCGAATTGGTCGCTCCGCTATTGGTAATGTCCACCTTTCGCATAAAAGGAATGGTTTGCCCGGATTCGCTAACGGTGGTGTCCATGCTGGAATCGTTAAAGCGAGAATAATACGTGGTCCGCTCCGGGTCCATCTCATCCAGTAAGCTATTCAACAGAATGCTCCGGGTGGACTGCAGGTAGAGTCCCCGGCTGCCCTGTGTCGTTTGGCTCATAACCAGGGTATAAGGCACCATAATTAAAGACAGCATGCTGATGATCAGCAGCACTTCCACCAACGAGAAACCTGCAGTAACCTTGTTTCGTCTCAAAACAGGAGCCGGATGCTGACGACCCATCATCATAAAAACCGTGACACTCAATACTTATAATACCTCTTTATCGATCACTTCGAGTGAAACTTGAAAATAAGCTCCTTTTAGCTCATCTGCCAGTGAAAAAACCTATCAGTCAGAGTCTTTTTAGCTAAAGAACAGACTCCAGGCAGCAGCAACTGTGAACCAACCCAAATATGTGGGCATTTGAGGCCATTGACCAAACACCGTCAAGTATGACCGCCCACATTCTTACCCCTCTCTAAGATTTCAGCATTTTCTGACTTTCGGTTCTGCCATTTCCAAATCCCCGAAACTTTACACTTGTTACAAACCATTCACCATTTCCACAGGTCGTCGAATCCATATATAGGAAACAGCCTTCAGGAGTGTGGTTTATGGAAATTCGGTCATCAGGCAGTAACGGTAAGTTTTCCCAGCCGTCACCCATACAGGGAAATCCTTGGTCATCGAATAAGTCAAAATCCACGCCGGATTCTCCCGCAAACCAACCACACAACAAATCCAGCGCCTCTTTGATGAGCAGTGTGCAATCCATGAATCTGCTTTCCGGGCAAACACACAAAATTGACTTGTCATCGTTATGGAGCAAGTTATTAAGCGCCTCAGATGATTCATCATCCCAGGAATCAATCAGTAGAATTCAGGCATTCAATGCTTATAAGAACCAACCAGCCCCAGCTCCGGCTCCAGCCCCAGCTCCGGCTCCAGCCCCAGCTCCAGCTCCAGCCCCAGCTCCAGCTCCAGCCCCAGCTCCGGCTCCAGCCCCAGCCCCAGCTCCAGCTCCGGCTCCAGCCCCAGCCCCAGCTCCGGCTCCAGCTCCGGCTCCGGCTCCAGCTCCGGCTCCGGCTCCAGCTCCGGCTCCGGCTCCGGCACCAGCTCCAGGCAACGGCTATGGCAGAAATAAATAATTAAGGTCGTATCTATTCAAAACCTAGAGCTCTGTCATTGCAAGCGACCAGCGGTAGCGCGGCAATCTGCGGCCTGAGTACATTGAATGAGTACGTCTGGATTGCTGCGTCGTTTCACGCCTTCCATTCACAGTGAATGGGAATAACAACAATATGCTAGAACTGCCAACCGGCTATCAAAGAGACGACGGCTGCACCTGTATTTCCCGCCTAACCGTTTGCCCGGCAGGAATTTTCACTTCCATTCGTTCCTGGACCTGACGCTCGGCAACCGGACTACTGAGCGTTACGTAGTAGGTGCCTGGCAGCAGTTTGAGTTGATAGCTTCCGGATGCAGTGGGTTGAGTGCTGACCCACTGCCGACTGTCCTTGGCAATAGCGTTGATCACGGTTTGCTCCAGAACGTCGGGAGGGACCGCACATTGTTTTTGACGGCTTTGCACCGGGCAAAAATTAACATTCCCCACCAGATAGCCGGACTCAGGCTTCCTAATAATTGATTCACGGCGCGCGGAACGGTTTGGCCATATGGTTGCTCCAAACCCATAATAACCGTGACTGCCCCCATACCCGGACCCGTAAAATCCTCCAAACCCCGCGCCTCCATAATACCCAGAGCCAACCCCAATGCCAATGCCCAATTGAGCCATGACCTCCATAGGCTTAGCCCCTAGCAAGACAATCGTCAATAGCAAGCCGGTTCCGCAGACCTTGGCAACACTCATGCTCGGCTTCCTTTCAGTAGACTCCGGTTTGGAATCTTTTGCTTTCTGTTTGATTCTGCAAAAAGTGACGATGCCGTTCAGGAAGGTTCAACCCGACCGATTGCGTTGCGTCTATACGCCAGCGGGCCCCTCCGCTCCCTATTCGCCTTCCTGACAAAAAAAGGGCACAGCAGGCCATGTTGCCCGGCCATAAAGCGCCGAAACATTCAGCAACGGGCCGATAGACCGTATCGTTGCAAAGCTCAAAGACGGCCTTGATTCCCCCCTAGCCAGCCGGCACCGTAAAATTGCAGGTGGCAGGAATCGCCGGCTGAATATTACGCTCATCCACCAATTGCACGTCCATTTGGTATTCACCCGCATCCAGTCTGGACACTTTTTGCAATTCCAGCAGATTCTTTACCGTACGCAGCGAGCCGGGCATTACAATGATCAGGGTCGAATTCTGCATGTGCAATACATCCACCAATTGCCCGGAGCCACCAGATGAGGCTTTACGGTTAATGATCACGTTGCCGAACAGGCGGGCATGCTTAGCGCCCTGATTACTCAGGCTCAAGTCAACGGACACCAGACGCTTATCAGGCTGATAGCCGCATTGCAGTCCCTCCACCTTTACCTTTGGAGCAGGGGCGCCTTTATAGGCATACACGGTCGTGGTGAAAATAGGCACCACGTCCAGCACGTTATTCACAGCGGTCGCCTGCTGCTTGGCATCAGGCTCCAGCAGGCTGGTCGGCTGGAAATACAGTTGAAACGGATATTCGGCATTCTCAATGTCGTGCGGAACCTTAACGATAAATCGCACCAGACGGGATTTACCCGGCAGCAGCTCGAACTCCTCCGGATTAATGCCGATGTTGTCCAGCAAGGATTCCTTATCTTTGGGCGGCTCCTGATACGTCAGTACGCCTTGCGGACTCAGCTCCCACAGCTTGGGAATCACCTTGAGGCGGATGGGCTTATTGCTGTTGCTGCTGACTCTCACCACCCCGGAGGCCGTATCGGTTGTTGGCGATACCTGTAACTCCAGCCGGGATGCATCCAGGTAGTAACTGGACGTTGAAGCAATCCCGGCGGGAATGCCGGCCAGAATCAGAATCAGGCATTGGGCCATAAACAGAGCAAATTTTTTATTCATGCGGACTACGATTCCTTCGGCTATGGTCTTTCACGTCTCTCATACTATGGTTATCGCGCATGGTTCAAACGACTCAAGTCAACAGGTTTCAATGTCAAACAAAATCAATCATTCTCGCGTTACAGGGTTGACCAAGTAAATAAAACCGGCGCACTCGTATAGGTACCAGCAGTGGTACTGTTGGTTGTAGTACCCTGATACCGGATTTGTATTTTGGCAGGCATGCTATTGATGTTGCCGCTGAACCCGCCACCCGCCGTCCCTGAAATACCAGTAACGGAACTATCCGGTGATGTTACCCCCGGTTGCAGGGTGGCTGTTAAGTTGGAGGTGCCGTTGGTCAACGTGACCGTACCCGGTGAAAACATGTTCTGCGTTCCGGGAGACATTTTGTCCGGGTTGCCGCCGGACAGGGTGCAGGTAATATCCAGGCTGAACGGCCCGCCACCCGGCACGGCCTGCACCGGTTCGCTGCCGCAACTGACCGAAACCGGCGCCGTGGAAATATTGAGCGACAGGTACGCCGACGCATTGCCGTTATAACTTTCTTTATTACAAGACGGCGTGGTGCAGATGCGATATTTATAATAGGGCGGCGTCAACAATGAGTAATACATGCCGCCAGGGGTCGATTCCCTGGTTGTAATTTTATATTCGAATCTCAGCATTTTAGGCGTGGAGCCGCTGGAAAGCGTCCCGCTAAAGCCACTGCTGGTACCGGAAATGGAGGACACCGTATTATCCGGGGAAATCACCGTCGGCTGTAGCGTTGCTTGCAAAAAGCTGAGTCCCTTGTTCAGATAGACGGTCGTCGGCAGCATCATATTGCTGCTGCTGGAAGTAATCCGGTAGGAACCGGAGATAGCGCCGGGCGCATCAATCAGGCAATTCACATAGGCGGAAACGGTTCCACCTTCAGACGGAGCGCTTACCGTGGGGCTGGTGCAGGAAACCGCCACATCCTCAATGCTCTGCGCCCACCCGTAGCCGGAGGTAAATAGGAATAACCCCAATATGAATGGTAAAAGTAACGTGCGTATGTTCCGCATACCGAACCTCTCAGCAAGCCGTGCCGAATTCTTTAATTATTATATCGCTATTCGGCCTCCCATGCCGGATAGTGGTTTAATAAACACCCCGGAAAGACGGTTAAAGTTCCATCCAAACCTCGTAGGTAATGCCCCCTTTGGCCTGTTCCCGCAAGCTGATATGCGTATCGGGATCGTAATTCCCCGCCGAATTCGACAACCCGCTTGGATGTTTTTGAGACCTCAAATTTAATTCATTCGGCGGCACGAACAGGGACATAATGGCCTGGGCGCCGCCCCCTTCCGCTTGGGCATCCTGGGCTTCCAGGCCACATAATACCAGGGCGAGCGTAACAAATAACCAGACTTTTAAATAATGCAGAACAGCAATATACATGGCAAAAGCCCTCTTCCGTGAATGGACAAAACCAAGTTCAGTATGATTTCTGATTCAGTACGATTCTCTCTGAAGCTAGAAGAGCGCCCCGTGCACTTGTTTTCACACGAAAACAACAGGGCATTCCAAAATGTGGGATACCCTGTTGTTCGAATGTTAACGATTTTTCTGAAGGGGTTACGGATTAATTATCAAGTTATTGTAACAATCGCCTTCAAAATTGCCTTACAGTGTGGACCAGGTATAGGTCGTGGTGCCGGTATAAGTACCGGACTTGGTAGAGGCCGTCGTGTTCACGTTGTAAGTGGCCTGCACTTTGGCTGGCAGACTTTGAATCGTACCGGAAAAGCCGGAACTGCTGCCGGAAATGGATGTAATGGTTCCATCCGGTGAAGTAACGGAGGATTCCAGATTGGCAGTCAGGGTGTTGCTGCCTGAAGTCAAGGTAACTGCACCGGGGCCAAAGGAGTTTGCGGTGCCACTGGCCAGATTATTCGGGTTACCAGTAATGCTGCAGGTCACGTTCAGCGCGTTGGTGCCGGACGATGCCGTGACAGACGGACTGGTACAGCTAACTACTGTCTGAACCGGAACCACCAGAGTCATGGTAGCGCTGGCGCTGCCACTATCAGCGTTGGCAACCGTTGCCGTAGCGAAAATACCAATCAGGGTCAAGGCGATTAAGGAGGAAAAATTTTTCATAGGCTCGGCTCATCCTTCTTTTCTTTGATAACCGCAACAAAGTTGGCCCTAGATCGGGGGCGCTGTGTTGAGAGGTGACGCTTTCCACTTATGATTTCAATTTATATTGTTTCGCAGAAGTTTAAATCAACCAAAGGATTTACTTCCCATTAGGGGTAATAAAATTATATGATTTATTCAGGAAAGTGAACAGATCGAATTTCGTTTGAGAAAGCCTGGCCCCAAGCGGCTTTTGTATATCAATATACAAAACCACCTCCTTTAATTAGTGGAAAAATGCTTAAAAGAGCTATTCGTTGCATTCAGTTCATGTTGTATCCCTTTTTGGCCAGCTCGGCCCTGAGGCGTTTCGCCGGGGTCCTTTCAGCAAGCTGTCTGCATACTCGCCTCTTTCTCATTCAAAACCTTTCAAAAGTCGGCTGGGTCTATTGGTATCGCTTCTGGTTTTATTATGCGGGCATTGCCAACCGTCCGCTCTGGCGGCGGAACATGCGGCCGATTCCCCTTTAAAGGCGACCGATCAGAAAAATCTCGCGGTTAAGCCGGATTTCGTGACCTTGACCTTGCAAAACAGCCTGTCTCAGGATGCGGAGATCGTCCAATGGCCGGACGGCGGATTTTCCGTGCCGGTTAAAACCTTTGCCGCGCTGCTGGATATTGACGCGCAATTATCGGAAGCGGAAAAACGCTTGTTCTGGATTGACCCTCAAACCGGCCAAACCGTGGAATTGTATTGGGAACAAAACCGCCTGCTGATGAACGGGCAGGAAGTACCGGTTGGCCCCCATGCGCCGGTACGGTTAAGCGGCCTGCTGATTAATGACGATGTGTATCTGGATCAGGCGGCGTTCTCCCAGTTATTTCAAGTCACCTTCAAGCTGGACAGAGAGAACACCACCCTGGATCTTTCCACCAGCCGGAAACTTCGGCTGCCCACAACCGATAACACGGCCGCATCCGCATCCGATATGACGATCAACGCCCGCGTTATCCGGACGCCGGAAATCAGCCGAAACCTGGTGGACAAAATTTATCTTCAACATTCCAGCAACTACGGCTATCAGGTTTCCAAGCAGCCGGTCGGCACACAAAACCAGATAGACAGCACCTATTTTTCTTCGCTGGTGGACACGTCCACGGTTGGTGTCCGAGGATCGATTCTGGGGCTGGATTATTACGTAAAACCTTCGATTATCCGGTTCAATAAAAAAGCCAATTTCGAACGCGTGGAATGGTCCATTCAACATGAGGGTAAAAACAATATTATTAGCCTGGGCAGTACGGATGCGGGACTAAGTACCCTCACCACGCCTTCGTTAAATATTTGGGGACTCAAGCTGGCCTCTAAAAACGCAACGGGCCCCACCCTGTTTCCGCAACAAGGATACGAGTTTTCCGGCAAGGCCGGTAACGGCAACCAGGTAATTATTCGCGTTAATGATCGGACCGTGCAGACCGTAACCGCCCAGGACTACACCTACGAGCTTGAGCCGGTTTACCTGCAACCTCAGGCCATGAGCCACATCCAGATTTTTGAAAAGGACAGCCAGAATCAGGAAAAGCTACTGGTCGATAAAACCGTCGGGAATTTCTCCAGCCTGCTACCCAAGGGGGAAGCGGGCTATTCGGCATTTGCCGGACGGGTGCCGCTGCAGTTTCATCCGTTGATTCCGGATCTGAAAACCCCGATTTTGATGCCCCAGTCTGAAAAATGGCTGGCTGGCGGACGCCTGTTCTACGGCCTGGGACACCGAATGACCGTGGGCGTTTCCGCGGCAGGGGATCATATTTTCGGAAAACCGGAAACCTACTTCACCAGCCTGAATCCGTATTCGGTGGACCTGACCGGATTCAGCAGCTACCAGCGGGACGCCAATTTTTTCAGCGGAGAGAACGCCTCCGTGACCATGCGCTACCAATTAACCGACCGCTGGCTGGCCACGGCCGACCTGGGCATGTCGCGCATGCGCTTGAAGTCCGGCACTTTGCTAGACATCCCCGATTCATCCTCCGGTAAGGCCGCCCAATTGCACCTGGAGCGGCAAGGCTCCCTGCTGTCCTGGTATGTGGATGCCTTTCATTACGATCCGTATTACTACACCCCCACCGCCTCGCTCTACGGCAACACCTTATATGACAAGCGCGGCCTGGGCGCGGGCGTAAACGGCACCGTTTCCAAATTCCTGACCCTGAATTACAACGTCAACTGGAGCCATTACCAAACCAACCTAGAGCGGCTGATACCGGGCGGCCTGATCAATGCGGACCGCTGGGGCGGGACTGTGAGTACCCAATTGAACAATAACAATTACGTGGCCGCCACCTTCAACTGGGTCAAAGGCACCAATCATGAACGGGAATTCATCCAGCGTTTCCTGGACATCGATTACCGCACTCAATCCCTGCCCTGGGGCATTCAAGGGCAAATCAAGGCTAGCCATTACTACACTAATACCTTGTTTTTGCCGTCCAAAACCCTGGGCACCGAATTATTGGAAACACCGTACATCAATAACATCCTGGATACCTCGCTGGATATTCCCATCAACCGGCGCAGGCAAACCCATGTCAAAATCGGCAACCGTCTATCCAGCTTCGTGAATTACGGTTATATTCAAGGTTTTTTCCGCTACAAACAGCTCTTTATGGAACCGGTAGCCCAGGTCAGCTACGGGGACAGGCCCCAAACCCAAAACCGCTACGGGCTGAAGTTGGGCTATGAATTCAAAAGCGGCGCTCGAATCAGTGTGGCCTACTATAAGATTGCCAGTTCGTTTCAACCAGGGCTTGGCATATCGGTGCGCCCTACCATTAAAACGGATCAGTTTTATGTTGATTTCGCCGATGTGCTTGGGCTACTGGGGCACCGCTTAACCTCTCTGGGCCCCGGCGCGGATACCGCCGGCATGATTACCGGCATCCTGTTTGTGGATTACAAACCAAACGGCAAGCCGGACAAAACGGAGCCGGGCCTTCATGGCGTTAAATTGATTATCGATAAATCCAGAGTGGTGGAAACCGACAAAAGCGGACAATACCAGGTCAGTGGACTATCCGCCGGATACCATACCCTGGAGGTATTACCGGACGCCTTACCGCTGACTATTAGCGCCGAAAATCCCATTTACCGAATCAAGGTGCGCGAAGGCAAGAAGCACCGGGTCGATATCGCTCTCATGCCGGAAGGGGGCGTTTTAAAAGGCCGTCTGGAGCTGGTGGATACGGTGGACAAATCCATGAACCCCAAACATATCATTCTGGTATTGCGAAACGAACGCGGCGATAGCGTAAAATACACCTCCGTCGATGAGCAGGGGCGCTATAAATTCAGCAACGTGCCTGCCGGGCGCTATTCCATCGATTTGGAGGCAAGGATGAAAGCAAGCGGACGTTATAAAATTCTGGCCGCGCCATCGTCCGTGGAATTGAGCATTCCCCGGCATTACTCGGAAATCCAGGAAATTCCCAACCTGAACCTGAAACTGCTGGCATTATAAACGTGAACCGTGCCTGTACCGGCTTTGCCCAAACCCGCTTTTCCACTTCTTCCCTTTGGCAGTAACGCACTGTTGCCCGACTTCTGTAAATATCTGGTTACGTTTACTCAACTTTCCAGAGAAAGGTCCGAAACATCTAAAACCAGTCGTTCTTTACAGGAAGAAAGATTAGTGTGTTTAGAAGAAGCAAATTAAGCCCGGCCATACACCATAGCGGCAATACCATGCTGGAGTACGGCTTGATCGGGTCACTTGTCGTCCTGGTCTGCATTGCAGCATTCAATGACGTTAGCAGTAAATTTAAAGCCTGGTTCACCGGCATTAAAGGCGATATGAAAAACCAGGTCAGCGCGACAGCAACCGCCAACGCTTCCCAGCTGAAAGCCATGACCACCTATGAAGCCCAGCAGGCTGTAAAAAAGGCCCAACAAGGCACCCCCAGCAGCGGTTTGCTATGCCCGGCGGGTGGCTGCGCCAGTTTGGCCATACAACCCTACGATCCTGCTCAAACCGCTGGCGCAAACGGTGGTATCGATATTGTGGATGAATACGCCAACAAAATTAAAGCATTAGCCGACGAATTGGAGCTGAACTCGAATGTTCACCCTGACTTCATTGAAATGCTTGTCGATTTAGCAGACGAAGGACATCGTGTGGCGGGCGATGAGCGGTCGGTACTGACTTATACGCAGTCCAGCGACGGTGGTTTTGATTTCAGCATCCAGGATCGGTACCATCAAACCGAAAACCGGGCGATGAATTATTTAAATGCACATCCGAACGAATTGACGCCGGAACAGGCCCAACTGCTGAGGCAGGCATCGGACAATATCAAACTGCAAATGGCTGATTTCATTGGCAATGCCGACCCCGGATCACTCAGCGGAATGAACATCAATCAGAAGTTCACCGATAGCGGCGGCGGTAAAGGCGCAACCTACGTTGATACCCAAGCCACCAAAATTTGCGGCACATCCGGCTCCGGCAACTGTAATTGAGCTGCGTTCAGGCTCAGACATTTACCCAAGTATCCATAGGATTTAACAGGACTTAGCCCTGAATATTAACGCTTCGCCTGCTACCGGTTGGCCGCCTCTGGTGCCGAGACGGTGCGCTACGAGGTCGCGTCCCAAGCGCGGCATCCAGGCTTTCCCTTTCCTCTAGCCAGGCTTCCAGCCAAGTTTCAAAATCCTGTTTGCTTTTGGAAGACTGCCATTCTTCATACCGCCGAGTCAGCCATTTTTGGTATTTGTCCTGCGGCTTGGAAGATGGCTCCGCCAACAGAGAGGTCGTTTCGGAAGGCCTATAAGCAGGTGGTTCTTGGGATGGGGATTGCGGATGGACGGGTTTCCTGGCGCCGCAGCAACTGGCAAATAAAGAGGTAATCATAGAACTCATCAAGGCAAGTCTCCATGGTTAAACAGCATTAAATTTTACTTAGAATCAGCAGGATCCGGCAGGAGGTTGCGGTTTGCCAGGCTGCCGGTTTACCCGGTTTGCAATAATGCGATGAGCCAAATCCCGAAGCTGCTGAGGCGAAATGTCATTCAACATGGACAATGATAGTTCACCGAAGGTTTTCTCGGGGTGTTCCACCATTAGCTTTGCCGCTTTCAGCTGTATGGGGCTTGCCTTTTCGCTTTTGTTTATGAACCGGAGCATCGAATGACCCTGATCCGATAACTGCAATGTATCCATTTCAACGGATTGGGGATTGCCAATATCTTCAATATGCTCACATTCAGCACCTTGAGTGTTTTTGAACGATTGTCTGCCAAATAGCGCTTTCATTGAAATGCCTGAAAATGACACCATATACACCTCCCACTTGATTTTGTCGTCAAACTTTAAACATCCGTTGACGCAGGCCGTTGTTTTCCCAATAACCTTGAAGTCAACCCAAGGTAAACCATGCGAGTTTTTAATAACATATCTGAAACACGCCGGACGAAAACATGTTTACTCAACCAATTTCACATTAAGCAGCCGCATCCCCCAAACAAGAAACACCCAAATACCCACGCACCTGCGCCTGAGACTTTAAATCGTTCCAGTAAACGGAGACATAAGCCAGGGTTCAAAATCAATATGCCTTTTAGGGTTACCCATTGAAATTGTCTCCAAATCTACAAATAACAATTGAAATAAATACCGCTTGTGTTTCAAAAACCTCTTGTTTATGATGCACACAACTTTCGACTTTATATTTCATATCATTCAAGTATTAGAGGTTTCATAGTAATGCTCTCCTTGTCCCCACGCCGGGTCAGCCCGGCTCCAAATCGTATTGGCACGTCTACACCCCAAAGCCAGCCCATGTTTAGCGGGAAACAAGGCGTTTCCATTAAACGCCTGATTCTTCCCACCTTGTTGGCAAGTAGCGGCGCCGCAGCGCTTGCCCTTCCCAATCAATCGAATGCGGTTGCCGAAAAGCCGGATACATTCTCACTCAGCACACGCCATTCCGCTGATGATTCTTTGGCGTTTCTCACCTCCTGCGATACCTTTCTGCCGGAACATTCCGACGAACCGGAAGGCATTGAAAAACGGCGAGCCTCCAAACAGTCGATACAGGATATGCTGAAATGCCCACCATTTGCACCGACCGACGTTAACCTGTTCATGCCGCAGACATACAGCCAGGCGAGTGCACCCGCGCCGGCTCCTGCTAAACCCGTCAATGAGGGTCAACTCATCGATCAATTGGCCCAGCTTTGGAGCAGACGAGGTAATGGCAACAGTAGTCAAGCAAAAAAAGAAGTAAAAGCGTTATTCAATAATGCCGCCTTTAAAGCCGCTGTTCCGGATGCGCGCCTGCGGGCCGCCATTCTGTCTCTGAAAAATACGCCTGCCGAAGATGCCGTGCGTGACGCGGCCCAAAAGCGGGTATTCAGCCAGGTGATTTTCCAGGATCTGCCGGCAGGCGTTATTGCAGGGGTCAATCCGAATGGCAAGAATAATAAACCGGAAATCCTTGTGAACAGTCGCTACCAGCACGAGGACTTCCGCCAGATTGCGCCAGCCCTTGCCCATGAATCGCTTCACCAGGACAGCATTGCCTCCGGTCGGGAAGAGCGGGTAAACCACTCCCTGGATACACTGGTTTATGCCCACATGATTCAGGAAGATCCTTCCCTGGCCAGCAGCAATACGGAATTAGCCAAAAAGCAAAATACCAAGTTGATGGCCCGTATCAACAGTCGCGACGCCAAGGGTAATTTGCGTCTGTTTAGCGCCAAATCCAACGTTTACCCGGGTGGCACTCCGTTGGCCAATTTCGCGGCCGCGTTTACCGCAACCGGAGGCGGCCCCATTACCGATAACAGCCCCGGTAATTCCGCGCTCAAACTCTTTGTGAAAGATACGACGGGCGTTAATGTCCGCCAGCCTAACTTTGATCAAGCGCTGGAAAACGTGATGGACCAAAATCAGAAGGCCCTCAAAGATCAGGATGTAATCGCCGTTGCCAAGGCCCTGAAGCTGAATACCAACTGTTAATTATCCAATACCTGCAAATCGCCTCAGCCTGAATGGTTGGGGCGATTTGTAGCCGGGTTTTTGATAAGCAGCCTCAGACACCTACACACTCAACCCGGCTCGATAACTCCGTTGAGTAAACCGTTCCAGCCGACTCAAGGCTTCCGGCATACTGGCTTTACCGTAGCTAACCCGCAAGTGTGTGTCCGGCAAACCGTATAAATGGCTTGGCAGCACCAATACCCCCTCCGATTCCAGCAACTGCTGGGTGAATTGTTCAGCGGGCAGGTTAGTCTTCAGTTCTGGAAATCCAAGACAGCCACCTTGCGGTTCTTGCCAATGGAAGAGTTTGCTATACCGCTCAAAAAAACGGGTCATTTCGTGTAAATTCCGCCGCATCAGGTCCATGCCAAGCGGCACAATGGCATCTTGAGCCCGTAAGGCCATCAGGGCCAAAAGTTCGCTGGCGCTGTTCGGACAAATGCTCAGGTAATGTTTTTTGCCGATGGCCGCACGAATTACCTCCGGCTCTCTGGCGGCAGCCCAGCCGATTCGCAAGCCCGGCAAGCCATACAATTTGGAAAAACTACCGATACTGATGCCGCGTTCGTACACATCCACCAAGGCAGGTAAACGATCGGCCGGATTCACCTCCATGCCCCGGTAGACTTCATCCGAAAAGAGATAAATATTCCGGCTCCTGGCCAATTCAACCAAATCCAGCAGGATGGCGCGCTCCGGAATCGTCCCGGTGGGATTATTTGGGAAATTAATGACGATCAGTCGGGTATTGGGGCGTAACGCCGCCTCTATGACCTCCAAGTTCAACGTCCATCCGTTTGCGGCATCTAGGGACACGCGAGTGGTTTCACACAGACTGGCTGGAATGCTCTCCAGCGACTGATAACAGGGCACAACCACCACCGCATGATCCGTGGGCCTTAACAACCCTTGCAAGGTACAGATAATAGCTTCGGCCGCGCCTGCAAACACACAGACCTGCTCTGCGGAAACTGTTTCGTACTGCCCGGCGATTTCTTCCCGCAACGGCAAAAAGCCCTGCGGTTGACTATATTCCAATACCAAGCCCTGCCATAACGCCAGAGTTTCCGCATCAGCCAGCGACAACAGCCGCCCCAACCCCACGGTTTCCAAGCCGGAGGCGCACAGTGAAACCGTCGCCCTTGCTTCATGGCGCAACAGGTAATCTTCCAGCTCAAAGACGGGCAGCAATGGTATCAACCTCTTTTTGGGTCTTCAGTGACCTCCCCGGAGAGGGCAGCAAGGCTTCATGGTAGCACAGCCATTCTCATCATCGCCGTCAGGTTTCGGTACTAAAACTCCGGAGCCAGCCCTTTGGCAATTTGAGCCGATTCCTGCTCCACGGTTCTCAACAGAAAGTCGAACAACAGGGCCAATCCGGAAATTAAGACCGCTCCCACCAGGATTTTAGAGGGATTATTCTGGGAAAGCCCTTCAAAAATCAGGGCTCCCAGGCCACCCGCGTTAATCCAGGCGGCCACCGTTGCGGTGCTGAGGGTACTTAACGTGGCGTTGCGAAGACCACTCACCCAAGTCGGCATTGCCATTGGCGCTTCCAGCATCCTAAATATCTGCCACGAGGTCAGTCCCAGACCTCGCGCGGCCTCCAGAGAGGCAGGATCAATGGAGCGCAGGCCAAGTAGCACATTTCGCAGCAATATAAATTGGGCGTAAATCACCAGCGCCACAATGGCCGAACCCTTGCCCAGACCAAGCACCGGCACCAACACGGCCAGCATGGCCAGACTAGGCACTGTATAAAGCATGCCCAATGCCGTGAGGGATAAATCCGCCAGCCACTTGCAACGGGCTAGCAGGAGCCCGGCCGGAAAGGCGATGACGCTGCCAATCGTCAGGGCTATCAAGCAAAGGTCGATATGCTCAACCAGGGCTCTCAGCACAGAAGAAAGCGGAAACGGAAACCAGTCTGTCATCGCCTTGCGCCCGTTATGGCAGGCTCCGTGAGTATGCCTGACATGCAGAGCCGGGCCTGTTTTTTCAAGCTGGCCAAAGTCAGTAGCCCCATGCGCTCCTGTCGATCATTTTCCACGTATATATAATCTTCCGGCGCTTGCAGCAGACATTTCAGCGCCTCATTCAGAGTCTGGGTATCCCGCACCACCGGAACCAACGCCCCATTTCCGGTAACGTCACCGGCAACGCTCACCAGCGCACCGGCTTGCATCAACGAAAACTGCCGGTACAAATTATCCGTTTCCAACAGGCGGGCCACGAATTGGTTCGCCGGGTTCAGCAAAATATTCATAGGCGTGTCATACTGCTGAATCCGGCCTTCATTCATAATAATGACCCGATTCCCCAGTTTCAGCGCTTCCTGAACATCATGGGTCACAAACACCACGGTTTTTCGCAAACGATTTTGAATGTCGATTAATTCATCCTGCAGCTTTTCCCGGATAATCACATCCAGCGCGCCAAACGGCTCATCCATCAATAGAATTCCCGGATCCCCCGCCAAAGCGCGAGCCAGGCCCACCCGTTGCTGTTGCCCACCCGAAAGCTGCCGGGGATAACGCTGCCGGAACTGGGCAGGTTCCAGGCCAACCAAATTTAACAATTCATCAACGCGGTTATTAATTTTCGCCTTGGGCCATTTCAGGATTTCCGGGACAATGGCAATATTCCGGGCGATGGTTAAATGCTGAAACAGGCCGACATGCTGGATGACATAGCCTATTTTCCGGCGCAGCTCGATTTCGGAAACGGTGGAAATATCCTCTCCGTTGACGCGAATGATACCGGAATCCGGCTTGCATAACCGATTAATCAGCTTCAGCAGGGTGGTTTTACCGCTACCCGATGTGCCTAATACCGTTACAAAACTACCATCCTCAATGGACAGGCTGGTCGTCTCCAAAGCCGGCCCCATCGTTCCTGCGAACGTTTTTTGCACCTCTTCAAACACGATTGTATTCATGGAATCGTCGCCAAATATTGCCGGACGACCTGGCGGTAATCCCGCTTCTGCTGATCGACCTGGTAATTGAGCCGTTGCAGCGTGTTTGTTTCAAGCGTGGCAGAAATTTGATTTAAAATGGCAGCCATCTCGGGATGCTCGTTCAGCGCCTCCTGCCGAACCACCGGCGCCACGTGATAATCCGGCCAGAACTGCCGGTCATCCCTCAGCAATAAAAAATCAGGCTCACTCAATGCGCCATCGGTGGTAAAGGCGACCGTCACGTCCACATCTCCCCGTCGCAAAATCCGATATTTCAAACCATTATCATACAGGGCAGTCGATTTAAAACGAAACCCGCCGTACGCATGTTGTAAACCTTTCAGGCCATCCGGCCGCTCCTCGAATTCCGCAATACTGCCCAGCCTCAATTGACCAGCCCGCTTTGCCAACCCGGATAAATCCGAGATATGCAACTGCCTGGCAAGCGATTGCCGCATGACCAACCCTTGGGAGTTGTTGGCCTTCGAGGGGGTTAACCAGGCCAAATGCCACTGCCGGGCATATTCGGAAGACAACAGTTGATATGCATCATGCTCATTTTTAGGGGGCGCCACATGCAGCACGTCAATCAGGCCAGTGCCGGTGTACTCCGGATACAAGTCGATTTCCCCGGCCTTCACCGCTTCGTGGGCGATTAATGTGCCTCCCAGGTTGAAGCGCCGATGCACAAGGTAGCCTTTGCGCTCCAAGGTTTGGGCATATAATTCGCCAATCAGGATTGATTCCGTAAAGTTTTTGCTGCCGATACTGATGCCCGCCTGCTGGCGATGCGGCCATAGCTTTAAACGCACACCGAGATACACGGCCAATAGCAGCAATACCAGGCTTAGCGCCTTGCGGTGGCGAAAAAAGCTCAACATGCCTGATACCGGGTTACCTGCCGGATGAGTTCGTTAAAGCCGAATTCCACCAGCAGAGCCAACAGGGCAACCGGCAACGCGCCCGCCAGCACCAGCGGAAAATTATACGTGCTGAGCCCTTTGACGATAAGCGTTCCCAGACCACCGCCACCAATGAATGCAGCCAGCGTGGCCCCAGCGATAATTTCCACCCCGGCAATCCGCAGCCCGGTCAGGATATAAGGCAAGGCCAGCGGTAGCTCCACCCGGCTGAATACCTGCCAGGCATCCAGTCCAAGCGCCTGAGCGCTTTCCAGCACCGGCGCGTCCACTTGCCGAAAACCGGCCAGCGCATTCAGCATAACCGATGGCAAGGCCAGCAGGCATAATGCCACTATCGTTGGAATCGCGCCGGTTCCCAGCACCGGGATCATAAAGGCAATCAAGGCCAGCCCTGGAATAACTCGCAAGGTGTTAAACACCGGCGGCACAATCCGGCCGATTCGCGCGGAACGAAAACTGCCATACCCCAGCAGTAAGCCCATCAGCGCCGCAATGCACCAGGCAGCAACCGTCAAACCCAAATGAGTCGCCATCGCCTCCCGGAGAAGCAGCCTGTGGCTCGCCACCTCCTGTATGATCAACGTTATCCACTCCGTATTCAGCATTCCTCGTTTCCGGTTTGGCTCTTGAAAGCGCTGGCATAGAGCTGAGCTGTTACTTTAACCCCATCCATCCCAAATTGCTACTCAACCATTGGTTAATAGTCGGTTCTGAGGCATGGCGGAAACCCATTGCGCTTCTGTTTTGATGACACCCTGGCTGTATACGGGGAGCGTACTCCTCAAACTTGGCTGAGCTTGCCAGGCGTTAAAACCAGCCAACTGGGTTTGTGGCTTACTAGCGGGTTCCGCTTGCCCTGCGGGACGAAACCATTTTGACAACCGAACCGAACCAATTCCGGCATACAGAATATTCACCGCCAACGCCACGGTAAACGGAATCAATTCGCGGCTTCCGTCACCCAGCCGGGGGAAATGGTGCATCATGCGTTTTCCGGCAAAATATGTTCCCAAAAACAACAAAGCGCCCAACGTGTAAGTGGAGGCATCCCGCACGAACAGCTCTTTCCGCTGCGCCTTATCATCCTGAAAATAGCGCAGCGTGGGAATACCGATTGCTGGCGCCACCCAGGTCAGGGCATCCCTTGTAAACTGGACTTTGTTACTGATGATCATGGACAGAATCGGAACCTCGACG
>JAJQJM010000112.1 GCA_021323475.1 Vampirovibrio sp.
CTTATAAATTTGTCCCATTAGAGCTTGAGACCCATTATTTTCATAATATAGTTTGCTAAAACCCCACTTCTCATACAAACTGAGCGCCCGGCGAACCTGTTGATCCGGTGTGTCTTTTTCAAGATAAGCATCCAAGACATACAGGTATCCTTCCTCGTCCTGGCACACCACTACAATAGCCGCATAGTCAGGATCCCCCCCTTGGGATGGCTTTTGGCCCAATGCCGGATCATGATAGGCAATGATTTTTGCCAAGCTCTCTCCAGGGACTTGTTTGTCTTGATTCACCCAGTGTAGGGCTTTAATTGCTTGTCCCGCCCATGTCAGTTGAAAAAAACGGGCGCGCTGCATATTGAATAAGTTCCGTTCTGGATCAAAGGGTTCATTTTGCTTTTCCGAGTTAAAGGCGGCTTCCCCCTCTTCAATGCGAATACGCATGAGATATTCATACGGTTCCCCTTCAGGCCATAAGACGTCAGCACCTTCTAGCATTTGATCTTCATGGTGCTTGTAAAAGGCATAAGCTTGTTCCACTCGGTTGGCGCAAGATAAATCTGTGAGTAATGCTCTGTACTGCTGCCACAGCGTTTGATTGGTGGCAAAAGAAATGACCGCTTGATAGCGGCTGGTTTGCCAAGCCGGATTTTCTAGCAACTCAGGCAAAAGGGCTTCTGGATGCAAGCAAGTCCCAATCAAAGTGATATTGGTTTGCCCTTGTAGTTTACCCAGTTTCATAATGTCCTTAAAAAACCATTCTCGGGTTTTACGACGTTGTTCAGGATTGCGTACCTCATCCATTGCTTCCACATCATCCAAAATGATCAAAGACGGACGTTGCCCCTGATGATTCAGCCCCCGTAGAGATTGCCCCTTCGATTTTCCAAGCACTAAGCACCCATGAGCTGTTTCAAAGCGCTTTCGGCTGCGTAAACGCCGCTTGTTAGCTTCTGGCAATAAATCCCCAAAGGCGGCTTTTAAACGAACATTGGTTTCCAAAACCTCTAAAATCTGCCCTACCCGCTCTTCGGCATCTTGGGTGGTATGTCCAATGATTAAAATGAAGGGTTCCAGGTTATAACAAAGGGCATGAACCACCTTAATCAATAACTTAAAGGTGGTTTTGGCATGCCCGCGAGGTGCTGCAATGGCTTCTTTTACCCCACGCCGTTCGGGATAACGCTCTTGCTCAAAAAAGTCCTGATGCATACGTGAAAAGGCATGTTCACAGCGCTCCCCAAAAAAGTAGTTGGCAAAAAATTCCCGGTCTCGGTATCCTCGTATATAAACAAGTTGTTGGATAGTCGTATCATCGAGGGGTTTTCCCGTCTCGATCAAGTGCTTGTAGAGCTTCTGCCAGTCGTGTTGTTGGGCTATGGTTTTCAATAGTAGAGCTGGCTTTTCCACGAGCATTTACTCCTTGAGATGTTTTGAGAATCTTTAGTACCGTTTCCAGGCTGCGAAGTGCGTGCTGAAATTCACCTTTTTTCAAAGCTTGGCGGTGAATCAGCTCTGCTTTTTCCTTTAAATCACTGAAGTGAAGATCCAGGGGCATATCACGAAAGTTCAAACTGCGAGCCTCTTTGACTCGTTTTACATCTTTAAAGGCTTGCCCAATAGTGATGTGGTATTTCTCAGAAAGCATTTGCGCAATATAGGCTGACTTATAGCCTTCATCCAAGAGCAAATCGATGAATAGATCTGCTTGCGCTCTGGATTCATCGGTTCGTCGTTTCTTTTTAGCTGGGGCCGCCATTGTCTGCTCCCTCCTTTTGGATAAGTGCATACTGGCTCAATGCCACAAGGGACTGACCGCGATCGTTGGCTTCAAATAAAGCTAACGCTTGATGCACAAACTCAGCCTCATGAGCCTCAACCAAAAATGAGAACGCCACCGGCAAGGTTTTAAGCTCTTTTTCAATCTCGGCCCTAAAGGCCTTTTCTGCTTGATCCAGGTCAAAGCGTAACAAGGCCAGTAGATCTTCAATCTGTGCTTTGGATTCTGGAATCATCAAAGCCAGTTCATCAATTGGAACCACATCCATTAGGGATTCAATCAGCTCAGCACGTTTTTGAAGATTATCGGTCCCATGCAAACGGTTCAGCGTAGCCAGTAACAGCTTGGCTTCTTTCTCATTGACCTCTACCACCTGACACTCCGCATGGGTATAACCCAGTGCCTCTAACACCAACTTTCGATGATGGCCGTCAATCAGAAGGTAATGGTTAGCCTTTTTGGGATGCTGACGCACTACCAGCGCCGGGTAAAAACCCGTTCGCTCAATGTTGCGCTTCAACTTGTCCAGTATGTCTGAACTACAAGCATTAGGATTCTTGGGATCGGGTACTAGGTGGGTTAAGGCAATTTTCATCTTAATGGATCCTATTGATAAGCAATGACTAACAGTTCTTGGTTCTGAGTATTTTTGGAAACATGCGCCATATGCGTATACTTCCGTGCTTCGCTATACACCGTTCGATGCGGGGCCACCCGTTTGACCAGTGTGGTCAACTCGTCTAGAGTCACCACCCGGTTTCCATAGGACAGCACCCAGCAAGTACTTTGTTGGGCAAGATCTAACAACGCTTCTAGGGCTGGTGTCCCCTTACTAAAAGGCGACACAGACGGTTGCTGAGCAGGATCACTATTGAAGAGCACCGCATCCAGGGTTCGATTGGCTGTTTCATAATTGGATGTGGCCGGATAAGGCGGATCCAGATATAAAACGTCTCCACTTTGCACTTGCACAAACTGAAAGGCGTCTTGATGATACCCAATCACAGGTGTTCCACTAAACACCCCTTGATTGGTCACCTGCATATGCCGTTCTATGGAAGACCAACTGGGCTTTAGAAGCCGGCTCATGCTGCCATCCACAAAGCGCTTGGGATTCAAAGTTTGCCAATCCCGAAGTGCGTCCAGGGTTTCTGCATACGGGCGATTACTAGTCCCAATGGATGTGGGCATACATACAAAGTCTGTAATCAAACGCCAAGCAACGAGTAAGGCCAAGGCCCGTTTGGTTGGGCATTGCAGCTGACCCGCGTTGCTGAGATACCGATCCAGGGCTCGGGCATGCCGCTTGCTAAAAACAGCAGGACAAAATTGACCTTCAATCCAGCCTGGGCTGGCTTGCTGACTTTGAGTATTGACCAGCTTGAGCTGATCAGGAGTGGTGAGCACCTGAAATTGATTCGCTAATAATCCTTTAATCACCAATTGACTGCGAGCAGACCAGTCATTGCTGTGAACGGATTGAAAGCCCAGCACTTTAGCTGCCATGCTGATTGAGCCACCACCCACAAAGGCATCCAAGAAGCGGAGCTGTGTCCATTGGCCTTGCGGGATAACCTGAGATAGCCGGTTAAAAATCCAAGGGACCAGCTTTTGTTTACCACCCAAATAGGGTGGCAAGGCTCTAAAATATGGGGTTAATGGAGACCGAGACATTGTTTAGCCCTCCTGTGATTAACTTCATCTCAGGATAGCTTTGCCCTATGAGGTATTTAGAACTTAGATAGTTTTATCTAAGTTGTGGATTTTTTATAAAATATGCATCCAATTCCCAAAGACCAATCACAGGTTTTTGTGTATTGGGATCATACATTTCCCAACGCAGAGGTTCCCCATCCACTTCTTCAGATAAACAGAGATCAAATTGTTGAACCTCTGGCTTTAAAAAGGGCAATTCCCAAAAAGCGTGCCTGGGTTCAAAACCCATTAACGGATCCAGCCATGCCTCTATAGGTATCTCTTGGTAAGTTTCAATCAATTGATACCGGGGCTGATAAGATCTTTCATACAGAGGAACAAGCTCTTGGTAACTGGCTGAAAGACAATCAAAAGCCACTGCTATATCTTGATTGCTGAGGTTCTTCCCCGATATCTGATGCATAGCCTCCATAGCAGCCAAATGCTTTTTTCGAATGCTTTTATCCCAGAGGTGAGTACAATCTGGATGCTTAGTCACCTTAATCGATGTTTCCTCATAGCGCTTAAAGCCTAGCGGCTCGCCACAATATAGACAGCCCACAGGCAAAAGGAAGTTCGGAAAACGGCAGAGCTGAATCTCTTTGTCTTTATAGTGGACCGTACGCCCGGCTAGTCTCTGGATTGCCACCCCCCACGGATTGATATGAAGCTCAGCATAATAAATACGAAAGAGCAGCACTTTCATATAAGCCGGTGCCAAGATCAGATCCGGTTCAAATATTTTGGCCTTATGAAACTGATGAAGCTGAGTAATATCCTTCAGCAAGCAAGCAGCTGATACCTTATCCGGATACTCTTCAAGCACTACCCCTGCCGTATCCTGTACCTGCTGCCAATGCTTTTGGATTTCCATGGCCCAATACATCAGGCGGCATTGAGCAGCTTGCCGCTTAACAGCGTCTTGCCCCTTGCTACGGTGGGATATTTGACCCATATCCATCCCCTCGGGCTTACCTTTTATGATATCCATATGATAGCAACAATTTGTTGAGTGTCGCCGGCTATATACAATGGTTAATGGTTTTGCTACTCTCCTTGGAAAGAACTCTTTGGAATTTCAGGCAAGTTCTATCATAAAAATTTTATAAAACCTGAAAACCCTTGACATGAGAGGGTTTTGGAGGTTCTTTCGGGACGAAGGGGTCGCAGGTTCAAATCCTGTCATTCCGATTTTTTGTGTTTTTGCTCTCTGTTTTTTTACATTACTGAATGCCCAACTTAACCTCGCTTAGCATTACCTTTTTGTTCGTCGGTCTGTTCTTTGTGATACCGGCTTTAAGCAGCCAGGCGGAAATCCCTAGCTCTATACCCTCTTCCGGTTCTAATAATATTTCTTCAGCCTCTGCAAAGACAATTAAAACCCATAATGACTGGGACGTTTTCATCCACAAGTTAAAACACAGCCTTTACCAGAACTTTACCCCTCCTCAACAATCCCAAAACAAGTATGCAATTTTTACATTTACGATCCAAAAAAATGGGCAAGTCTCCAAGATTATCCTGAAACAGAGCTCAACAGACCCTTCCTATGATCAGGCAGCAAAACGGGCAATAGAGGCAGCAGCTCCTTTTCCCAGGTTTCCCGAATCTTATAAACAAGAATTTATTACTATTGAATTTATTTTTGATTACTCGCACCCTTCTTCTCTTAAACTTTAAGCAGGATAGTAATCCAGGTTAATCACAAGCAAACTCCACAGTTGCTCCTCTTTATGTTTTACTGGAATGAGAGGTATCAAGGAAGGAGCAGGCATATGAGCGAGTACCGCTTTGACGTAAACCAGGTTGTTGAGGTGCTGAACCGCATTTTGGAGATGGAACTGGCGGGCGTGGTTCGCTACACCCATTATTCCTTTATGGTGTTTGGGCCAAACCGCATTCCGATTACATCATGGCTGCAAAGCCAAGCCTCGGAATCCTTAACCCACTCCCAGGAAGCGGGAGAAATGATTACCCACCTAGGAGGACATCCTTCTTTAGGAATCGGTCAGCTGTTGGAAACCCATAAGCATGATATTTTCAGCATCCTGGAAGAATCTCTGGAACATGAGTCCAGGCAGATGAAACTTTATCAGGAGTTGCTGGACCTGGTAAAAGACAAGTCCGTCATGCTGGAAGAATTCGCCCGCCGTATGGTAGCGGAAGAAGAGACCCACATTGGCGAAGTTAAAAAGATGATGCGGAAATAATAGCCACGTTCGCATTTTAAAAAAACAACTGTCAGCCATCCCCGGTTAGAAATTTTCATTCATTACCGGGGATGGTATTCATTGAATTGTTTACAGCAGTATCGCTTCTCTTCCATCACCATACAAAGCTGTTGGCAACTCTCTCCTCGATTGATGAGCCTGCCAAAACGCAGGATCATTTATTCCGCATCGGACAATACATCTTTACTCAAGAGAGCAATTGACAGGGCAGTTGGCTAAACCGGACAATTCGTATCGTTGAAACCATTTGAACGCAAGGGCTTCAGGCGCTCGGCTTTGTTATGTCCATATCAGCATTTTGGCTACTTTCAGCAGGAGGGGAAAAACAAGGATGCACTCAACGCTTCACCGTTCCACCTACTCTATTTTGGCGGTTATTTTCACCGCCACATCTATTTGTATGCAGAGGATGCCCGTTGCCTCGGCGGCTGACAACACGGCACATGCGGCCGCCAAAAATCAAGCTGCACAAGCAACCACTCAAAATCTAAAAACGGCTTCCTCATCCGAGACTAAAAGCAAAGATAAAAACGCCCATACCAACAAGACCCGCGACCATAAGAATGATGAAACTCCATCCGATTCGGCAAATTCATCATCCAGCAATGAGGACGTATACGACAAAAACGCGCATTTAACCAAGCCGACCAATAATGGGGGCCCCGGCACGGCGCAAACGGTCGATTCCACCACAGGGGCCGGGGGAGAGATTCATCAGACCAGCAGCGGCGATATTCCCACCTTGACTACTCAACAAGGCATTCCAGTTTCTGATGACCAAAACGGGCTGCGAGTAGGTCCGCGGGGCCCTCTGTTGATGGAAGATTTCCATTTTCGGGAAAAACTATTCCACTTTGACCATGAACGGATCCCGGAACGGGTCGTCCATGCGCGCGGATACGGCGCCCACGGTTACTTTGAAACCTATAAATCCCTAGCGGATATTACCAAAGCCGATCTCTTCCAGCGGCCCGGAGAGCGCACCCCGGTATTCGTTCGCTTTTCTACCGTTGCCGGAAACAAAGGCTCATTTGATTTAGCGCGCGATGTGCGAGGCTTTGCCGTTAAGCTGTATACCAAGGAAGGCAACTGGGATTTGGTCGGCAATAATATCCCGGTCTTTTTCATACAAGATGGCATTAAATTTCCGGATGTGGTGCATGCAGCCAAGGACGAGCCGGATCGGGCGTTTCCTCAGGCTCAAACCGCCCACGATAACTTTTGGGATTTCATTTCCCAGACCCCGGAATCCATGCACATGATTATGTGGATTATGTCGGATCGGGCCATCCCACGGTCATTCCGCTTTATGGAAGGCTTCGGTGTCCATACGTTCCGGCTGGTAAACACCAATGGTAAAGCCACCTTCGTAAAATTCCACTGGAAACCTAAAACGGATCAGGGCCTGCAATCCGTACTCTGGAACGAAGCGGTCAAAATTAACGGCGCGGACCCGGACTTCCACCGCCGAGACCTTTGGAATTCAATCAAATCCGGCAATTACCCGGAATGGGAACTGGGCATGCAATTATTCGACGAGGATTTTGCGAAGAAATTCGATTTCGATGTGCTTGATCCCACCAAAATCATTCCGGAGGAACTGGTTCCGGTGCGCCCGGTGGGCCGACTGGTGCTGAACCGCATGGTGGATAACTTCTTTGCGGAAACTGAGCAGGTCGCGTTTTGCACCCAGAACATCGTGCCAGGGATTGATTTTACGAATGATCCGCTGCTACAGGCGCGGAATTTCTCCTATCTGGATACCCAGTTAAAACGCCTGGGCTCACCCAACTTCACCCAGCTTCCGATTAACGCACCAGTCTGCCCCGTCAGCCATTTTCAGCAGGACGGCCATATGGCAATGACTAATCCGAAAGGTCGGGTCAATTACGAGCCTAATTCCTGGGGTGTTGGCCCTCGCGAAAATCCGAGAAAGGGGTTTGTAACCTACCCGGCCCAGGAGTCAGGCCCCAAGCTGCGGCTGCGACCGGAATCGTTCGCGGATCATTACAGCCAAGCCCGCCAGTTTTATATTAGCCAAACCGTGAATGAGCAGGGCCATATTGCCGACGCGCTTATATTCGAGCTTTCGAAAGTCGAAAATCCCGCCATTCGGGAGCGGATGGTTTCCCACCTGATCAACATCGATCAGGGCTTAGCGCAAAAAGTGGCAAACGGCCTGGGCTTGAAAACCATGCCGGCACCCGCGAAAGCAGCCCGACCAACCCGCACGGATCTGCAGCCATCTGCCAAACTTAGCATCATGCGAAATGGCCCAAAAAGCTTCAAGGGCCGGAAAGTCGGGGTGCTGGTCAGTGACGGCGTCGATGCGGGATTAATCAACTCACTAAAGGCATCCGCGGCAAAAGAAGGGGCCACCGTGGAAATTGTAGCGCCCACCATTAACGGTGTGGTTGCCAGTGATGGAACGCAAATTCCCGCCGATCACCGAATCAACGGAGGCCCGTCGGTATTGTTTGACGCGGTTGCGGTTCTGGTTTCCAAAGACGGTGCCGGAAAATTGGCAATGGAACCTACTGCCAGGGATTTCATCGCCGATGCTTATTCGCACCTGAAATTCATTGCCTATACGGACACGGCAACCCCGCTATTTGAAAAAGCCGGGGTCGCAAACGCGGTGGATGAAGGTTTTGTTCTGGTAAAACAAGGCCAGGACACCACGAGCTTCATCAACACGTGTAAGCAACTGCGCCTGTGGAACCGGGAGCCAAAGGTAAAAATGCCTAATTAAACCGATAACACGGCCATTTAAAAAAACTGAGCCCCCGCTTGCGTTTTCCTTTCAAGCGGGGGTTCTGCATATATGCAGAACTCGACCGACCGCTCAGTCCCTGCCAAGTGAATGGATTAAATGCGGTGAAGAAATAAATAGAGGTTTAATCGGCCTCTTCCAGCAGGGTTTTCATGGCCGGAATGGCAGGGTGCGTAGGTCGCTCCCATTCAAACGCTTCAATCGTTGCCTGTAAATATGCCTTCTCAAACGGCGTGGATAAACAATAATGCTCCATTGCCAATTCACCCTTCCAATCGGGAATCCAGGCGCTTTTGACACGCGGGCTGGGAAGCACGACAGCCTTCTGTGAAAGTGTGTTTGGATGAGTTGTTGCCAGCTTTTCAACAATCACTGTTACCGGCAGTTCGTCTTGGATCAACCACCGGCACCGAAGCCCCGTTATCCTGAGCAAGACATGCTGAACCGCCTGCATCGTGGCAACATCGGAGCAAATCAGTAATCTGCCGCCCTGGGCCAGCTTGGGTAGGGCACAACGAATAAACTGAGCAACCATTCCATCGTCCGCATCATTCGGCCCTAGCATAAACGCGCTGATCAAATCATAAGTTTCACGCCCGGACTTTAACCGGGAAAGACCATCACCCTCATGCACATCACTCTTGGGGAACAGGCGCCGTAGACCTGACGCTTGCGCGGCATGGGGTTCCAACAGGATAAGGTTTTTGGCAGGCACCTGAAAAACAGCTTGTAGGGCCAATGCAGGGCCACCGGTTCCGGCGCCGAAATCGCAAATCCGCTTCACATCAGTATCCAGCCAGCCCTGGTGAATGCCGATTGCGAGCAACCGGGACGCGTAGGCATACCCGAACGCCTGTAACGGATGAAGAGCAAGGCGAACGAGACTGGCATCCGTCTCGTCGCAAGCAGACGGAGCGGGCGCAAAAGCAGACCATAACCTGCGCAACGCTTGCATGATCAATTCACCCGGTTCGGTTTTAAATGCTTGCTGCTCAGAAGAAATCACCGACGATTTGGACCTTATTGATAGTCTACTATCGATCGCTTCGGGCAGGCTACGCAGCCAACTTTGCTGCAGACGCTACAGGGCGGGCGCGATGGAAACCGTCATGCGATTTTGCCCAAGCCCGTTGCCATTGCGACTGCGCTTGTAAACCGGCCGTGGCGGTGGAGTCGGCGCGCCGTAGAAGCGGCCCTCTTCGCTGGAAAGCCATTCCTCGGCACTTTCGGCCACCCGCATGAGCAAGGTTTCGAAGTCGGTCCGGTTGGTTTGTAAAATGTACGGTTCCGCCAGCCACTGCAACACTTCCCGCCCGCTGACCGCCATGCGGTTCATGGTGCTGGCATGCACGGTTTGGTGGAAATGTTGCCACATCACCAACTCAATTAAATCCCAGGCGTTATCCGCGCCAAATTGCGCCCGCAAATCCGGCGCTTCCAGAATTTCAAAGCATTCCGCCAACGCCTGGCTGGTTTCAATGCGCAGCACATTAATGTAACCGTAGGTCGAATTTTTCAGGTTATTCCGCAAATCCAATCCGGCCCGGCGTACAATGGCCATGGAGCCAAACGTGGGATCCGTGGCGCGCTCCCGGATAACTTCGCTAATCCGCTTATCCCGCCAGAATTTCGCCACCTCCTGAATAAAGTGGGTAAATAACCCGTGAAATGAGGTATTGGCCCGGCCACCCGGCGCGGGAGGCACATTGGTATAACCGAACACTTGCTTGTAAGCGCGCATCCGTTCCTGCTTGCGGTAGCGGAATGTACCATGTCGATCGAACCGGTACAATCGATACGCCCCAGGCCCATTGGATACTTTCAGCGTTCCGGCCAGAAACAGTTTTTGCAATTTATCCACCACTTTGAACACACCCAATTTCTCATGGATGCACAAGTAGTATAAATGCGCGGCGGCCAGCAAGCGTTCGCTGGGTGCGGCGTCATCGTAATTCACCACACCGGGAGACACTTCCACATCGCCCATGTCGGCCGGCGCGTCACTGCCCAGCCCAATCAAATCCGCAATACCGTAATCCGCGGATTTGGCGGCCCGGTTCGGCATGGCGTCATATTGCGCCAATTGCTCATCCACGGTGCGGTGCAGCACTTCCGCCAGCTGTGGATTGTTAATCAGTTCCGGCCCCAATGCGCCAAGCGCGTTCTGCAATAAATAGGCTAGCTTATCCTGCCGCTGATCATGATCTCTCAAGGTCGTCATATTGCACTCTCCTGTCAAATTTGCCTAAATCACTTATGCGGCCAAATCAGCCAAGGTGTTCAACTGGTTCATCAATTCGTCCATCGCCCAGCCCACCCGCTCCTGTAGCAACACCTGGGCCAGAAAAGGCTTGTTGAACGTATTGGACGCATCCGTGGTTTTAATGAACGCCATTACCGGCACCATGGTCCAGAACAAACGGTCGGCCTGATACGTG
>JAJQJM010000113.1 GCA_021323475.1 Vampirovibrio sp.
GGTTGGTAAACTGCTGATCTTCGCGTTGTAAGCAAGCCGGACAAATAGGATGCAGTCGCTGCTGGAAAATTTTATTGCATTTTTTACAGTTCATCACTGTCCCAACCATGATAGATCCTCTCGTTTCATCATTCCCTGTTTAAAAAAAATGAAGATGTTAATGGTTATCGACCTCATCCCTGAAAACTTGAGATATTCCGAAACTTAGCTGTAATATTTCGTTACAATTCAAACGGCTTGATGGCATCCGAAGCCACGGGGCAACAAATCGCGTTGAGGAGTTTTAATAGCCACACACGGTATAATCTGTCCGTCCCAGAGGCCCGCCTTGATTTCATCCAGAATACCCGCCAGCCATACCAACCTGCCAGCTCCCCCTTCGCGGAAGCCTCTGCCGGGTGCTTCAAACCCAGCGGCCGGTTTATCCGCCGCTTTGGCAAAAACGGGAGCAGACCAAATCAAGTTTGGCGGCAAAGATGACGCACAGCCCGTAGAAACCGTGAAGTCGGCCGATAAGATTGAGGCTCCCGCTGAAAAATTCACCTGGGGTCGCTTTCTGAAAGACTTGCGGGGCCACATGCAGCATGCTGAAAACAAGCAGGTGCTGAAAGGACTCGCTTACAAGTACGGCCCGGATCTGTCGCTGCCCATTTTATTCATGGTGCCGGTGCTGGGCTGGATTGCCGCTGTATTTATGATTCCGGTCGCCTGGATTTGCAAGAAATGGGGCGATAATATCCTTAAAAAAGCCAATCTGGATGCCAAGGACGGCAAGTTAAGCCCGATTAAGCAAATCGCCAAATTGGAAAAATTGTGGAACGAAAAGCCGACGGAAGGCATGACCGATAAACTCGTTGAAGAATTCAACATGCTCACCAAAAGCCTGTTCCCGGATAACGATTGCCCCAAGGCGAAGTCCCTGCGGGATATGCTGACCATTACCAGAGACAAGAAGGCGTTCCGCCTGCTGAGTCATGCCGTGAACGCCCGTCTGCAATATTCCGACATGCTGGCCTCCAAAATCCTGAGCCCGCTTGGTTGGCTCGGTAAGCATATGCCGTTAAAGTCGCTTGGCATGTTGATTGCTCTCCCGGAACTGGCTATTCAAGGCTCCCTGATGCTGAAGAGTCATCAAAAAGAACTGGCTGCCAAAGTCAAAAAGTAAAAAGGATTTAACGATTCGGTAGCCGGTTGGATGGATTCGCTAGTTGTATGCAAAGAGTGCATCCTCTACAATAAATCTTATGTTGATTGCAATATCCACTTTGGTTTTATTGGTGATTGCGGCTGGCGTTTGGTTCCGCAAGCGTCCGGAAATCCATATACCGCTCATGGCCGCCGCGTTTGCGATCGATTTGGGCCTGTTGCTTTACATTGAGTTCAGCCGACATGCCATTGAGACCTTAAGCGAAACCATTCAGACCACTAGCCAGACGCCTGCGCAAGAGGGACTATTACTTTTCCACGTGGCAATCTCCGCCCTGATGCTGGTACTTTATATTGTTCAAATCATTACCGGCATTCAGCTATTCAAGGGCTTGCACCCGACGCGACTGTTTCACCGTTACAGCGCTGTTCTATTTGTGGTGTGCCGGTTGCTGAATTACGCGACCAGCTTTTTTGTAGTCCCCGCCTGATATCCGGCTATCTTTCCGGAAATTACACCGATGCCTCTAACCTGAGCCGTCTCCAAAGCCGCTTTGGTTTGACTCCTCCACTTTACGCTCCCCCAGGAAGTCCAGGGTGAAGAAGTCATTTAAACCGCGCCGCTGCTTTTCGTCATCCGCAGGTTTTTCTTTACGGTTGCCATAAAAAAAGCCGGCAATCTGACTGGCAATGCGTTCAAAATTGCTATTGAGCGTTTGCAACCCATTAATAGTCAAGACGGAAAGCAGGAACGGTGGTTTCTGAGGTGTTGGTTGATCATTCGGAGGGACAGCTCGAAGGGGTTGAGATTGATTTTGAAATTGAAACGTGGAATAATCCCGCTGGTTAAATAGTTCCGTAGCAATCATTGGACCGGCTGGGGGCGGCTTTTCCCGCATCGTATTGCCTGTTTCAGTCTTTCGCTTATCTGCCGCTAAATCGCCAGGCGAATAGGAAGATACGCTTTGAAAATCAAACATATTTTCAAGCCCCGTGTCTTGATGAACAGACTATGAACGAATCTGGCAAATCTGCACTAATATCTCCACGGCTATTATAGCAAAACAAGAGAAAACTCAAATTATTTTATTCAAACTCGAATTAAGCAGTCGTTTCCGACCGAATAGGATATCCATTCAACCCACAGTTACTGGTTTGAGGAGGGCATGTTTCGGGGGCAATTCCGGCAAGGCTTAGGCACTTCGGACTGGCCGCCCTCCGCGTTGACGGTGCCGTGAATACTGCGTAACCACTTATAAATAGCGCCGTTAAAAAAATCTTCATCCCATATTTTAGAGATGGCCGGAAGCGGTAGAAGCTGCCGGGAACAACCAGATACATTGAATTCAGCATCGACCGAAACGGTTCCATATGCTTCCCGGCAGTTTCGATGGGCTGACATGTCCAGGTCCAAAGGCACCGGCAATGCCACCATCAGGCGGGTGCTTTTCAGCTCATTGCGTTTGAGGGCGTCCAGAAACTTCATGACGTTCGGTTGATGCCGATATAATGTCCGATCAGATGGCTTGCCCGGCTCAGGGGAAAGATAATTCTCAAACCGGATGCCGTCCACTCCCAGATATTCTCCAAACCGAATCATTTCCGGTATCTCCCGGTAATTATGGATATCAACGGTCATTAAAAGCTCAATCTCAAGTAATGATTTAAGCTCCCGTTTACGGGCCAGCAGACGCTCCACGTTATCGCGAATCTGCACGAACTGCTGAAGCGGTTGATTGGTCATTAGCGCATACAGCGAAGGACGATGGGAATGCATCCGGATTACCAGGGTATGCAGACGGCATTTCAGCAGGTCATCGGTATAGTGGCCCAGTAACAGCCCATCCGTATATACCGTACTTTCCGCCCCATTAAAGCGACCGGCATAGTCCACCATTTTAGGCAGGTCAGGATTTTCCAGCGGATCCCGGTCCTTGCCGGAGAATTCAATCGTCCGAACCGCCGGAACCTGGTCCATCAGAAATCTGAAGTTTTCCAATGCAAGTTTTTGCATGGCCGGTAACGATGGCGCCGGCACCTCTGTGGGTAAATTCACGCCTTCCGTCTGACCGAATGCCGGCATCGACATCCGAACTTGACCCGTAAACGGGCTGAAACCCTCTGAAATAACCGGGACATCCGGTCGAGAGACTGCCAATGGATGCAACTCAGCCGGATTAATATGCAAATGGATGGGCTCATAGTCCAGCACTTCGTTCCCCAAATCCAATTGAAGCCGGGTTCGGGCCAGGTTGAGAATGCGAGGCAACTTATTCCAGAAGGGACTCCCCTTATGTTTGGCTGCCGATTTGTCAGCAGCTGCTATCAGAGACGAAAATATCGCCTTGCCTGAAAACTCGGACGCTTTGTCTTGAGGCTGTTTTCCCATAGTTTCATTATAATTTCCCTGCGAAAATAAGCGAGATTCCGCGCCGATAATTCAATCGGGTGATGGAGCAACCGGCTTAACTTAAACTTACAGAGAGCTGCAGCCTGAGGTTACAATACCAATTCCGCGTCCGGAATCTGCAACAGACGGTTCAAAATCCTGAAATTGCGCCGAGATTGCTGTTTCATGGCCTTCAAATCTACTTTGGGATAATGAGTGAAATAATCTTGAACGGTAGGCGCATCAATCGATTCCATGGCATCGATGCGACAACCCTGCAAGTCGAACATTTCCAGCAGGGAGGCAACCTTAGGATCGTATACCAGACCGTAAACCGGAACATTAAACAGCAAACCCAGTATTAAACTATGGAAACGCATACCCAGCAGCACATTGCAGTCCGCAATTCTGTCCAGCACCGCATCGGGTTGAAGAATGACGGCAATGGCATTCGGGCAGCCTTTTAACAAACCCGAGAGTTTCTCCAGCAAATGGGTATCTTCCTCTTTCTGGAAGGGCATTAACAGAAATTCAACCGGGCGCTCCGATGGTTCGGCCAATTTTATCAGGCAGTTTGCCAATGCCTTGAGTCGTTCATCGGTCAACTCCGGCCAGTGCCGTAGTGAAACCCCGATACGCCAAGGCTCAGACTGTTTGTCTTTCTTTGTACCCTTCTTGACCGTCCCCTTTTTCTTGGAAACGTTCAATAGCCAGACCGGATCGGCGGTAATTTCAGGTTCTTCGCCGGTCAACGACTCTACCAGAGCCGCGCTTTTTTCATCGCGCACCGTAATAACTTCGCACTTTTTCAGCGCGGAGGCCGTCATTTTACGAGAGAAATCCTTGTTTAACGGCCCGACTCCCTGCGCCCAGAAACAAACGGGCACTTCAAAAAACCGGGCCAGATGAATCAATCCGCCGTAATAAACCGTACTCATCGGGCCGGTTGCATCCTGAAACAAGCCGCCACCGCCACTGATGAACAGATTGGCCTGGGTCAGCGCGTCCACAATATCGATAAAACTGGTCCGCTTGACGGCGTCTACGCCGTAGGTCTCGGCGGTTTTACGGGGATTTTGGGACAGCACGGTAATTTTAACCTGATGGGCCTTCAATTGCTCGATCAGAACCCGTAAAATCAGCTCGTCCCCCAAGTTATCGAAGCCGTAATAGCCTGAAATAATGACACGCGGATGCAAGTCGGACGTTCCCTTTTTTCGGGGAAACTTTTTTTTAAGGGCCGGCTTTTTAAATGGTGTTTTCATGAGGCGGGACTTTGTTGACAATATTGAGCCAAATAGGCTTGCAGACCGGTTTCCCAAGAGGGTACGGAAAGTTCCGGACAGGCTAGTACACTGTAATGCGGACGATTCGCCGCCATATTCAAATCACTGCTGGAAATCGGGCGGACATGGCCGTCCGATAACCCGGCGGCGCGGCAGATCGCTTTTGCTTGCTCGTAGCGGGAAATAGCGCCATGATCGGCACCGTGATAAATCCCAAAGGCGCCGGAATTCATAATGGTTTCAATCGCCACGCATAAATTGCCGGTCCAGGTGGGGGAGCCTACCCAGTCGGTGACCGCCTTGATTTCACAACCCGTCCGGGCCTGATCCAAAACCCATTGCACGAAATTCTGGCGATGGATACCATACAGCCAACTGGTTCGAACGACATAATACTCTTCCATCAGCTCGGAAACCATGAGTTCGCCGTAATATTTGGATAAACCGTACATATTGATGGGATTTGGCCGATCCGTGGGCAGGTACGGTTCCTGTTTCAGCCCGTCAAACACATAATCGGTACTGACGTAAACCAGAATGGCGCCCAGCGCCTTGGCAGCCAAGGCCAGATTACGGGTACCATCCTTATTGACGGCCATTGTCAGTTCAGGCTCCCGCTCTGCGCCATCCACATTGGTATACGCCGCCGCATGAATAATCACTTGGGGGCTGAAAGGCTCCAGCTTTTCCTGCATGCTGTCCGCCGTTTCCAGCAGACTCAGGGTGTCCGAGGCGGTAGGAAAGACATCATAGCCCTTGGCGCGCAAGTAGGGAACCAAATCTTGACCCAACATGCCCCTGGCACCTGTTACAACAATATTTTTAAAGCCCATCTGAGACTCGCCAATCCTTCAGTCGCTTTATACGGCGTTGGCCAACAGGTCACGTTCGCGCTTGCGCACGTTAGCCACCCACTGCGGATTATCCAGATACCATTGCACGGTTTCCCGCAATCCTTCTTCAAACGAAGTGGTGGCTTTCCAGCCCAGTTCCCGCTCCACCTTGCTGCAATCCAATGCATAGCGGCGGTCATGGCCGGGACGATCCGGCACGAATTTAATCAGGGACTCCGGTTTGCCCAGAATTTTCAGGATCAGGCGGGTAATTTCCATATTGTTGTGTTCGTTACCGGAGCCGATGTTGTATACTTCGCCCGGTTTTCCGGCCTTCAGTACGGCCGCCACCCCGGCGCTGTGGTCCTTGACGTGAATCCAATCCCGTACATTCATGCCGTCACCGTAAACCGGCACCTGCTTATCCTCTGAGGCATTCAGAATAAAGAGAGGAATCAATTTTTCCGGGTATTGATTCGGCCCGTAGTTATTGGTGCAACGGGTAATGCAGACCGGCATGCCGTAAGTTTTCCAGTAGCTCAGGGCAATCAGGTCGGCGCCGGCCTTGCTGGAGGAATAGGGGCTGCTCGGCTCGAGCGGGGACTCCTCGGTGAATTTTGCGGTTCCCTCAATGCTGCCGTACACTTCATCGGTGGAAACCTGCACAAATTTGGAAATATTGGCGTTTCGGGCCGCTTCCAGCAACACCTGGGTTCCCACCACGTTGGTGGTAATGAACACGCCGGGCCCGCTGATGCTGCGATCCACATGGGTTTGGGCGGCCACGTTCACGCAGGCATCCACTTCCCGCATCAAACGGTTTACCAGGGCTTCATCCTGAATATCGCCTTGCACGAAGCGGTAACGCGGATCATTCTCAATGTCCCTCAAATTTTCCGGGTTGCCGGCATAGGTCAGCAGGTCCAGGTTGGTGATATGGCAATCCGGATTTTCAGCCAGCAAATGCCGGATCAACCAACTGCCGATAAAACCGGAACCGCCGGTAATAAGCAACTTTTGGGGTTGGGACATCGGGAACAACTCCTGCCTCATCTGTGACTCTGGTTTCTCTATGCTACGGGAAAAGCGCTTTCCTGTTAAGAGCTTGATGCCCGAGAGAATGAGTTTCCACAGTTAGTCCAGAGCAGGAAGAGATGCGAAACGCTATCTGTTTTCGCGATGGGTGTATCCGTGTCCGAGTCACCGGAGTCGTCGGCTCTTATTGTGTGGCAGGATGATGGTTCATTGCGGCCATTTTATCCGCGCCCGCCACCACCGCCACCTCGTCCACCGCCATTGCCACCGGGGCGACCTTGTCCGGCATTGCCTGCATTCCCGGCGTCATTTTGCCCTTGCCCGCCGCCGCAGCCGCCGCCATTGCCTCCAGGGCCGTCTCCGGAATCACCGGCATCCGCTTGACCGCCTCCGTTGGCACCACCGCCCCGGCCGCCACGTGCGCCATCGGCTCCACCGCCACCAGCGTCATCTTCACTATCACCGGCATCGCCTTCATCATTTGAGCCACCGGCACGACCACCGCCTCGGCCGCCACGCGCCCCATCAGGGCCACCACCGGAACCGCAGCGACCGCCGCCATCTCCATCATCGCCGGCATCACCCTCGTCATCATCGCCACCGGCATCGCCGGCGTCACCGGCCCCTTCGGTATCCTCCTGGGCCAGGCTCTGCATCAGTTGTTCAGCGATATCGGAAAATTCCGCGTCGTTTTCATCCGTCTGTGCGGCAAGCTTTGATGGGTCATCGGACTGGAGAAGCGCGACAATCAACATCATGAACATTTCCGCCAATTTAGAGACAGAACCTGTAATGCCGCCGCCATTGGCCTGCAAATCCACATTATCCAGCCGCGAGGCTGCTTTCTGAAGAATCGGGGCCAATTCTTTAAGCTCGGGCGTGCTGTTGAGCTTTGAAATTGAGGTTGGTGTCAGTAAAGAAGAAAAAGGGCCGATTGAATTCACGGACATGAAGCGTGTCCTCCGTTAGGCGTAAAACTATGTCAAATCGGTGTGAAAATGCTTGCCAACCTGTCTCAACAACGCTGAGACAGGAAAAAAATACCTGATTTACCTATATCCAGTTTTTCTGTACCTGTATTTAAAATAAAAACAATTTATAAATCATATGTGCCTATTTTGTATATCCTTTGTAATATTTCGGAGTCCATCAGCTCGCTGGAGGTAAAAGACAGTCAAAGGGAATCCGGTAAACGGCAGGTAAAATATTAAAGATGGATTTCGATTTATTAAATGCAGTTTCCCTGCTGGAAACCTCGAATGGGATTGTCGCCATTCCGGGGCCGGAAGGGTACGGGCTTGCCTCCCGGGCGGATTGCACTGAAACACTGGAGCGAATTCAACGTATTACAGGCTCAGATTCAACTATGTTGCTGCTGGGGCGAGACATTAACGCGTTTACACCGTATGTGGAAACCATTCCCAAACCGGCATTTGATTTAATGACCCGCCATTGGCCCGGATTGCTGATCATGCAACTGCCAAAGGCATCTTTAGCGCCTGCCAATATCTGCACCGGAGCGTTTGTCAGTCTGATACAGCCGGAGGCTCCCATTCTGCTGGATTTGCTTTCCCTGATTCCCGGAGGACTCCTTGCGATTTCTTCATCGGGCAGGATGGGGGATGTTTCGCCCAAAACGGCCCAGGCCGTATTTGACATGTTCGGGGATGATGTGGATTACGTGCTTCAGCAAGATGACGCGGTTCCCCAATCCGAGGTGGCGACCGTGGTTTCCATCGATCAGGATGGGGAGATTCATCTTTTAAGAAGCGGCCGCATTGTGTTAGACTAACGCCATTCCCCATTCTCTATTCAGGATAAAGGCGGTTTTATGACGGAAAAAATCGTATTAGGCGCCGACCATGCCGGATTCCAATTAAAGGAACAGATTGCGTCGCATTTGCGCGGCAAGGGGTTCCAGATTGAGGATATTGGTTGTTACAGCGAGGAATCGGTTGATTACCCTGCCATATCCGTTAAACTGGCAGAAACGATGAAGCGCCTGCAAGAATCTGAGCCAACCGCCGGGAATGTTCGGGGACTTCTGTGTTGCGGCAGCGGGATTGGGGTTTGTATATCGGTTAACCGCTTCCCGTGGATTCGTTCCGTTGAGGCGCATGATCATAACACGGTTGTCATGAGCCGCCGCCACAACGACACCAATGTATTGTGCCTGGGCGGCCGGGTTATCGCGCCGACATTGGCATTCGATTTGATTGACACCTGGCTGGCTACGGCCTTTGAAGGCGGTCGCCATCAAAAACGGGTGGATATGATGACTGGTATTAGCGTTGAAAGTCAGGGTAAGCCCGCCAAAGGCAACCCGGAGGAGATTCCCGCATGTTGAACCTGGATTTGTTGAAGCAGGCCGATCCTGAGATTTTTGAATCCATTGTGGCCGAACTGAACCGCGAGCAAACTACGCTGGAAATGATTGCTAGCGAGAATTTCACCAGTCTGGCGGTCATGCAGGCCATGGGCAGCGTTATGACCAACAAATACGCCGAAGGCCTGCCCCGTAAAAGATACTACGGCGGCTGCGAGTTTGTGGACAAGGCGGAAGAGATCGCCATTGAACGCGTGAAAAAGATTTTCGGCTGCGATCATGCCAACGTGCAACCGCACAGCGGCGCACAGGCTAATATGGCTGTATTTTTAGCTGCCGGCCTAAAACCGGGCGACACCATTATGGGCATGGATCTCTCCCATGGAGGTCATTTAACCCACGGTTCCCCGGTCAACTTTTCCGGGCTGTTTTACCGGGTCGTGGCCTACGGCGTCAACCCGGAAACCGGCTACATCGATTATGACAAGGTTCGGGAAATCGCCCTGCAAGAGAAGCCCAAGCTCATCATCTGCGGAGCCAGCGCCTATTCCAGAACCATTGATTTCGCTAAGTTCCGCCAGGTCGCGGACGAGGTTGGCGCGCTGTTGATGGCGGACATCGCCCATATCGCCGGATTGGTGGCAGCCGATCTCCATCCCAGCCCGACTCCGCACTGTCATTTTGTGACCACCACCACGCACAAGACCCTTCGCGGTCCTCGCGGGGGACTGGTAATGTGCCAGGAAGCTTACGCTAAAGCGGTTGATAAGGCCGTATTTCCCGGCATTCAGGGCGGTCCGCTGATGCACGTGATTGCGGCAAAAGCAGTTTCCTTTAAAGAGGCGTTATCGCCGGAATTCAAAACCTACTCCCAGCAAGTCGTCAAAAATGCCAAGGCATTGGCGGATACATTGCTGGAAAACGGCATCAATATCGTGAGCGGTGGTACCGACAATCACCTGATGATGCTGGATCTGCGCAATGTAAACCTGACCGGCAAAGAGGCTCAGAACCTGTTGGAAGAAATTGGCATTACGGCCAACAAGAATACCATTCCCAACGATCCTCAATCGCCTTTCGTCACCAGCGGGCTGCGCCTGGGAACCCCAGCCTTAACCAGCCGGGGCTTCGATGAGGCCGCCATGAAAAAATTGGGACGGATTATTGCCGAAGCGCTTAAAAAGCGTGAAAATATAGAATATCTGGGAGAGGAAGTGAAAGCGCTGGGTCAGCAGTTTCCTTTGTACCCGGAGTTGTCCCAAAGCCTAAAGACGGAGGCGTTAAGCCATCACTAATCCGGCTGAGATAAATCCGCTGTTTTTGTTGGATCTGGCTGGCTTTGCCATTGCCCTGATCATTACATTGGCATTAGTGCCTTTGGTTCGGCGCAAGGCAATCGCCGCTGGCTACTATGACGCGCCCGGCGAGCGTAAAATCCACAAGTATCCGATTCCCCGCTTGGGCGGTATCGCCATCTGGCTGGGATTCATGCTGGCATTGGGCACCATCAGCCTGTTCCAACCCGAAGGTTACAGCTTGACCACGGCCCTTCCCGGCGTACTGGCAGGTGGTGCGATCGTGTTTATTCTGGGTTTACTGGATGACCTGTTCAATCTATCGCCGTATCTCAAGCTGATCATTCAATTTGTGGCGGCCTTAACGGCGTTCGGCCTGGGGGTCCAAATCAACACGCTGGATCTGCCGGGCGCGCAATTGCTGGTTCTGAACGCTCTAAGCCTTCCGGTAACCGTTATCTGGATTGTCGGGCTGATGAACGCGATGAACTTCATTGACGGGATTGACGGGCTGGCGGCGGGGG
>JAJQJM010000214.1 GCA_021323475.1 Vampirovibrio sp.
TTTTAGCGCCTCCTTCCGCGTTTCGATCCGCCTGGATGAAGCGGTTTAAATCCCTGGAAACCGGATTCGCGTCCGGCTGGATGCGCGTTCGTGGCGGGCACTTTTGTGGATGCCGCTTACCAGGCCCGGATTCAGGAAACCATTCAACGGAATGAGCTAGGCCACACGGTTCGCTTTTTGGGGTATCAGGATGACCTGAGCCCCTTGTACGAGGTGCTGGATCTGCTGGTGATTCCCTCGCAGAATGAGCCGTTCGGGCGGGTGGTGATTGAGGCGATGTCCAACGGCGTTCCTTGTATCGGCGCGGACTCGGGCGGTATTCCGGAAATCATCGATCAGGGCATGACCGGCCTGTTGTATCCGCCGGGAGACGTGGACGCCCTGGTTGCCATGATCGAAGAGCTGATGTCTACCTACTGGAAGCTGGAGACAATTCGACAAAACGCTAGACGAATGGTTCACGAACGGTTTAACATTGAAACTCAAGTCAGGATGCTGGATGAATGTTATCAGTCGGTTATCGCCCGTCATCAACTACTGTGAATGAAACAGGCCGTAAAATCAGAATCGGTATGGTGCTGGATCAGCCCTTTCCGCCGGATGCCCGCGTGGAACGCGAGGCGGTTGCCCTGGTGGAAGCCGGTTACGAAGTGCATCTGCTTTGCGCTGTCCGCCCGCAGGACACCTTGCTGGAGGAAGCATACCGGGGCATCTATATTCACCGGGTCGATCCAGACGCGGTGAGCATTGAAATCCCGTTTTTGGGCATTCAATCCCGCTTTTTGTACAAGGGCATTATTAAAAACTATTTTCACCACTTCAAGAATATCGATACGGTCTGGCATACACTTATCCATCGCTTCGTGCGGGATTACGGCATTCACATCCTGCATATCCACGATTTAAGGCTGGTGGATACCGGGCTGAACATTGCCATGCGGTATAACCTGCCTCTGGTGGCTGACCTGCACGAGAATTACCCGGCCCTGATGCAGATGATGAAAGGTCGCAACGACCCGGAGCGCGGTGAAGAACAGCGCCAACGCTGGGAAAAAATCGAGGCGGAGTCCGTCCGCAAAGCGACCCGCGTCATTACCGTGGCCGATGAGGCCAAGGAACGCCTGCTGCAAAAGGGCGTGCCCACCGAAAAAGTGCTGGTGCTGGAAAACACCGTGGATATGGAAAAGTTCATGGCCGCCTCCATCAATCACGATTTTGTGCGGCGCTTCAAGCCCAACTTCGTGCTGACCTACGTGGGTCACCTGAACGACACCCACCGGGGCATTCAGACCGTGATTGAGGCGATGGCCCAACTGAAGGATGAAATTCCGGAGCTGCACTTTATTGGCGCCGGGGCCATGCGGGAGCCTTACCGCATATTGCTGGAGGGCATGATTCAAGAAGCCGGCTTGCAGGAACGGGTTCATTTTACCGGCTGGCTGGATGAAACCCAGTTCCCCACCTACATCGAGGCCAGCGATATCTGCTTAATCCCGCATCTGGTAAACGATCACACCAACGCGACGTTTCCGAATAAGGCCTATCTGTACCATCTGTTTAAAAAGCCGATTATTACCAGCAATGCGGTTCCCCTGCAGCGCTATGTGGAAAACACCCGTGGAGGCCTGGTCTTCCAGTCCGGAGACGCCAGTATGCTGGCCAACCTGATTCGCATGCTGTACCACCGCCCGGATGTCCGCCGGGAAATGGCCGTCAGCGGCCACAAGGCCGTAATCGAGCGTTATAACTGGCAGCGCTCGTCTGAAGCTTTAATCGCCATGTACGACCAGATGGTCGGGCAAGCGGCTCGCCGAATCCCGGCATCGATTTCCCGTACGCATGTTTAGACTATAATGGTGTGATGGACAGCCCACTCACAACCATGATTCCCTTACATGCCGTAGAGCCGGATGAGCAAACGCGTCAGCGGATGGTAGCCCTGGCCTTGGACTACCGGAACATTTGCGTGGTAGGCTTGGGCTATGTGGGTTTGCCCACGGCGCTGTTGTTCGCCATGAATGGCTACACTGTGCAGGGCGTGGATGTCAGCCCACGGGTGCTGGAGAATATTGCCACGTCTAAAGTGGGAGAGGCCTACCCGGAGCTCTCCGACTGGTGGGAAACGGTTCGGCAGCAAAGCCGTTTTACGGCGGCCCCCAAGCCGGAACCGGCAGATGTCTTCCTGATTACCGTACCCACCCCGGTGCATGCGGTTGAAAAAACCTGTGATTTATCGATGGTACGCGCCGCCACGGAATCGATTTTGCCGGTGCTGCGCAAAAACAACCTGGTCATTCTGGAATCCACGGTTCCGCCCGGCACCACCCGACAACTTTTAAAGCCGCTCATTGAGGAACATACCGGCCTGAAAGTCGGCGAAGATATCTTCCTGTGTTTCTCACCAGAGCGAGTGTTGCCCGGCAACACCACCCATGAACTGATTTACAACCATCGGGTCATCGGCGGCACCACGCCCGCCTCGGCCATTCTGGGGCAAACGCTGCTCAGCCAAGTGATGAAAGGCAATTTGTATACCACCGATGACGTGACCGCCGAATTCTGCAAACTGGCGGAAAATACTTACCGGGATGTAAACATTGCCCTGGCCAATGAACTCTCTATTTTAGCGGACGAGTACGGCGTGAATATGCCGGAAGCCCGTGAATTGATTAACATGCACCCACGGGTCAACCTGCTGAAGCCCGGTATTGGCGTGGGCGGGCATTGCATTGCGGTGGATCCCTGGTTTTTCGTGGAGGCTTCGCCTATTAACACCCGGCTGATTGCCACATCGAAGGGCTTGCAGCTAAACAGGTCAAAGAAGAAGTAATCCTTTTCGATAAAGGAATGGAAGGACAGGTGGGATTCCGCAATCACCACAATG
>JAJQJM010000114.1 GCA_021323475.1 Vampirovibrio sp.
AATCACCCTCGAATTTGGTTAACACCTCAGCGTAGCGCCGACGAAAATCCATCTGAAATTCACGTTCCAAGGCTGGAATGTGTATCCCTTCCGCCTTGCGCAGGCCAAAAATAATCGCGTTTTCCAATCGCTCTTGCGGCGGACAAACCACCTTGTCTCCGGCCATTGGATTCTCTAAATATTGATTGATCTCCCGCACCGTTTCGTAGCGTTCCCCCTGCCAATAACCGTGGGCCGCCACGCCCAACGCCAGGTAATCGCCGTTATTCCAATAATTTAAATTATGCCTGGACTCACGCCCTGGTTGGGCTAAATTGCTGAACTCATAACGCCGAAACCCGGCATTTCCCAACTGAGTCAGCCCTTCGTAATACATGGCCACCACATCGTCCTCTTCCGGCAACGGGTAGCTTCCCCGGCTGGCTTGCAGGGAGGTTAATTTGTCCAGTGGCGTATTTTCCTCCACTTTCAACCCATACATGGACACATGCTGAATCCCCAAATCAACGGCCTGCCTCAGGGTCTCCCGCCAGCTCGTCATTGTTTGCACCGGAATGCCGTACATCAAATCGATGGAAATATTCGTCCAGCCCGCCTGTTTTAACCCAGCCACAAACTCAATTGCCTCGCGGGCGGAATGCAGCCGGCTTAGTTTTTTCAGCTCCGCATCGTTAAAACTTTGAATGCCCACACTGACCCGGTTAAACCCAACTTCCCGGTATTTATCAGGGGCGTCCGCCATTTCCGAATGACGCGCTCCGGGGTTGGCTTCCAGCGTAATCTCCGCATCCGGCGCAAAGGGCAGGTAGCGGTTCAATGCGGCAAAAATTCGCCGATACGCCTCCGATGCCAATAGCGATGGCGTCCCCCCACCCACATACAGGGTTTGAATTCCCTGGGGGAAGTCCGCCCGGTTTATGGCGGCAAAGCGCAAATCAATTTCCCGACACAGCGCATCCACGTATGCCTCTTTACCGCCGTATTTCTCCAGCACCACATAAAAGTCGCAATAAATGCAACGGGACACACAAAAGGGGACGTGCAGGTAAATAAACATGGCTCCCTGCATTGTAATACATGGCAGCCCGTTTGCGAGCGTCGATAATTTTAACGACCGGCTTACGGCAAGGTTATCTTTGAGCTAGTATAAAGATAAAAGACGTGTCATTGTGTCCTCAATTCAAGTGCCCGATATATGTGCATGGAAAACTGCGACAATGCTGAACCTGGAAGCGTTAAAACAATTTAAGGACAACCACTACGCCCGCCATCTGGTCTTCAAGTCGGGCCATGTGGAAATTCTGGTGGTGTGCTGGCGTCCCGGCCAAGGCAGCCCTATTCATGACCACGACAATTCCGACGGTCTGATGATTATTATGGAAGGTGAAATCACCAATACCAGTTACTACCCGGATGGCCGCAAGGTAACCACCGTATGGCGCGCCGGAGATGTCGGCCACACACCGCTGGGCGTGAAACACGAGGTCAAGAATACCTCCACCGAGGATGTGGTGAGCCTGCACATCTATGCGCCACCCTTAAAACGGGAACTCCAGGGCGCGGACATGGGCTATCACAACACGGTTCTGCCGCAGGAAGTCGAGTTACCCTCGGAAGTCATCCGGTATTTCCTGGGCACCGCGTGTCAAAAAACCTCTTTCCAATTGCTGGACCCCGGCCTGTAAGCGCCTTTAAGCAGTTTACGATTCTGAAAGCGTAAGGAATATCCTCCTATGCACTACCTGGACAATGCCGCTACTTCCTGGCCCAAGCCGGAAGCCGTTTACACCACCCTGGATCAGTCGTTTCGCAGTCTGTTCAGCCCAAAGCGCGGCACCTCCAAAGCCTCCCGGCTGGGAGCGAATCAATTGCAAGAGGCTCGCAATGCGGTGGCCAGCCTGTGCAACATTGCCAACCCGGAGCGCATCAGCTTTACCAACGGCTGTACCCATGCCCTGAACCTGGCTATCCAGGCATTCCCCTGGCAAACCGGGGACGCCGTGGTGATGAGCGCCGTTGAGCATCATGCCTTGTCGCGCCCCATCCGCAAAATCGCCCAGGAAAAAGGCGTCGAATTCTACGTAGTGCCATACACGGATGCGGTTCCCTTTAATTTAGCCGAGTACGAGAACCTGCTGAAAACCCGGCCCAACATCAAGCTGGTTGCTACCACTCATGCCAGCAATGTCATCGGTTCCGTGCTGCCGGTGGAGCAAATCGGCAAGCTGGCCCACCAGTACGGCAAGCTCTACCTGCTGGACGCCGCGCAATCCGCAGGCGTTCTGCCGGTTGATGTGCAGCGTTTTCATATCGATATGCTGGCCCTGCCGGGGCATAAATCTTTGTACGGCCCTCCGGGCATCGGCGCGCTGTATGTGGGGGAAAACGCCCACCTGAATACCTTTATGGAAGGCGGCACCGGCGGTGATTCCGGCAAGCACGAGATGCACCCAACCCCGCCGGACGGCTTCGAGGTCGGCACCATTCCTCTGCCCCAAATCCTGGCCCTGGCTGAGGGGATTAAGTGGGTTCAGGAAACCGGCCTTTCCAAAATTCACCAGCATGAAACGAAACTGCTGGCCCAGTTGATCGCCGGCCTGCAGGAGATCCCGGAAGTCACCATCTACGGCCACACAGATGTTTCCAGAAAAACGCCCGTGGTTTCGTTTAATTTACTGAACCACACGCCCAAGTCCGTAGGTGAAACCCTGTTTGATGACTACGGCATTGCCCTGAGGGCCGGGTTCCATTGCGCCCCGATGGCGCATGAGGCCATTGGCTCCATTCATCGCGGCGGTACGGTTCGGGCCAGCATCGGGGCTTTCACCCAGCCGGACGATGTGGACGCCTTGATCAAGGCTCTTAAATCCGTACTGAGCCAATCCTTAGCAGCGCTTTAGGTAGCGTAAAACGCCAGAAGCGCGACATTTTAAGACCGCTTAAATCCAAAACAGCATTTTGGCGCCAATTAATAGTAAGGTTGCGCCAAACACGCGCTTTAAAACCACGGTAGGCAATACGACCGCCAGCTTGGCCCCGACCAGACTGCCCAATACAAAGCCCAGACACACCAGGCCAGCCACTTTAATATCCACATAGCCGTGCTTGTAATATTCCCAGGCGCCCAACACGCCAATGGGCAACACCAGCAAGGCCAAAGTAGTGCCTTGGGCCATTTGCTGACTGAAGCCCCCAAGAAAGACCAGCGCAGGCACAATGATAATACCCCCACCAATACCCACCAGCCCGCTAAAGGCCCCGGCAATCAGTCCTAGAAGCGCATAAAACAATATAGGCATCCGTACACCCGATCCTGTTGCTGTCAGTTCCACTCGCGCATGTATTTTGCATATGCGACAGCCGCATTTTACCCCAAACCCACTACAAACTCTCTTCCCTTATCGCTCAAATGGCTGACCACTTTCAAAAATAAGCAGCTCCGCCGAGTGTTTAGCGGAGCTGCTTGGAAAAGAGGTGTGTTAAAGGTATGTCAAAAAAATGGGTCTAATGGCTGCCGCCCTTGCGGCCTGCCTCCTCCTCCTGTGCTTCCTCAGAGGTGAACTTATTCGCGGCCCCTTTTTCATGAGAGGCTTTCCCGCCTTTGCTGGCAATTTCGCGTTGTTTTTCTTCATCCATAGAAGCGAAGCCTCGGTTGCTGTTAGCTTGATCTCCTTGGTTCTCTTGATTTGGCATGGGTATATCCCTCCTTCTTACTCACTATGGTTCGTCGAGTGCCCTTGGGCTTCCCAAGAACACTCAAAAAGTAGTCAAATCTGTTCCCAGCCCTTACCGGAAAGTTGACAATACGACCAAACGATTAACGTTTAGGTGATAAACACGGCATCCCCCACTGCAAACCTACCTGTGTAAGGGCGTCTTCACTTTCTTTCTGAACGTGCCTCTTGCCGTCATCCTGTTGGCAAGTAACCTTTGAATAAACCCATTATATAAACCGCTCAATAAATTGCCATTCCCAAGCCGGTTGTTTCCGCCAACATAAAGTTTCATTTCCGATTAGCCAACCGAGCGATTGAAGCACCTAAAAACCGCACCGGAACTATGAGTTGGCCGACTCTTTCTGCTCGGATTTCAGCTTCCGACTCATCAGGCTTTTAATAATCATTTTTTCGGAAAATGGGCCGGACAAGCACATTTCCACCATCTCCACAATCGGCGTTTCCAGCCCCATTTTGCGAGACAGTTCGTAAACCGCGTGAGTCGTCTTCACACCCTCGGCCACCACTCTCAAATCCGCCAGAATCTCATCCAGGGTTTCCCCCCGAGCCAACCGGGCGCCAACCTGATAATTCCGGCTTAACGGGCTATTGGCTGTCGCCAGCAAGTCACCCAGCCCGCTCATGCCATACAAGGTTTTCTGATCCGCCCCCAGCGCCATGCTGAAGCGGGTCATCTCGGCCAGGCCACGGGTAAGCAATGCACCCAAGGCGTTATCGCCCAGCTTCTTTTCTTTCATGTAACCGCTGGCAATGGCAAAAATGTTCTTAAGCGCCCCGCCCAGTTCCACGCCGGTTACATCCGTATTGGAATACAGGCGGAACAGATCATGGGACAAATTCTGCTGAAGCGATTCCGCAACGGCTAGGTCCCGGCAGGCAATGGAGCAGGCCGTGGGTAGGCCGTCCAGTATTTCCAAGGCCAGGGTCGGGCCGGACAACACGGCATAGGGATTATTGGGCATTTCGGTCGCAAAGACTTCCGATAACGGTTGCAGGCTGGGAAATTCAATGCCCTTAGAGGCGTTGACCAGGATGACATCCTTGGAAAGCCCGATTTCATCCCGAAGTTTCCGCAATACCTCTCGCGTTCCGCCGACGGTTACCACCAGCAGAATCACGTTCGCATCCCGCACCGCCTCCTCCAGGGAGTCCGTCAGGTTGAGATCCAGCGGCAAAATCAGCGGCACCGGAAACAGCACCTTGCGATCCCGTTTCATGGCCTCGATTTTTTCGGGATTTCGATCCCAGAGCCATACATTTTGACGATCGCTGGCCGCCAGCCAAGCCAGGGTCAAGCCCCAACTCCCAGCGCCTAAAATTGCCAGCTTTTTCATCAGATACGGTTCTCCGTCCCTTTGAGCAATCGTTGGATATTTGCCCTGTGTAGAAAAATAACATAAAGTCCGGCCACTGCGGCATAGCCAACATATGGTCTAGGGCAACCAAACAGATATAACATGACCGGGGCCAGCAAACTGGCCGTAATAGACCCCAGCGATACGAAACGGGTAAATTTGGTAATGGTAAAGGCCAACACACCCAGCAGCAAAGCCGGCACCGGCGCCAGGCCCATCATGCCACCCAAGCCGGTAGCCGCAGACTTTCCACCGGCAAACTTCAGAAAAATGGACTTGCTATGCCCAATCACGGTAGCTAGCGCGACCAGAATATGCAGAAAATACGCCTTGGGATAAAGCTGGGTGCTAAACCACACGGGCACCAGGCCCTTGCACATATCGAACAGCAGCACAAACAGGTACGGTTTGAAGCCTGCTGCCCGCTTAACGTTCGTGGCCCCGACATTTCCGCTCCCAATCGTCCGAATATCCTGCCCGGTCAGTTGCTTCACCACCAGGTACGCGGTGGGAAAAGAGCCAACCAGATAGCCCAGACCAGCCGCTACAACATACTCCATCATGACTACTGCCTATTTTCCCTTCTTTTCATCGCGCGAACGAGGCACAATCACCAGTGGCGTCCCCGCAAATTCAAAGTTCTCGCGCAATTTTTTCTCCAGATAACGACGGTATGAATCCTTCATCAGTTTCGCGTCATTCACGAACAGAATGAACGTGGGCGGAGCCACGCCAACCTGGGTGGCATACAGCAATTTGAGACGACGGTTCTTGATGGGAGCCGGCGGAGAGAGGGTGAATGCCTCGGCCATGACCTCGTTAATCAGGCTGGTCTTCACCCGGCGGTTGGCGTTCTCATACACGGTAGTCGCCAACTCGTAGATATTTTGCAGGCGCTGGCCTTTGGCAGCGCTGGTAAACAGCACCGGAGCAAAAGAGGCATGCGGGATTTCTTGATACAGTTTTTTCTTGAACTGATCCACGGACTTAGACGTCTTATCGGGAATCAGGTCCCACTTGTTGACCACGATCACCAGCCCGCGGCCGGCCTCGTTGCTCATTTCAATAATCTTCTTGTCCTGATCGGTCACCATGCTGGCGGTCTGACTTTGGCGGTTCTCGGTGGCATCCAGCACCATTACGGTCACATCCGCATCCCGCAGAGCACGAATGGAACGGTCCACTGAAAACATTTCCACGCCGTAGTCCACCTTGCCCTTTTTACGGATACCGGCGGTATCCACCAGCACGAACTCCCGACCCTCATGGGTCACGGGAACATCAATCGAATCCCGTGTGGTACCGGAAATATCGCTGACGATAGAGCGCTCTTCACCCAACAGGGCATTTAAGATTGAGGATTTCCCAACATTCGGCCTTCCAACCAGGGCAATTTTGATGCGGGCATCCAGCGTTTCCGCCTCGGGCTCCTCCGGCAGGCGCTTGGTGATTTCATCCAGCAGGTCACCTACGCCCAGGTTGCCATGCAATGCGGACAACGAATGAGGCTCCCCGAGTGATAAGGCATAAAACTCGGCGGCCAGGGCTTTTTGATCGTGCCGATCCACCTTGTTCACCGTCAGTAGAATGGGTTTGCCGCTGCGCCGGAGCTGTTCGGCAATATCTTCATCCACTGGGGTAATGCCCGCCTGCCCGTCTACCAGGAAGACCACCAAATCCGCTTCGGCCAGCGCCACTTCCACCTGCATGTTGATGAGATCGGCGAACGGATGCTCGTCCTTCTCCGCATCCGGCATAACCCCGCCAGTATCCACCAGGATAAAGTTGCGGCCTTGCCATTCGGCTTCGTAGTAAGAACGATCGCGGGTTACGCCCGGCATGTCGTCCACAATGGCCTTACGGGCACCGATAATCCGGTTTACAAGGGTTGATTTACCCACATTGGGGCGGCCAATGACGGCAACATTCGGTTTTCTCATGAGCTTAACGATAATCCAGGTTAGGTAGGTACAGGTTGGTTGCTTCCGCGAAAAGTGGTTTGAACAATAAAACAGTCGCCAAACCGAGGCTGTTGGGATGGGCCATTACCGTTAAAACATGGAGTTTTGTGAACGCTTTGCGGCAAGCCGGCTTTTTTCGCGAAGCAGGTTGGTATTAGAATAGGCTTATGTTAACGGAAATATTTAAAAAACCCAAGCCGATTATCGGCAAGATCCAATTGCTGGCCCTCCCAGGAGCGCCTGGTTGGGACGGGCAATGGGACATCCTGACCGCCCGCGCCGAACAGGAGGCGACCGCCCTGGCAACCAGCGGCGTGGATGGGCTGATTATCGAGAACTTCCACGATGTACCGTATACCCAAGGGCACATGGATACGGCCGGCGCCATTGCCATGGCCATGTTGACCCGCCGTTTGAAGCAGTTTACCGGCTTACCCATCGGGATTTCCGTACTGAGAAACGACCCGGAAACGGCGCTTGCCATCGCCATCAATACCCAGGCGGATTTTATCCGGCTATCGGTGTTGATTGGTTCTCTCATCACGGACAGCGGGGTGACCAACAGCCGCTTTAATGAATTGCTTCATTACAGAAACCGGCTAAAGTCCGTCCTGCCGCCTTTGCTGGTGGATGTCTCCATGCGGCACCTGGGGCCCATTGTACACACTCAGGCCCAAAGCAAGCTGCATTACCTGACGGAAACCGCCAGGGCCCTGCCTCGGCATCAGGAAAAAATCGTGCTGATTGTGTCCGATGAAGACATTGAGCCGGAAGAAATTCTCACGCTGCGGAATAACACGCAGTGGGAGGTTCTGTTGGAAAACCGCACCCGCCCCCAAGCGGTGGACAGTTACTTTGAGCAGGCCAGCGGACTGATTCTGGATGCGGACATTCGCCGGAACTCCGCCCTTCAACCGGATACCCTGCCCACGGTGGACATGACCCGCGCGGAGGAACTGGTAAACCGCCTGCGCAAAGTAGTCCCGGTCACCGAGATGGACCCCGACATTTTCCTGCGCCGTTAGCATACCGTTTCCCAGGTCTGCCCTAAATTATCCTTAACCAATTCTTGGGGAATGCGGGTAAACACGCTAGAATAGGGGCATTGCTGTTTCAGCACGAAGGAGAGAGGCGATGCAAACTTCCACCGCAACCACGGCGTCTATTATGGCGTTTCAATCCCTGGTCAACGAGATCCACGATCTCAACGCCACCCAGGCCCTACTGGGCTGGGATTTGGAAACTTATATGCCCGAAAAAGGCTCACCCATGCGAGCCAAACAAATGGCCACATTAGCCAAGCTGGCCCACAACATGATGACCAGCCCGGAAATGGAAGAGCATTTGCGTCACTTACGCCAATCGGGCATTCCGGAAAAGCTGGACACCATGAGTCAGGCATTGGTGCGGGAAGTCGGCCGGGTTTACGATAAAAGCCGAAAAACGCCGCTTGAATTGCTGCAAGAGATGGTGGAAACCACTGCCGAAGCCCATAAAATCTGGGTGGAAGCCAGAGCCAACAAACAATTCAAGCAATTCGAGCCGGTGCTGCGCAAAATTATTTCCCTGAACCAGCGTTTTGCAGAGGCTCAAGGCTACGAAGATTCTCCGTATGATGCGTTGCTGGATGAATATGAGCCCGGCTTAACCGTCAAGCAGCTCGATCCGTTGTTTGTCAAGCTGAAGTCCGAGATTGTGCCCTTATTGAAGGCCATTCAAAACTCCGATCACACACCGGACACCAGCTTCCTGTTCGATGGTTTCTTCCCGGCAGAGAAACAACTGCAGTTTTCCCGGCAGGTACTAACGGACATGGGCTTCGATTTTGAGGCGGGTCGTCTGGATTTATCCGCCCACCCCTTCTCCTCCGGTAGCAGCTCGCTGGATGTGCGCCTGACCACCCGCATTGACGAGCATGACGTATTCTCCGCCCTGTCCTCTTCTATGCACGAAGGCGGACACGGTATGTACGAGCAAGGCGTGAACCCCGCCCTGAACCGCACGCCCCTGGCGGAAGGAACGTCATTGGGCATTCATGAATCACAATCCCGCATGTGGGAGAACCAGGTGGGGCGCTCACGGGCGTTCTGGCTGCATTATTTTTCCAGCTTGCAGGAAACCTTCCCGGAACTGAAGCGGGTGACGCTGGATCAGTTTTATCATGCCATCAACCGGGTTCGGCCATCCTATATTCGGGTGGAAGCGGATGAAGTGACCTACAACCTGCATATTTTAATGCGGTACGAAATTGAAAAAGCCCTGATTGAAGGCGACATGCGAGTGGATGAAGTACCGGACGCCTGGGCCACCAAAGCCCAGGAATACCTTGGCATTACCCCAACTAACGATGCCGAGGGTTGCCTGCAGGATATTCACTGGTCTCACGGCTCCTTCGGGTATTTCCCAACCTACACGCTGGGTAACTTGTATTCCGCGCAATTTTTCAACACCGCCAAGAAACAAATAGACGGTCTGGAAAGCAAAATTGCCCAAGGCAACCTGCAAAGCCTGAAAAGCTGGCTGAACCGGGAAATTCATTGGGTGGGAAAAATGGAAACTGCCGGTACCATTGTGCAACGGGTCACCGGCGAACCGCTGAACGCCCAATATTTCGTGGATTACCTGTGGACCAAATACGGCGAAATCTTCAAAATCAGCCGTTAGCATCCTTCGTTAATCTGTTCCGCCCTCAACCGGTTTACTTCGCCGGTTGAGGAGCGGTTGCTCCAGCCTGAAGGCCCAGCAAGGATTTAACCCAAGCCACCCAACCCTGGGAGGGCTTTGAGGCATCGCTGTCCGGTTTGGGTTGAGGCTTCGGAAACAGTTTCAAATCCTCCTTCCGAACGGTTTCCCGAATTAATCGTTCCAGACGGTTATGCTTGTCATTGCAATTCATATCATCCATGACTTCGCCATAGCGGAACAGTACCAATGGATGCGAATTAATCCGCAAGCCCTCCTCTTCATCCTCCCGCAGGCTGGCAATGGATAAATTAATCGGCGTTTGCGTGGCAAAGCGTTCGGAGGCTTCCGGGTTCCATTCGTCCTCTATTTTTACGAACTTAATGGAGCCACCGGGAGACATGCTTTCGGCTATGGGACGCATTTCATCCAGCAAATTACTGCAATCCCCGCAATCCTTATTGTAGAAATGGACCAGGGCCGGCTTACGCCACGAGGCATCCAGAACCTGCTTTTTAAACGTATCATCCGTCGCCTGAACCATACCGGCGTAATAGTCTATTTCCCGCATGTCCGGAGGCTTTCTCTCCCCTTGAGACAAAGTCTGTGGAGACGCGTTGTGAGTGGCGCGTGAGCGAAACCCCGAAAATGCATTGAACACAACTTGCTGCATCAGCGCATATCCCTGATTAACCAACAAAACCCAACTTGTTGATACAAGTTATAAATCGTTTTTTATGAAAACCCACTCATTAAGAGAGGATCAAGATCCTGCGGAGAGTATAACCGAAGGATATTTCAGGTACAAGCGAGGCCCTGTCATTGAGCCTCGCTTGTATTCCAACATCTTGAGCCTGAAAGATAGCCTCTACCCGTGAAGAATCATGGTTTTCAACCGCTGATCCACCA
>JAJQJM010000115.1 GCA_021323475.1 Vampirovibrio sp.
TGACACCCAGGCCAATCTTGCGGTTCCCTTCCACCATGTCCTGAATTTGCGGTATGGGAAAACGATTCTGGGTAATCACATTGTCCAGGAAGTGAGTGGTCAGCCGCACCGTATCCGCTAGCTTATCCCAGTCCAACCGGCCTTGCTCGTCCAGCATCTTTCCAAGATTAATGGACCCTAAATTGCAGGCTTCATAAGGCAACAGCGGCACTTCGCCGCAAGGATTGGTTGACTCAATGCGTCCAATCGCAGGCGTGGGATTGTCCCGATTCACCCGGTCGATAAACACCAAACCCGGCTCGCCGGTGCGCCAGGCGCAATCCACAATCTGATCGAACAATTGCCGGGCCTTCACGGTTTTCAATACCTGGCCGCTATTGGGATGCTGCAGGGCAAAATTACCGTCCGTTTCCAGCGCCTGCATAAATTCATCCGTAATGGTGACGGAAATGTTGAAGTTGGTGACCTTGCGCAAATCGTCCTTGGCGCTGATAAAGCCTTCAATGTCGGGGTGATCGATCTGTAAAATGCCCATATTGGCGCCACGTCGGGTGCCGCCCTGCTTAATGGCTTCCGTGGCCGCATTGTAGACTTCCATAAAGGATACCGGCCCTGAAGACACACCCATCGTGGAGCGTACTACATCGCCTTTGGGACGCAAGTGGGTAAAGGAAAACCCGGTGCCACCGCCGCTTTGATGAATCAGCGCGGTATGCTTGAGGGTTTCAAAAATAGATTCCATAGAGTCTGCCACCGGCAGCACAAAGCAGGCCGAAAGCTGTCCCAGGGGACGCCCTGCGTTCATCAAGGTCGGGCTATTCGGCAAAAATTCCAGGCGAGCCATCAGGGTGTAAAATTGCTCGGCCAGGGACTCAACCTCGGTTTCATTTTTCCCGTAAGCAAAATCCCCTTCTGCAATAAAGCGGGCCACCCGTCGCAGCAAATCCATCGGCGTTTCCTGCACCTGCCCATGCTCGTCCCGAATCAGGTAACGGCGCTCCAACACGGTCATTCCATTGGGTGGAATCGTTGGAACGATGGCGGAGGAATCGGATGGATTGTGCGTAACAGCCATACTTTTTCATCTTGGATTGCGAACACAGTTTTATATTAACCGATTCTCAGGCTGGTTTATAGACCATACCTTCTCACACCCGCCGGACGCATTCTCCTCGGCCTTCAAGACAAAACCCTGGTCGCTAAAGCAACCAGGGTTTTGATACCGGATAAATCAGATTAAACAGAGGCTTTAGGCTGATTGACTGCGTTCATGGCAGAACCGGCCTTGAACCAACGGATTTGTTCATTGTTCAGGGAGTGATTCAGTTCCAGATTCACCGTAGAACCACTTTTCTTGGCGACGGTTGCCTGGATCGGCTGACCCGCCTTCAGGTTGGCCAAGCCGGTAATGCTAATCTTGTCACCCTTGGCGATGAGATCATAATCCGACTTATTGGAGAAGGTCAGCGGTAACACACCCTGTTTCTTCAAGTTGGTCTCATGAATCCGGGCAAAGCTACGGGCAATTACCGCTTTTACGCCCAGGTAGCGGGGAGACATGGCCGCATGCTCCCGGCTGCTGCCTTCTCCGTAGTTTTCATCGCCCACAATCACGGAACCGTTTTGCTGTTTGTATTCCATAGCTTGCAGCGCCCACGGGGAAACACCACGCTCCACACCGTTCACCAACATTTTCACCGGCTCGGCAGGCTTGCTGGTATCGGCATCCACCGCACCCAGCAGCATGTTGTGGCTGATGCCAGACAAATGGCCGCGCAGGGGCAGCCAATCCTTACCAGCCGGGGAAATATGGTCAGTGGTAGTCTGACCTTGGGTTTTCACCAGAATCGGCACATCGATGAAATCCTGCCCATCCCAGGGTTGGAACGGCGCCAGCTTTTCCAGGCGGGGACTTCTCGCATCAATGGCCACCGTGACGCCACTGCGATCCGCCGGTGCTTCAATCAAGCCCTCATGGGAAATCTGGAATCCGCTGGGCGGCAACTCCGGCGCAGTTGGGGCTTCCAGTTTAACGCCGTTCTCCAGTGTGTCGGTCACCGGATTGAAGGTGGTTTTTCCGGCAATAGCCATAGCGGTTACCAGCTCCGGGCTACCGATAAAGGCCAGGGTTTCGGCGTTACCGTCATTCCGCTTGGGGAAGTTCCGGTTAAAGGAGGTGATAATGGCATTGGTTTCGCCTTTTACGATATCGCTACGATCCCAGTTGCCGATACAGGGGCCACATGCGTTCGCCAGAACCGTCCCGCCGATATCGGCAAAATCCTGCATCTGGCCATCCCGCTTAATGGTTTCAAATACCTGGATGGAGCCGGGCGTAATCAGGAAGTACGATTTCGCCTTCAAGCCTTGCGCTTTGGCTTGCCGGGCCACATTAGCCGCCCGTTCCAAATCCTCGTAAGAGGAGTTGGTGCAACTACCCACCAGGGCAGCGCTAAGCTTTTCCGGGAACTGACTGTTTTTAACGTCTTGCGCGAACTCGGAAATCTTGCGGGCGCGGTCCGGGGAGTGCGGGCCAACCACGTAGGGCTCTCTCCGGATGAGCGATGACTTCATCGTCCGCGCGCAGGTCAGCGGCGTATTGTTCAGCCAAATCAGCGATTCCTACCCGCTCCGTAGCACGGAGGTAGGCAGCCATCCGGCTATCAAACGGGAAGATGGAGGTAGTGGCACCCAACTCGGCGCCCATGTTGGTGATAGTAGCCTTGCCGGTGCAGCTAATGCTTTCGGTACCGGGGCCGAAGTATTCGATAATCTTGTTAGTGCCGCCCTTGGTGGTCAACAGGCCACACAGGTACAGAATCACGTCTTTGGGAGCCGCCCAGCCACTCAGTTTTCCAGTCAGGTGAACGCCCACCAACTTGGGCGCCTTCACTTCCCAGGAGAGGCCGGCCATGACATCAGCGGCATCCGCGCCGCCAACCCCAATGGCTACCATGTCCAAACCACCGGCATTGGGGGTGTGGCTATCGGTACCAATCATCAACCCACCGGGGAAAGCATACTTTTCCAGCACGACCTGGTGGATAATACCGCTGCCGGGCTTCCAGAAACCCATACCGTACTTGGCGGCAGCGGATTGCAGGAAGTCGTAAACCTCGCGGTTTTCATTGATGGCGCGCTCAACATCTTCCGCAGCGCCGGAATGCGCACGGATCAAGTGATCGCAATGCACCGTGGACGGCACGGCCACCACATCGCGATTGGCCTGCATAAACTGCAGAATCGCCATCTGGGCGGTTGCGTCCTGCATGGCAACCCGGTCTGGCTGGAGAGACAGAAAGGTTTCACCCCGAACGATGCGCTCCGGGTAGTTTTCATCAACCAAGTGGGAGAACAACACCTTTTCGGCATTGGTTAACGCCGGTTTTCCGAAGCGTTCTTTCGCCTTGGCATGGCTTGCCGCCAAGCCCGCATAAAATTTGCCGATTTTATCAGTTGAGATACCGCTCATAATGCTGTCTCCTAACAGTCTCCTACCCGGATAAAAGCCAATATGATGCCATTGTACTGCGAGGAAATTACGACATCAAGGATACCCATTGCACTTTTACGAAACAGACATGCTTCGGTATGCAAGGAGATCTTTGTGATAGGGTGAGGATCGTTGCCTTAACTATTAGCTACTTTTCCAGAATATCCAGTATTCTTTGCGCTTCTGAAAACCCCTGTGCTGCCGCCTTTCGATACCAGGATAACGCTGTGCTCATACTCCGACTTTTGGCAATCTGTGCCAAGCGATATTGAACTTCAGGCAGCGTATCGGAAAAGCGAGACAGGTAATACTCTTCCGTGTCCGCACACTGCTCATCGGAGGCACCAATGTAAGTATTATTGCGGGCAATGCGGTTAACCCTGATTTTATACGGGTACAGCGGATACAAATGCTTTGTATAAGGCCCGCACCCGACATTGACAAGAGTATTATTTTCCAAGCGGTTATTGATCCGGAGGTATTCCTCCTCGCTGTGGTACGGTGCATTAAAGGCATAGGTCAGCTTCACGAATTTGTTTTGTGAAATCTCCAGATTTTGCAAAGGTCTGGCTGCCCCAATCCAAACGCCAAACGTCCTGCCAAAAATTGGCATCTCCTGATTTGCCACTAAATTACCGGTAATTTTACACTCATCACAGTAGTCTGTCAGAGAGACACCGACACCTTCACCGGTACCACCTGGAAAAGTATCGAGAATCTTATTATCCAAAACACTAACATAAGGTCCGACCGTCTCTATTCCAAAACTAAAACCATTTTTATACAGTCTGAAACCTCCGGTTCGCTGGATGACATTATCTTTAATCTCAATATGAGAACCTGAAACCCTGATGCCTCTAAATGTATTGTTCATCAATCGGATATCATGGATTCGTATCGTTCTCGTCTTGTCAGGAGATTTATTGAGAGTATCATCCTCCAGTAAAATCCCATAGGTGAAGCTATTCAGCCCCCCATTGTAAATCTTAATATTCCGTACATTTTTACCGCAAATACCTGACTGAACCTTGTCCCAGTCCCCTGTCCCCATCAAAGAATGTCCATTCAGATCGAGCGACACATCACTTGCCACAATTTTAATCAAGCAGTCCTGTTCGCTGAAAAAGTCTCGTTTCAACCGATAGACGCCAGGCTTCTTAATAACATAAGGCACACTTGCAATCAGTTGTGGCTCATGCCTCCCCGGAAAATAATAAAGCGCTAATCCCCCTATAGCTATCAATAAAAGAATAATCCAGTGCCTCATGCGCTACTACCCACTCCATTTTCTGTCTTGCTGTAACGTACGGGAACCAAAATCTCACGTCAAGCTAAAACCTTACTCAGCACCAGCATAAGCCTGGTGAGAATCAACCACTGGAGCAGCTAAACATGCGCCTTTACAGTTGTACTTTGTCAGCGGGCTGTCCTTTGTGATAGCGTTAAAAGGAATCCTCATGTGATAGATTATCGTTACAAGGATCCTAAGAACCGATTTGTAAGATTGATTTCGTTAACCCAAGGAGAGTCTTATGGCAGCGGCAGGCGAAAAAATCACCATCAATTCCGATTTGTCATTGAATGTTCCGGATCAGCCCATTATTCCCTACATCGAAGGGGACGGCATCGGCGTAGATATCTGGCCCGCCAGCCAGAAGGTACTGGACGCCGCCGTGGAAGTCGCCTATAACGGCAAGCGTAAAATCGTGTGGAAAGAAGTGCTGGCCGGTGAAAAAGCCTTCAACCAAACCGGCAATTGGCTTCCCGAGGAAACCAACGAGGCCATTCGCGAGTACAAAGTTGCCATCAAGGGCCCGTTAACCACCCCGGTCGGCGGCGGCATCCGCAGCTTGAACGTGGCGTTGCGCCAAATCCACGATCTGTACGCCTGTGTGCGCCCGGTTCGCTGGTTCCAAGGCGTACCCGCGCCGGTAAAAGACCCGCAAAAACTGGATGTCGTCATCTTCCGTGAGAACACCGAAGACATCTACCTGGGCATTGAAGCCCAACAAGGCTCGGCTGAAGCCCAGAAAATGATTCAGGCCGTAAAAGAAGTATTCGGCAAAACCCTGCGCCCGGATTCCGGCATCGGCATTAAGCCGGTCAGCATTGAAGGCACCAAGCGCCTGGTGCGCCGCGCCATCAACTACGCCATTGCCAACAACAAATCCAGCGTAACCCTGGTACACAAGGGCAACATCATGAAGTTCACCGAAGGCGCGTTCCGCGACTGGGGCTACGAACTGGCCCGCGAGGAATACGCGGATCAGGTGATCAGCGAAGCCGATCTGTGGGATAAGCACAACGGCAAGCTGCCCGCCGGCAAAATCCTGCTGAAGGATCGCATTGCGGACGCAATGTTCCAGCAATTGCTGCTCCGTCCGGACGAATACGAAGTGATTGCCACCATGAACCTGAACGGCGACTACCTGTCCGACGCTTGCGCAGCCCAAGTAGGCGGTTTGGGTCTGGCTCCCGGCGCCAACATCGGCGATCAGGCTGCTGTATTCGAAGCCACCCACGGCACCGCTCCCAAATACGCCGGTCAGGATAAAGTAAACCCCGGCTCCCTGATTCTCTCCGGCGTCATGATGCTGGATCACCTGGGTTGGACCGAAGCGGCCAAGCTGGTGGTTCAAGCGTTTGAAAAAACCATTGCCAGCGGCAAGGTAACCTACGACCTGGAACGCCAGATGGAAGGCGCCACCCTGATGAGCTGCTCCGGTTTCGCCAACGAAATCGTGAACAACCTGAAGCTGGTTCGGGTCTAGTCAAGACTCCGGCCAACCGCCTTATAAACCAAAAAGAGAACGCCCTCAAAAGCGTTCTCTTTTGTTTTAAACTTAGCGGATCAAGTGCTTCCAGTAGGCTTAACCACATCGCTTTGAGCAAAGGGATTTGCCGCCGCTCCAGATGATGTTGCGGATGCTGATCCCGACGAAGTGGCAGGTGGCGGCGGCGACTTTCCGGTCCAGCCATTAATGCGGAAACGCGCGTTATCCCATCCCACCTGATAGATATTTTTCTGACTGTTCATGGTGCCCGGCATTTTCGCGCCGGCCGTCAATTTAAAGTTATCCGCAATGCCCGGCATGGTTTTCGAAGCAGTCGCCACCCCCTCTTTATTTGCGGTGGATAGTGACATCGCGAATTTCTCGCCGGACGGTTTATGCTTCATGGTAAAAAAGTCGAACTTGGCGCCCAGGAAGGTGGTTCCCAAGGTGAAGGCCCCTTGCCCCATTTTCTCCCAGTCGCCGGTTGCCAAGCCTTTGCCCACCTGATAGGTGCCGATTGTCCCTCCCAATACAAACATTAACGGCGTCAGCGCCCCACCGGTCAAAAAGTTGAGCGCCAGGAATCCACCCACCATTAATAACCCTTCCGGGGTAAACAGGTTTTTAATGGTATTGGTCAGGCCATTCCACAATCCCCCAAAAAAGCCGCCAATTGGGCCTTTTTGGTTTTCCACCTTTTCCTCCGGTTTACGATTATCTTTCTCCCCCGTCAGGAAACCCATGATGCCGCTACTGGCATTAGATGCCTGGGTGACTTCGCCCGCCACAGGGTAGCTGGATGCAGCTGTTTTTGCCGCCGATCCCGCGCCGCTGAATACCGGATACGCGCTATAGCCCCCGATGGGTTCCACCATTACGAAATGCCCCCTATTATGCCCTGTTTTCCGGTTCGTTTGTTGCCAAACCAAATGCAAGCAACAACCACCAGATTAAAATTTCGCCTATTAATTAATCGCCCTTTGCTACATGCATAAAAACCAGAAACCCGATTCTTGTGCGTATTTATACTATATTCGTTACAGGCTAAATAGCTGTGATGGACAGGTTTTACGCTCCCAAAAGAAAACGCCGATTTATAAAATCGGCGCTGGTAAGTTTCAATGGAATTAGTATTTGGGTACAAGCATTAGGGTTAGAAGGCCCAACCCTTTTGCTTTGCTTTTGAATGTTTCATAATGCCCCCTTTACTGCGTTTCTGCACTATTCATCTTTATTACCAAGAACTTTTCCTTTAAGCCGCTTCCAAAAACCCACATCTTTTAAATCGAGATACTCATCATACGAGTCACGAATAGCAGTAAACTCATCTGCATAAGTCGTATGCTCTGCATCATCTTTTAGCATACTGTTCAAAATGTCTTTATCTTCCTGTTCCAGGCCTTTCCAAAACTTCTTATCTGTTTTCATTTCGTTAATTTTTGCCCGATTGGCCCTTATTGTTTTTTGTGTATCAAACTGCCGACCCACACTAGCTGACTTGCGGCTCAGTGGAGGAGCATTCAGCTTGTCCATGTCAATACCTAATGTACGCGATGCATAGCCATCTTGGGTCCAGGGACTCCAGCTATTACTCCAACTATTGTTAATCGAATCCCTTAGCTGTTGCTTTTGAACGGCGGATAAGCTCCACTGGCTATCCCCACCATTATTTAGCCGAATTAAAGCATCCAGTTCCTGCTTATCTATGTCTTTCTTAAACTTATCCCAATTACCTTTAGTCGCATTGTACGCTCCTTCCAGGCTTCCAGTATTCTTGTTCGACTTGAAATACTTGATATAAAGAGGCCCCGTCACTTCATCAAGTAATTTATCGACATTTTTACCATTTTCCTGAACCGATTTTACGGTACCTTTTTTGATTAAATCGATCACCTGCAAATTCCACAAATCATCCAGACGCTCTGCATGTTTGGGGAATTGTTCTTTTAATGCGGCCAATGTCTCTTCGTGATGCGCCAGGGTTTGCCCCAGGTTTTCCCGATTAAACAAGGTTTCCAGATTTTTCATCATGGTCTGGTCGGTACGGATTTTGCCGCCCAACACCGACGAAACATCATCAGATATAATACTGATTCCGTCATCCGCCGTGTTAAATTCCATATCATACAAATCCAGGCCAGCATCATCCAGCTCGTTCAAGTATTGATTGGGCTTCATATGCGGTTGCCAATTCGGATCGACATCCCGATAATCAGCCTTCATCGTACCAGCTTCTTTATCGGCAGATTTCCTGCTGAATATTCCTTTCCATTTTGCCTTGAAACCTTTATTTGCTTGGCTAGCGCCATCTTTCGCCTGAAAAGATTCTTCAACCAGTGCGCTATGTCTAGCCATCAGCGAATCCAATGCTTCTTCACCATTAGCCAGTATCAGCCTCTGCTCTTCAGTCAGCGTCCCTGCATTTAAGCGCACTCTTACAGGGGCTAACGAGTTATGCAAATTATGGGCCCTGTTCTGAACACGTTGCAAATCTGCCAGTATCGCCTCTTGAGAGCGCAATGGCGTTGCAGCATGAGAGCTTTTGGAATTGGCGCGTGTTGAACGCGCCGAATTGATCCCTTTGCCGTCATTTGTTTTTACATTGGCGAAACGATCCTGCATTTTGCGCCAGGAAAGCTGATACATATTCAACGCTTCGTCGGAATTGTTAGCCTGGTACTTACTAAAACCGAACGGCGCTTTGAGGCGATCCAGAACACTGACTTTGCCCTTTGTACCGGTTCCCACCAGACCATATTCGGTGTTTCCCACCCGGATTGTTTTAGGCCCCGCAAAACCAAGTGCGCTAAAGCCGAAGTTGAAGAAGCCTTCACCGATCTTTTCACTATTGCCATCGGCAGCGCCTTTTAACATTTGATAACCGCCAGTACCTAAACCGATAGCGCCCAACAAGGGCAGAATAGCCCCACCCGTAGCCCAGGTAAGCGCTACGGTGCCGGCCAGCATAAACATACCCTGTACGGAAAAGATGCCTTTTACTAAATTGACTGCGCCATTGGCAATCCCTTTAAAAAAGCCGCCAACACCGCCGGATTTCTTATGACCGCCTTCTTCACCTTCCGCACCATGCCCGGAAGCATTTCCCGCCGGCTGGCTTGGAGGTGCCACCGCACCTGTCCAGGGGTAGCTATATGCCGGATACCCGCCATACCCCCCATAGCCGCCGTAGCCGCCATATCCCCAATAACCCATGCCTGAAACCTCCTAGTAGCCTATGGCCCGTCCATCCCCAAGACGTTGGCCATATCCCATTCTGAATATATAAAAACAAAATTTTAGGTTTTTGTGCTACTTATATAATAATTTTGTGCCGTCTGACGGAAGTTCGAAACCATCCACAGTAAAAGCATCTTGGCGTTTCAAAAAAAAGCCGGTCATACAGACCGGCAATTTAAGTGTTTCAATGGAAGTTGGGTACAAGCATTAGGGTTAGAAGGCCCAACCCTCGCCGTCCGTTACATTGTGTCTCATCGGTAATCCCCCTGTTACAGCGTTGCCTTTGTATTATCTATCGGAATCAAATTGATTTGTTGGCCCCCGGGAGGCACCAGGGCTTGCGCCCTAGTGCTACTCTTGCCGGTTGACGTTTGCTTTACTCGTCCATAGTGGCCCCGGTGATGGTGGCTGCCAGGATTTGGCCAGAGCCGTGCGGGGCGTTTCTTAACCCGGAGTACCATTTTTGGGCCTTGTCTTGCGTATTGGCGGCATTGGCCTCGTCCGTTGCGGTTTCGGCAACGATAGCCTCACCATTCGACGCACCGGATGCAGCACCCTTGGTTTCCACGGTGGTCGAAGCCTCAGGCTTGATACCGAGTTTCAGGTTCGATTGGTAAATTTCCCGATCCATCGCTCTGAGCGACTTGAGATCCTGCAGAGACGGATTTACGGTTTCCTGAGCCTTCAACAAATCCGTCACCCTTGTCATTTCCGCTTCCAGAGCCTTGTTGTCCTGAGTCAGAATGCCGGGATTGCTGAAGATGTCGGGGTTGGTTTGATCCTCAATGGTCTGCAACCGTTCTTTCAACGTGGATTCCAGCTCCTTGTACCGGTTCAAATGTTTATCCGTGAATTCGAATGTTTTATTGCCGCGTAATTCTTTCAAGGAGCCGAACTCGGCGTAGTCCAGTTCACGCTGGAAATGCTCCTTGCCGCTTGCCAGTTCGGTCACCCACCGATCCTGAATCGGCTTGGGCATATTGCTTAAATCACCATCCTGCCGCATTTTCTGAATCATATCGATGTAACGGGTGTTCATCAATTGACTGCCTTCATCCGGGAATTGCTTTTTCAATTCGCTCAACCGGGTGCTCTGAGCCTCTGTAATAGTGCCCTCCGTTTGAGCCGTGTGCAATGCCTTTAATTCATTCAATTCCTGGCGTTTCAGAACGTTCGCGCTGGAACGGTGCGGATATTTTTCCTCCAGTGTTTTCAGCAGAGCAGCATCTGTTTCATTTAAGTCTCCAGCCTGTTGCAATTGCTTCAGTTTGGCGACTTCCGGGTTTAATTTACCGGCACCCGTATCCGCTTGTGTGGCAGCTTGATGCAGCTTCTGTTGCTCAACATAACCTGCTTTCACTTTACTCGATAGCGCACTAAACTCGGCTTTCCCTTCCGGCGTAGTTGCATCTATCAATTCAATAAATTTCGCTTTCTCAGAAGGATTCAAGCCGCCCAGCAGACCATCCAATTCTGCTTTATGCTTTTGAATAACAGCAGATTTCGCATTTGCGCTTACCGCTGCTTCTTTTTCCGGAGTCGTCATTAAAGAACCAAAGAAGCCTTGCTCTTTATCAACTGCCTCGGCAGTTGCAGCGTTCACCTCTTTCCGCACTTTCGACACCGTGTCAGTGAACCGTTTATGCTCCATCGCTTTTGTCGTATGGGCAATGCCACGTTCATCCGAATGCAAGACTTTATTGGAAGAACTTTCCGTACTATATAAGTTCCCCTGCTCATCGAGCTGCCAAACTCGGCCGGTATTATTTTTCAACTCTTCCTGCTGCTTGCGCGCCAGAAGCCGTTCCTTTGCGCTCTGAGGCTTAACGCTTTCCGTCTTTGCCGCATCAGTGGCCGTATCTGCTGCAGTAGCCGTGTCTGCCGCTGTAGTCGTTGTGGTGCCTGTGGAAGCAGCGCCTGCGGAATCGGCTTTCTTGCTGCCAAACCGGGCCGATACAGAATCCTTGCCCAGCTGATAAATCGTCTTGCCTTCCGCAATTTTGCCGTCCGGTGTAATGGTGACGCTGCCGTCTTTATCCACTTTTGCCAGCTTTCCGCCGAATGTGGCTTTCAAATTGGCAACGGTCTTACCCCAGAAGCCGGTGGGCTTGGAAACCGTGGTAACACCATCCTTGGTAGCGGTTTTCACAAAAGCGTATTTTTCACCGCCAGAGCCTTTAAATGATTTTGGCCCAGCTTTAGCGCCCAACATGGTTGCAGCCAGGGTAAACGTGCCTTCTCCGGCTTGCTCCCAATTACCGGTGGAAACACCCTTGGCAACCTGAATACCGCCCATAGTCACACCACCGGCCACCAGCAACGGAATCGCGACTGCCGGCGCCACGGCCACCAGGGCCAGGGTGCCTAAAGCCATCGCCATGCCTTTCAGTGTAAACAGGCCGGTTACGGTATTAATCGCGCCTTTGACAATTCCTTTTCCAAAATCTTTAACCGCACCCACAAAACCTTCACTTTTCTTATGCTCGCCATGCTGACCGGAAAGGTCCAGCGAATCCTGGGAGCCGCCCGTTACAAAAGGCTTGGAAAACGGAGAAGCGGTTCCCTCCGTATTCTGACCGGCTCCATATGTGCTACCCGGCGTGTAATTAAAAACTGGTCCGTACATGCTTGACTTGCCCCCTATTATGCCTTCTCACCGAAACAGCCCACTATCGGTTCTAAATCGATGAACTACCCCTGCTGTTTATATAAAAACCAATATGCTTACTTTTGTGTTACACATGTAATCATTTATACAGGATTGTTAAATTGGGCTATGGAAAGGATTTTGGCTTATTTTTCAATCGCATTTTCAGCACTTACAAAAGAAAACACCGATCAAACAGATCGGTGTCGGAAAAGTGTTTCAATGAATATTGGGTACAAGCATTAGGGTTAGAAGACCCGGCCCTGCTTGTTGTTTAGTGCTTGTTTCATCGTGTGTCCCCCTTGTGGTTGCTGCTGTTTGCTCTCAATTTCGCCCATTTCATTCGCCCTGTTAATTCGCCCGATTTATTCGCCCCTTGATTCGCCCTTTTTGTGGTTATTTATCCGAGTAAACTACCGCCCTGTCCGCCCATTATCATTCCGAAGAGTGGTGATACTGACTGTGACCCCATGAACCCGGTAAAGGCGTTATCTTTTATGCGTTGCCCCCATCCCGGCGTTTCCGCAAAGTAACTGGAAGGAGGAGTTGGAGGTGGATCCTGCGGTCGGCCCGCCCTGACCTGTTGAACGTTGTCAAAGTGCTGTCCATTCGCTTTCTGTATCGTCGCAATATCATCACTTGAATGAGAGATATTGGTTACCGGAGGTTTTGGATCCGTTGGTAACGGCTTTTTGGTGACAGCTGCGGTCTCACCGTATAGTACCCCAGGATTATAATCTGGTTCCACATTTTTATTTTTAGCTCGGTCAGCCGCCAATTTAGCCTGCTCTGGTGTCCTTACCCACGGTGACTGTGAAGGTATACTCTTTGGCTTTTCTTTTGGCTTAGGAGTTCCATTGGAATTCCTTTTTGGTAAAGGAGGCGGAACTCCTTCCTTTTCCGCAGCAGGCTTGGGTTTATCTTTACTTTGTTTTGCCGCTGCTGCTGCATCATCAGTTTTCGGCGTTCGGCTCCAGTAACTGATGGTTCTGCCATCCGCGCTAGTCATCGGCTTGCCAAAGGCCATCGCAAAGTTGTCTTTAAACAGTGTGCCGGAATTTTTCACATATTCACCGGCTCGGCCCATCATACCCATATTTTGCATATCGCGAATACGGGCTGCCAGATACACATCGTGAACGTTGTTCGCCGCCACTTTGGCATTGGTTTCGGCAGTCGCCAAGGCACTCTTCGCCTTTTCAACCGATGCCGCATTCCCGGATTTTTCAGCCTCCGCCAGTCGGGCGCGAGCGCTGTCCACACTGGCCCTGGCCTCCATATGGCCTTTCTGGGTACTGGCTTTTGCGGCAGTAAAGTCATCCGCCGTTTTTAAATTGGCCACATTCGGCCTGGCCAGGTGCGCCTCGCGTTGCGCTCCTGATATTGCGGATGCATCGGCCCTGGCAAGCTGCACCCGGGCAGCCTCCAGTGATTTTTCCGCACTGGCGATAGCCTTGGCATCTTTTGATTTTTGCGCGGCGGCCAATGCTTTCTCGGCTTCGGCCACTCGGGTTCCGGCCCTGGAGAAATTCCCTGCCTCCGCCCCCTTTCCGGCCTTGACAGAGTTGGAGCCACCGAGGAAGCATAGACCCAGATTGAAAACGCCCTCCCCAACCTGGGATGCATCCCCGGATGAAACTCCTTTGAATATCTGCATGCCGGCCATACCGACCCCCAGCACCATTAATGCGGTCCCTGCCCCAGGCACCATTACGCACAAGGCAATACACGCCGCAATCAGCAGCCAGGTTTTGGGATCGGCCAAACTCTTCAACAGGTTCTTAAGCCCATTGAAGATGCCCTTAAAGAAGTCTTTGAAGTGATCGAAGAAGCCTTTCTTCTCACCTCCACCTTGCATCGTCTTGTTATACGTCTCGCTGACGCCTTTGGTGATATTGCTGGTATTCGAGCCGTCCAGGTTTGGAGTGCTGGCCAACTGACTATTGGTCATACTCATGGACGTATTACTGCCCAGCACCGATCCCCCTTGTTGCTGGTTGTAGCCGTAATAGCCACCATACCCGCTATAATCCCCGTAGCCATAGCTACCATATGATGATGCCATTGACCATTCCTCCATTGATACCTGTGCCATAACAGCCGCAAAGGCGCATGGCGAAAGCTTTATAAATTCCTGATAGCTTGATTAATCCCTACATGTCATCAATAATTCCTGTCATTCCCCGGCCTAATACGCCGGAGGTCCCTAAAGCCTTCTTGAAAATGCCGCCTGCAATTTGCCTCATGCAGCTTACAAATACTGCATACCCATGCAATTGCATTCGAATAAGTTTTGAATGATGTAACTGATTGGCGATACCCTGACAACCCAAGATCCAGTTCCAAGCCAGCATCCATCATGGAGAATAGCTCAGTCCAGCAGCCAAACCGAACAGACGTTACAGCCATATCGGCGTTAACCGGCTGTCAGTCGCTTAGGAATCTAAGAACCGAACCTTAAGAATCAAATCCTAAGAGTCGCATCAGGATTACCTGTTTTTAGGCATTTATGCCAATCGGCAGTTTAAGCCGCACGTTATTGTGTCGTCATACCATCATCCCTTGTTGTCCTTTAGCCGTACCCATATTCAACAGGTACACCTACATGTTCCCTATTATTCCCTAGTAGCACCCATGTTCAACGGGTATGCCACAGGTTCCCTATTATTCCCTAGCAGTACCCATGTTCAACGGGTATGCCACAGGTTCCCTATTATTCCCTGGCAGTACCCATGTTCAATGGGCCTGGCTATATGTGTCCGGTTGTTCCCTGGCAGTACGCATTGCTTAATGAGTATGCCACGTGTCCCTTGTTATTCCCTGACAATACCCGCGTTCAACAGGTATGCCTATATATCCCCTGCTTATTGTTCCCTTTATAAACCCCTTGTGATTATATAAAAACAACCAATATATTTTTTGTGACACCCAATTTTCATACTCCCACTCAGGGCCTTGCCACATACAGCCAAACGCCTTCCATCACAAAGAAAAACACCGATCGAGCCGATCGGTGTATTGGAGGAATGTTTCAATGGAAGTTAATTGGGTACAAGCATTAGGGTTAGAAGGTATGGCCCGTTCTGCTTGTGGTCATTGGGTTCGTCATCGCATGGTACTCCTGTTGCCGGTTATATTCGGATTATTTCGGAAGGGTAAATGTTGTAGAAGCCTTATCCCATCAGGTTGCCCAGTCCCAGCAGCCCCCCACCGGAATCGGACTGCCCGCCTCCCATCCCGGTCATCTGCAGCAGTGGCACACCGGCGGTATTGGCCTGGGCCACACTGGCCACCTTGTTGTTCCATAAATACGATCCGTATTGAGAAAAGCGGCTTGGTTGCTCAAACTTTTTCAACGCCAGATCGGCTTGCTGTTTGGCCTGGGTTGCCGCGGCAATTTCATCCGGCGTTTTTGCGTTCTTGAGCGCCTCATCGGCGGCGGCCACCGCTTTCTCAGCCTCCGCCTTGGTTCCGGCGTTCGCCGCCTTCGACTTTACATCTTTGGCCTCCTGAACCACATTGACGTTACCGTCCTTATCCGCCGCTTTCGCACTATCGGCAGCGCTTTGGCCGCCTCCCCCCTTGGGCGGCACTTCCGGTGTCGCAACCGTTTCCTTGGGTGGAACGACCACCTCTTTCTTAGGAGTGGTAACGGCACCCGATTCGGCCTTGGTGACTGCGGCACTTGAGCTTGTCGATTCAGATTTTGCAGCCGTCGAAGCCGCAGCCGCTTCATCCGTAGATTGAGCGCCCGCCCCCCTCGTATTGGAATTACTGGAAAACGGATTCATCCGACTGAAAAATCCGGGCTTGTTGGCTGATTCCGCGGCCGCCTGACCAGCTGGCTTCGGCGTACTGCTGTAAAGCGTTCTCACTTCACCCGTATAAGGATTGGTCATGTTTTTGTTGAAGATCGCCTTACCACTGGACATAAAGCCGCTCCAGGTGGTGCTGCCGTAATGTTTCACCCGGCCCATCATGTTTTTGGCTTCAATGGCCTCAATGCGTTTCGCCAACAGCATGTTATGGACTTCGTCCGCTTTACTGGCAGCGGCTTTTTCGGCAGCGGCCAAATTCGCCTCGGCCGCTTTGTAGCCATCGGTGCCTTTTTCCTGTTTGGCCAGATTCGTTTTTGCCGCAGCCACATCATCGTTGGCCTGCTTTAAAGACGAGCGGGCGTTGTTGACGTTCGCCTCCGTAATGCTTTTCGGGTCATATTTTTCCTTAACCGCAGTTCGTTGACCCTTGGTCATGGAAGCGGCCTGCGCTTTGACATGCGCATTTTGCGCGGCAATCGCGGCGCCCTCCTCGCTTTTGGCCAATGCCAGCGCTCTTTCGGCTTCAGCGATTTTAGCCGTATCTTTCGATACTTTTGCAGCCTCCAAAGCTTTCTCTGCCTTGGCAACACTGGCGGTCGCCGCTTCGCTCGCCTGCACAGACGATTTAGCCGCCCCAGAGCCCTTACCGATACCACCCGCCGTGGAGCGCGCCCCAACCCCGCAGAGGGCCAGGTTAAAGAAGCCTTCACCCGCCTGTTCCATATTGCCGGAGGAAACGCCCTTGACAATCTGCGAGCCCGCCATAACCACACCTACCGCCAACAGCGCCAGGCCTGCCGGCGGGAAGATAAAGCACAAGGCCGCGCAAGCAGCAATCATCAACCAGGTTTTGGGATCGGCCAAACTTTTCAGCAGGTTTTTCGCTCCGTTCACGATCCCTTTGAAGAAGTCTTTAATGCCTCCTAAGAACCCGCCGGATTTCTTCTGCTCCGAAGCCATGCCGCCTTTATACGTTTCATTGATGCCTTTCATAATGTTGTCGATATTCGCCCCGTCTGTATTCATGGAGCTTCCCATCGAACTGTAGGCGCTGCTCATGGTTGTGTTGCCCAGCACCGAGCCGCTCTGCTGACCATAGCCGCCATAGCCGTTATAGCCATAGCTTCCGTATGACGATGAAACCATAATCTCTATGCCCCCTGTTGTGCCCTTTGCCCTGTCGCTCTTTAAAATTGCGTCAAACCGCAAGCGGTCAATCCGCTAATCGCCCCTATTGCCTTGTATGCCCTCGACAGGGACTATGCCCCTTGGAAGCATGAAAACAATCTTTTGGATTTTGTTGCTAATTCAATCCGACTTAATCCAGAAATTCGGCCAATATGGCATTGCTCAGGGGAATCGCGCGTTCCGCCAGCGTTAAA
>JAJQJM010000116.1 GCA_021323475.1 Vampirovibrio sp.
AATCGAGTTTGCGGGACATTACGCGGAACTGCTCAAACCAAGCGCCGAGCCCGAACAGCGGATTCAGCCACCCCCAGCCATTCGCAAGCTGCTGGGAACCATCCTGAACGTGCGGGGCGGGCTCCGCAGCGGGAAAGGTTAAGCGAGAAAGGGTAAGACCAATGCATTGGGAGCTGAACCTGTTAACCGCAGCACAACCCACCTGGCTACCCATAGAGCGTTTTCCGGCGAGTTTGTTATACGGGTATGGGGTCTATACCACTTTTCGCTACCCCCTTGCCGACCGATGGCTGACGACCCACTGGGAGCGGCTGCGCCAGAATGCCGCCCATCTGCATTTAGAGCTGCCTATTAGGGATTTGGATGCGAAAAGCCTTCTAAAGTCCATTACTCAGCACATGCTCAATGTACCGGATACGCCTGTCATCCGCCTCAGCGTCATCGCCGATATTGACCACTACGGGGGCTTCTATGAAAAAGCCCAACTTCCGGCCCGCTTGTTGCTATCGGTGCGCCCGGCCCCACCCGTTATCGCCCGGAAACGGCGTCTGAAAACCATTCGATATCAGCGCCCCTTGCCCGGCATCAAGCTGGCGCCCATTGCAGAACTGATTTGTTGGAAGCGACAGGCGCAAATCGAGGGCTTTGATGACATTCTGCTGGTGAATTCAGCCGGTCATATCAGTGAGGCCAGCACATCCAATATCTTTTTCATGCAGGGCGAACGCCTTTTTACGCCGGAGCCACAGCGTGACGCCTGCCTGCCGGGAATTACCCGCTTGCAGGTGCTGGAAGCCGCCCGCCACCTTAATCTGTTCGTTTCCGACGAACCGGTCGCCCATCCCGTCACAACAGGATGGGACGCGGCCTTTCTCTGCAACGCCGCCCAAGGTTTGGTTGCGGTTGAGAGTATTGATACCCTTCATTTGCCGTGGCCTGAGGACAGTCAGGAGCGGTTTCACGCACTCCAGGCCAGCTTGGCCCAAGTACAGCAAGAGCCATAGGAAACCAACCCTTCGTTTCACTGATACAAAGCGATTCAGGAGATTAGAGCGATGCCCGATACCGATCAGCAGGCGATTATGGCCATTTTTCCGGCATGGCATCAGGCCACGCGCAACCGCGATTTACCGAAACTGCTCAGCCTGATGACTGAGGACGTCGTGTATCTGCAAGCCGGGCAACCGCCTATGCAGGGCCGCGATGCTTTTGCAGCGGCCTTTCAGGGCATGCCCGCCACCTTGCAAATTGATATCAACGAATGGCGGCTGGAGGAGCTGCACGTTGAAGGCTCGATGGCCTATTGCCGTTGCTTTTTATCCGTGTATGTCACCAATCAGTTGACCGGCAGCGTCAACCGGCGTTCAGGTTACACCTTAACCGTGCTGCGAAAAGATGAAGACGGCGAATGGCGGCTGGCCCGCGATGCCAACCTGCTGACCCCGGAACCGGAGCCCGCTGCCTAAAGAACAGGCGGGATCTTAGTCCTCTTTTTCCTCATGAAAGACTTTTAGCGAAGCCGAAAGCACGCCGTCCATGGCGTTCAGCTTGCGAGAAAGCTGGTTCACATCCGCCTGAATACCCCGCAGGTCCACTGTGTAGCTCATGGTGGCAGTTGCCGCTTCCTCGTTGCGCTGGGTTTTCACTTCCACCGTCTTGCGGGGGAAACTCTTCTCCAGCCATTGCTCAATGGTGGGCAACGCGCTGTCTTTAGCGGTGACCTGCACCTTCAACTGGGTGAACTTCTTCAGGTGCTTCTTGAACATGCTGCGCTCCAGCCCGCCAATGATGAACAGCACCAGAAACGAGAATACCGTCGCCACAATCGCCAATTGATAAGATCCCACGCCGATCAGCATGCCGATACTGGCCATCATCCACAGGCTAGCCGCCGTGGTCAGGCCGCGAATGCTGGCACCGTGCCGCAACACCGCACCACCGCCGATAAAACCGATACCGGCCACGATCTGCGCGGCAATCCGGGCAGGATCCCGCACCATACGATAGGAAAGATTCGGGTCCATATCCTTAATCGCAAAGCCGGCGGTCATATCTGAAATGGATACGATGGTAAATGCCGTGGCGCCCAGGCACACCAGGATGTGCGTCCTTAAACCGGCGGACTGCTGGGTGTATTCGCGTTCCATACCCACGACCGAACCCAGCAGCAGGGCTAAAAACAACCGCAGCACTTGCTCGTTCAGCGTTAATTCCATCAATCGGCCTCTATCCTTGAGACTCCAGAATATTAAAATTTGCGGGCATCGTGCCCACAACCCGACACCTGATTGTAGCAGGCCATCCTAATACGTAGGAAGCCCGGCTTAATAATAATTGGGTTCCTCGTCCAGGGCGGCGCGCTTAAAGTATGAATCGACCAGGTTGCTAATGCTATTGGACAGAATGCGGTTATTGCGGACCATGATGTTAAACCCGCTGTCCTCATCCTCTAACGGCTGGTAAACCGGGAATGCATCTCTGGAATACTCAGGCACAACCGGCTCCGGAGCCACAGCTTTTACCGGTTTCACAGGCATTTCCACTACATTCGATTTAGGTTCGGGCGAGGCTTTAAGCACTTTTGGCTCAGCCGGATTTATCGGGCTTGTCTGAGCAAGCGGCTCATCCGCCGGGCGGGCTTCTGTAATTGGAGCCTGCTCATCACGAACGGGAGTCTCATCGTCGCTGTTGTGCCTGGGGCCACCCGTACCAGCCCCATTAAAAGCCGAGACGGCAGGCTCTTCCAGCATACTGAACCATTCAGCGCCTGTTTCCGCTTCCCCATAAAGCTCGGAACTCAAAAGTTCGGAACTTAGCTCCGGCTCAACCGGAACAAAGCCCTTATCAGCATAGTTGGCATTGGAATCCGACTGAAAGGAAGCGACAGTCACCTTGACAGGCAACACTTCGTTCGGCCAGCGTACGCGCTTGCGGATAGACTCATCAAATACCGGCGGCTTTTTATCCATCTGCATCCCGGTCTTGCCTTCATGTTCAACAGCACGGAGCGGTGTAATCTCTTTTGGGCGGTTCATTGCCTTTTTAGAAGCAGGGGCGGTTGTACGGGAATTATTCGGCGCTTCTTCAGCAAACAGACCCGGAACAGGACCGGTAAATATATCATCCAACCCCAGAATTTCCTCATGCTCGGCAGGAGCATTGCCGGTATTGGATTTTGACTTGCCTGGACTTACAGCCGGGCTCTGAGTGGAAACCGGCGTGACACGCCTGCGGGATTGAGCCCAGCGGTTGGTTTTGCCCAGATAAACCCCATGAGAGACATGCCGGGCATCCGCCCAGTTATCACTTAACGCCCCCTGGATGCGACGAAGGGATAGGGAGGATTCACTGGACAGGTTAACTGTTTCGGCCAACGCCGCTGTCTTGCGCCTCTGTTCAGATTGAACGGATTGTGCAGCATGACGCTGGAACTGCCTGGACACTTGGGATTTAGCCTGACCCAGCAGCGTGACTATAACTGCCTGAAATGCTTTCCAGGCCGGTCGAATCGTTTGCGCCCACAACAAGGTGAACGTTTCCCAGAAATCCTGAAGCAACGGTGTGTCATACCCTGTCCATAGTCTGGACCGAGGCGCACCCATCCCCTGGGGCTCTTCATCATTCAACAAATGCGTCATGTGGCAGCTCCACGCTGAACTCACTTCACTGGACTATGGTCTGGATCGGACCGGTCTGTTTCCCAATTGGATCAATCGATGGTGATTCAAATGATAATCCCATCTTGAACCATTTCAATAGTAACCGCCATCCTTTTTGGAGAGATCCACCATCTGCTGTAATCAATCTTTGCAAACTCACCGAATCGCGCTTGACGAACGGCCCAAAAGGTCTGAACCATGAGACACGGGCATGTAGGGCTGCTTGCAGACGAAAACAACCGTTAACTTACGGGATAAGCCCGGCCTGGTATACCCGCCGCCCGCGAATAAAGCCGGACTGAACCAGACGTTCATCGCCCAGATAGATCAGCTTGGACAATAACGCGTGTGAGCCACCTTCCACCGTAAGAGCCGACACTGTATCCTGCTGGGAGGCGTTGGGCAATGCCATACAGGTCTTGCCGCGCAGATCCAGAATCAGGAAGTCGGCTTCCTTGCCGGGCTCAAAATTGCCGATTCGGTCATCCTGGAACAGGGCCTTGGCCCCACCCAGGGTGGCTGCGTAAAACAGGGCATTCAGCGGAGCCAAGGCCTCTGTCTGCATAAACTGCCCGTCTTTCATGACCTTGAACATGGACAGTTCCGGCCCGGCGCCCACGTCGGAACCCAGGCCAAAGCGCATCTTGCGTCTTAAAATCTCAAACAAGCGGAATCGTCCGCTCTTCAGGAAAAAGTTCGAGCTGGGGCAATGGGCCAGCGAAGATTCTGCCGCCTGGATACGGTCCAGCTCGTCATCCGACAAATGAATACCGTGGGCCAGGATGGTTCTGGGCCCTAGCAGGCCGAATTTTTCATACACGTCCGTGTAATCTTTCGCCCAGGGGAACAGATTTTTCACGGCCTCAATCTCCGGAATCTGTTCCGACAGGTGCGTGTGCAGGTACACATCCGGGTATCTGCGCCGCAATTCACCGATTCCCGCCAGCAGTTCCTCGGTGCTGGTAATGGCAAACCGTGGAATCCAGGCGTATTGCAGACGGCCCTGATCCCGGCCATGCCATTGCCGGCATTGCGCTTCAGTCTCCTGTAACAATTGCTCCGCAGGCTTCACCAAGGCGGCGGGTGCATTGGCATCCATCAGGTTCTGCCCCATGATGACCCGGTTGCCCAACCGCTCCGCCGTCTCAAATGCAATGCGGGTTGCCTCGTCATGGGATGTCAGGAACACGGCCGCCGTGGTGGTTCCGTTCCGCAATAACTCCTCAAAAAACCATTGGCTGACGTTTTGGGCATGGTTGGCATCGGTAAAACGGGCTTCCGCTGCAAAAATATGTTGCTCCAGCCAGGATAACAAGTTTTTTTCCTGGCAACCCGCCACTTCCATTTGGGGCAAGTGTACGTGCATATCCACGAATCCCGGAACCAGCAAGGCATCCGGCGGCAAGGACAAAACCTCTACTCCTTCCAGTCTGCCGGTGGCTTGCAGCGTTGACCAATTCTCACAGGCTTCCACCCGGCCATCCGCATTGACCAATAAGCCCCCATTCGGTAAAAAGCGCAGCTCCTCGGCACTGAGGGAGTGCATGATTGGGCCCCGGTATGCCCGTGGCGCAAGGGGCGCGTCAAGCGGATTGGTTACAGTCGGCATCGGTCGTCCTGTTTCTTTAAAACTTCTGATTTACGTTAAGGCGATTCAGGCCCGGACAATCGCCCTTGAGTTCAATCTAACTGAACAGGCGCTATCCCTCATCGGAAAAATACCCTAATTCCAAAAGGCCAGGCTATCAAAAATGGATCTGCATGAAGACAAAACCTTCGAGGTTGTATCACAGCCCAAGGCCCACTGTCCAGTATTATTCCCCAGATGCCAGTTCTGACTGGCTTACAAGCCTGAATGAATTCCTAAGGCATGCCATACCTGAACAATTATCTGAGTCTTTCTAAAGAAATAAAAAATCCAAAATTTTTCAACGGAACCGTGGAGTACCTTCTCCCATCAACCTGTCGCTCAGCACAAAAAACCTATTTATTGTTTTTATGCAGGCAGGGGCAAATAGGTTATTGGGTTAAGGGTATCCCGAAATAAGGGATATGGCAGGATAGGGTTATCGGGCATGATATTACTGAATACGAATCGTTGCGCGTCGCTGCCGAAATTAAGCGAGATATTGCAACATTCCTGGTTTTCCAAGTTTCAATTCGTCAAGAGGCCGACATCATCACCATCCGTGAAAACGGCCTCATCATCGGGAAGCCGCAGGACAAGTTCATCGGGCGACTCGTTTTCATCCAGCAAAACACGTCGCAGTAGCACACCACCACCCTCAGAATTCTCCAAACCGGCATCTTTTAAAGAAATACCGGTCGAGCGACCTGCAGGCATCAATACGGCGCATCGCAGTTTTATAAAGGCCGGTCCCCAAAAATCGGCCTCGAACGAGATGCCACCACCGGTTTCCCCACAAGATGAACCATTCGGGTGTCCAGGCATGCCGGGTGGTTATTGGCCCAAATATGCTGAGACACCAACAAGTCAGCCGCTTAAACGTTTGAATCCGGAAGAGCTAAAAATCAAGTATTCGCAAGTACCGTTGCGAAAACCAGTGCCTGAGAAAGAACTACCGCTGCCTCCCGTACCGGAGAAAGAGCTGCCACTGCCGCCTATACCAGCGAAAAATGAAGCCTCCGGATATCCCCTTATACCAATTGGCTACTGGACAAAAATGGCCAAGTCGGCCCAGCTATCGCCCCGCGAAGCGCCTCAGGCACTCGGCATGGAGCAGTTGAAACTCAAGTACCCAAAAGCATTTACACGAAAACCTGTAAAAGAAACACCCCATCCTTCCGCAGAGGATTATACGGCGGCTAAAATTGGCCAGGACAAGACCATTACGGCCGATGAAACGATCCTGAAAGTGCAAAGCGCCAATTCGAATCGTCAAATAAAGCGAAAGTCAGTCAATTCACAGGCAAATAGTTCCTCGACACAACCATCTCACGTGATGGAAGAACAACCTTTCGAGGCATTGCCTGACACCAATCAGATTGAAGCGCTTGCCGGTCATGCAAAGCCACAGCACACTTCTCTCAAGGCTCAAAAAACTCAACCTGCCGAGGAGATTCTTCCTATGCAGGAGCCGCCTTCCAACCAGTATTTTGACATGGCCGCCAAGGCATATTCAAAGCAGGAAGCCACACCACCGGCCTCTCCACGTGTCAGCAAGGAGTACACAACGTCCGCTACGGGCGGGCCGGAAGCATTGTCTCCTCAGCAAATTGACGTAACGCAACAAAAGCGTGTCAGCAAAATGACCCAAACCTCAAAAGCCACACCTTCCAACGTCAAAAAACGGCAATCGGTTGATACCTTACGGCCTTCACAGGATTTTGAGGCTCCTTCCAATTCCAATCAGATTGAAACACTCATGAATCAAATTGAGGCGTACCTCAATAAAACTCCGGCTAGCCACAGAGCACCGCATGAAGGATTCGGATGCCCCGGCATGCCGGGCGGATTCTGGCCGGACGAGGCATTTCAGTAACAGTTTGAACCTCTAGTGACGGGCGGGAATTACTTGAGCAGCCAGACCCGACTGTGGGTCACGGGCTCGGTGTACACCAGCGTCAGGCGGTCGCGGTATTTCTCGACTGTGGGTTTCAGGTAGCGGGTGCTGCTACCGAATACGTTATCCTCAAAAATATAGATATGCGGAAACTCCTGCCCGTAACGCTGCCGTTTCTCCTCGATATAGGCGAACAGCTTATCCTGATGGGCCGTAAACGGAAACGCCGTAGAGCGTCTACCGCTATAAAAATAGGTCACTGGCGGCTTACGGCTGATGATTAGGCTGCTTTCGGGGGTATTTTGCCGGATCCAGAAGAGCGTTTCATAATACGCCCGGTTTCCCTTCCGCAAGGACGGCCCCTGGTTCGCCAGCTTCAGCTTAAGCCCCGCATGCACCCAGCGAATCGTATCCGGCAAATGCCCGGCCAAGGCCAAAACCAAAAAGAAGGGAACCACCAGCGGAGCGATCTCCTTAAGCCGGGGCACCTGCTGAGTTAGCCTGTCCCGAACGGCCAACAGGCCCAGGTATGCACACAACAAAATTATCGGGAACACCGGCAACAAAAAGCGAGGGCTGATGTATGGATAAACCAGCAACACACTCATATAAACGCTTAAATACAGCCCCCCAAACGGGAAACGCCAAAATAACCGCCAAAGGCCCGGCAAAAACAGCACCCAGAATAGCAGCAAGAAGCCGGCAAAGTGGGTCAAATTAACCTTGTGCCCGTCCATCTTCACTTTCAGGGTGGGCAGCAATCGATCCAGAGACATCTCCGTGTAAGCCTGCACCCGATCCGCGATATTTTGCAGCAAGACGGCCGGACTGGTCTGCAAGCGATTCTGGTCCAAATCCACCGGGCGATCAATCAGGAAATGCTTTACATACTCCAGCTTGATAGGCGACTTATCCAGCACTTCCTGCACCCCTTGCTGGTTCAGGGAGCTGATGTCGCTTCGATGCTGCGAACGGTAGAAATGCTCGTAACTTTGCCAGCCGCCAACCGTCAGAATAAACAGGAGCGAGGCGGTTACCAGCAGTTTCCATTGTGTGCGAACGGCCAAAATCGTTAGGAAAGCCATGACCAGCGCCATGCCAATCTGGCGGGTCAGCGCGCAGAGAATAATCATGACCACCGCCAGGAAAAACCAACGCAGCGGCTTACCGGCTTGAGACTCAATCGTTCGCTGGAACTGCCAGACCGCAAATATCGCCAGCATGGAGGAGGCCCAATACGGCGTGTCCGAGAGAATATCGCTGCTGTATTTGAAGATAATCGGGTTCACCGCCACCAGGGGAGTCAGGATCATGGCATCCCGGCGGCTGAACATCTGCCGAACCCAGATATAAAACAGCGGCAGGCTGCACAGGAACAGCAAATCGATGTAGCCCTTGAACACCCATTGCATGGCCTGGAGATCCGTATTGCCGAAGAGAAGCATCAGGCCCGCCAACTGCAAGGATAACAGGGGAGGAAACGTGAAATACGGCTGCGGGTTGGGCTCAGAAACCAGCAGGTAATTCCCCTTCAGGATGGATTGGGCCAGAATACAGAAAATGGCGCTGTCATGGTTTACCACCGTAAGAAACGGGTTGAGCATGAGCCCCATCAACACGGCAGCCAGCAAAACCACTCCGGTTACATACAAAATTTCGGTTTTATACGCTTGAATGAAACCCTGCATTGGACTGTTAAACCTAATCGATGAACCGGAACTTCACCAACGCCTTTAATGCCCACAGGCCGTCCACCCAGGTGATTTTCTTGCCCTCATGGAAGTCCCGGCCGTTATAGGAAATCGGCGCTTCCGCCAAGCGGCACTTTTTCTTGAGCACCTTGGCGGTAATCTCCGGCTCAAAGTCGAACCGGTTGGAGCGGATCTTGATACCCTTGATGATATCGGAACGGAAGGCCTTATAGCAGGTTTCCATGTCCGTAATGCGGGTACTGTAAAGCAAATTCGTCACCAGGGTCAAAAATTTATTGCCCAGGTAATGCAGGCCCGCAAAGGTGTCCTTGGTTTTCTTATTGGATAGACGGCTTCCATAAACCACATCTGCTTTATTGTCTACAATCATCTTGATCAGGGGCGGATAATCCTTGGGATCATACTCCAAATCAGCGTCCTGAATCGCCAGGATGTCACCTGACGCTACATCGATAGCCGTACGCAGGGCGGCCCCTTTGCCCATGTTCTGAGCATGGTAGATGATGCGATAGGCAGGCTTCTGGTCTTCCAAACGCCGCAGGATATCCCGCGTTCCGTCCTCGGAACCGTCATCCACGATGACCAGCTCCTTCTCCAGACCGCAAAAGTCAACGGACTCCACACGCTCCAGTAGGGTTTCCAGGGATTCGACCTCGTTATAAACCGGGATTAGAAGACTGATCTTTTTTGTCATGCTCATTTCGGGGATACTGCCTGCCAAGTAAAACAGGAATAGCATACCGCATCCAAACCGATATCCACCGGTCTACCTCCGAAAGTTTTTCCCAAATTTGTTACAACCCGCAACAAATCAGCGCACGGACATTCGAAAAATCCCATGCCGAGCCGCTGGGAAGATTTCCTGAAAAGCCCCCGACCGGCTGAAGCGCCGAAAATTCAGGGCGCAATTCGGGAAGACCCTTCGTCTTTATACAAAAACATTCACCGGACGCCGCCAAAATTTTTCTTGAAATGTCGAGGTGAGTCTGTAAAATTTCTATCCTGTACGTTTTTTTACAGTATCGCCCCAAAACCTTTTATTACTTCCTCGCAACCAGAAAAGGATCCAACCGAATTGAACGTGAAACCTGATTCCACGGTCGTCAACCTGGGACGGCACCTTTTGGCAGAGTTTTATGACTGCAATTCCAACATCCTGAACAACGTCCAGATGATTGAGGACATGATGACCGAGGCTGCGGTCGCTTGCGGCGCCACGGTCGTGGATAAAAACTTCCACATGTTCAGTCCTTTCGGCGTGAGTGGTGTTGTCATCATTTCCGAATCGCATCTGGCGATTCACACCTGGCCGGAATACGGCTATGCCGCCGTGGACCTGTTTACTTGCGGCAACAGTTGCGATCCCAAAGTCGCTTATGACTTTTTGCGGGAGAAGTTCCATGCCGGTTCCGCGTTCTACTCCGAACTAAAACGGGGTTTGATGAACGTGGAGACCCAGAAAATGATCGAGTCGCCTTTTCAGGTGGAAGCCCAAATGGCCACCACCACGGCGAGTCCAGTAATTATCGGTTCCGTCAGTTCTGAATCCAAAGGGGAGGGCTAAGCTCACATGACTGTTGTACGTTCTGAATTCGGTCCTCACCTGATGCTGGATTGCA
>JAJQJM010000117.1 GCA_021323475.1 Vampirovibrio sp.
CCAATGTGCCGACTTATGGTCCTCGCAACACAGCATTACACAATGCAGCCCTCAAGGGCTATACTTCTGTTGTTCAGGTTCTTTTAAATCATCAGGGAAAAGTTAAGACCAACATTGATGCAGATAATCGAGATGGCTTAACGGCACTTCACTTGGCGGCCACCTCGGAACAACCCCAAGTGGTAAAAATGCTGCTTGATGCTGGCGCAGATCCCAATGTGCCGACTTATGATTACCGAAACACAGCGTTACACAGCGCGTCCGCCAAAGGCTATACTCCCGTGGTTCAAGTTCTTGTGGACCATCCGGGGAAAAATAAGACCAATATTAATGCAATTAACCATGATCGGTTAACGGCACTCAATCGGGCCAGCATCAATGGCCACATCGATACAGTCGACTTGCTGCTAAGAAAGCGGGCAAACTATGAACTCCGGGATAACAGAGGCCATTCTCCTCTTGCCAACGCGGTGTATTACAACCATCTTTCAGTAGTCAAAAGATTGCTTGCTGCCGGTGCCGATCCTGCCTCTGAAAATAACCGCTATCAAACGCCTCTTTCCCGTGCTCGGCAGCTGAGACGCAACGACTTAATTCCATATCTGGAAAACCCGTCTCTCGCCAAGCAAGAATATGAAGCTCAGCCCGCTGAGCCTGCGCCTCAGGCCGCCAAAGTAGAAAACCCTGTTTTTCGAACCCGGCTGGATACGGCCATTGTTAAAGGTGCATCAGATGCTGAGCTGGACTTGCTCATCCTGAATACGGGTAATATTGATCGGCAGAATGGAGATGGATTTACACCGCTCCTACTGGCGGCTATGTACGGTCGCGCCAGCGCTCTGCGTAAATTGCTTGCAGCAGGCGCTCAGCGCAACCTGGCCAATGGCATGGGAGATACACCGCTTGCCAAAGCTGCATTCAGAGGCGATCTGGTTTCCACGCAAATCTTGCTTGATGCCGGTGCCGATATGAATAAAGCCAACCGGCATGGAGATACGCCTCTGATTAACGCCGCAAAAATTGGCGCATGGCCCGTAGTGGACTTATTGATTGCCCGGGGAGCCAAACTGGACGAAAAAGACGAGTCGGGTTTTACAGCATTGAATCACGCCGTCTCGGAACGTCATCCCGAAGTGGTGAAACGTCTGCTGAAAGCAAAAGCGGATCCCAATATTATAAGCAGGGAAGGATTTACGCCTCTAAACACGGCTGCATCCAAGGGCTTTGAAGAGATTGTAGATATCTTGCTGGACGCACAGAATATCGATCCCACGGGGAAAAAAGTCGAGGTCGATATTCCCAATAAATATGGTGATACCGCATTACTAAATGCGATTAGCCATAAACACCGAAATATCGCCAGGAAGCTTCTGGAGGCCAAAGCCAATCCCAGTCATGCAAACGGACACCAAGATACCCCATTGGGCAAGGCGTTGCATGCCAACGATGTTGTTACAGCCCGCCTCTTAATACAGTATAAAGCGAATCCCAACAGTAGGAACGCGCAGGGCAATACGCCTCTAATTAGTGCCGCTTTAACCGGTAACGAGGAAATTGTGGACTTGTTGCTTGCCTCCGGCGCCAAAGAAACGATCAACAGCCGGAACAGAAAAGGGTTTACAGCTTTGCATAGTGCGGCCTTTAGAGGATTTGAGGGAGTTGTCGCCAAGTTGCTTCTATTAGGTGCTAATGCCGATATACCCAATGAAGATGAATTCTCACCGCTGAATTCGGCGGTTTCTAATGGAAGGTATGAGGTTGCTCGTCTGTTATTACAACATGGCGTAAAGGTTGATAAACCCAACAAAAAAGGGTTTACACCGCTAAGTAATGCCACTTTCCGTAAAAACCGGCCTATGGTGGAATTGCTGACCCGCCACAAGGCCGACCCCAGTCGGAGTAGTAAAGAAGGGTTTAGCTTGCTGCATACTGCCGTAGAAAGCGGATCTACCAATATGGTAGAGTCAGCGGCCAGAACGTCCGGCGCCAACATCAATGTGCGGGATAAAGGTGGCAATACCCCACTGATCAATGCGGCCTTTAAGGGGCGCATTGATATTGTCCGCCAATTGCTTGCAATGAAAGGCATTCAGGCTGACTGCACCAACCTTGGCGGCTATACGGCTTTGGGGGCCGCAGTCAAAAATGGCTATATTGAGATTGCCGAGCTCTTGCTGAAGCACGGCGTCAAGCCCGATATTTCTACTAGTTCGGGAGACACGCCTATAATGCAGGCGACTTATCAGGGGAATGATAAGATGGTCGCTCTGCTGTTAGAGTACAAGGCTCAACCTGATATTCCCAACCTGAAAGGCTTTAGTCCGTTAATCACAGCTTCAGGAAAGGGTTATGAGTCCATTGTAAGGAAACTACTGGCAACCAAAAGAGTCAATGTGGAGCATTCAAATATCCATAATGAAACGGCGTTGATGCGAGCCCTGGCTGGTAAGCATGAGACAATTGCCCGACTGTTATTGGATGCCGGTGCCAGCCCTCACGCTCTTAGTGGCAGTGGCAGCTCCTCTGTGGGAACTGCCAGTCGTCTGGGCTTGAGCCAGATGACACGGCAACTCATAGGAGCAAAGCCTGGTGTGAATCAAGCGCTTCTTCGTGCCGTTATGCATAGTGAGCTTCCGGTCATGAGACGCTTGCTTCAAGAGGAACAGGCGGATATCAACACTGTAGACTCAGATGAAAATACGCCGTTACATCTGGCGGTAGAAACTAAAAACCCTAAAATCGTTGAGGAGGTTTTAAAATATAAGCCGGATTTAGGCAAATTAAACAGCGCAGGTGTTTCAGCGGTTGAAATGGCTCTTAAACAGGGACAGTCAGACATCATTGACTTGCTACAACAATACTCATTTTCTCAATCTCATATCCAAAAGCGACAAAGCGAAATTGCAAGAGGGTTGCCCTCTTATGTAATTCCTAGCAGAAAACGCCGATTGGATGAAGTGGAAACCGATGAAAATCGGAACGCTTCCAAACAAGCAGAACCATCTGAAAAACAACGCAAATATACGGAGTCAGAAATTAGGGCACAGATAAGAGAGCAGTATAAACCACAAGGTGGGGGTTGGGTCAAAAAGGATCCGCCAAATCAAGGACTATGGTTCCCTAGATTGCCATCTCCCGGTGATGAAGAACCGTTTAAAATTTATTAGGGAAAAAAAGAAAGAAAATTGATTGACTCCTGTTTGAATGACTTCATTTTAAGTTGAATATAGTCCCGGTATTTATGACTGTTGCGCCTCTTAAATTAGGACATTTCAAAATAGTTTATTCCGCCTTATCAAGAAAATTATGAGCATTATTCATTCATGAAATACTAATAATATACTTAAACCCTGCTATTTAAACTCAGCAAGTTCTTCAATACTATTGAGAGTAATCCTTGGCTCGTAACGATGACAGACTCTAAACCCAAGTGCTGCATCTGCCCAGATAGCACGAAAGCCTTCACGCCTATAGAAACCTAAGCCAGTTGGCAACAGAGGTCAGACACTTTACTTCCGTGGTTGGGCTGTAAATTTGGCCACCGCAGGTTCACAAATCCCAGCAATACCCAAGGGGCTGTGATATGATTCAATGTCCTCTACTCTCAAATGCTCCATGACTGGGCTGACGAGTAAAGGAAACCCGGTAAGTTACGAGATCTTCATGTACATCATAAATGGAGCGCAATAAGTATAATGGACGAAAATAAAACAATCAACGAAGTGCTGAAAGTTGTAAACCAGTTAGTGGTTGAAATGAAACAGATGAACAAAACCTTGTCTGTCATCGCCGGACAGGGCAAAGGGGCTTCCGAGGGGCCAGCAGGCCGCTCAATGCCCTCCCGTAATTCGGCAGGGTTCACCCCAAGGCGCAATACAAAATCTCCCGGTTTCAAACGTTCCGATGAGCTATCATCTGGAGCAGAGGATACAGGGAACCGTTTCCCCAGGAAAAAAAGCCCCGCCCGGCCCAGCTCCGGTAAGCCTCCTGCCAAAAAAGGCGGCGGTTATCCCAAAAAACCCCGTTAACCATTCGTTATAGAATCCGGGCAGATAATTTCCTGCCTGCCGCGGCGCAGGTAAGGAAATTATCAAAGACGATGCCAGCTCCACCCTATCCGAAGCAGTCTGCTCAACGTCCAATGAACATCAACAGAAACAGCTATTTCCTTCCCTGGCATAGCGTTTAGCAGAACGCTTCATTGGAAATGCGGAAGGCAAAGGCTTTCGCAGCCACACACAATTCTGAGCAGGATACACTGGCTTGCATCATATTGATGCGTATGAAGTATCATTTTAGCGTTATGAGATTACTGCCTGATGCTGGGGCGCAGCTGCATCAGCATTGGTATTCTTTCAACCGCCTTCCGCTTTATCTGGAGTGCTTTTCCTTCACTGAACAAGAAAATTTTATGCTTGTTCTGTTTTAATAAGCCCGCACTCACACTGCCAAAACAGAGTCTTTTCAGATGAGATCGGCCCCAAGACAAAAGGGCAATATAGTCGCTCTTCTTCGCGTTGGCATATTTACTAATGACATCAGCGACTTCTCCGACTGCAATTTCAGCGTCTGCAACCCAATATCCTGCGTTTTCAAGCGCCCTTTTATTGTTCTCAATAATCCGGGAAGCTTCTTTCAACTTCATGTTGAGATAGCCGATGTTATCAGTATCATAAACAACGGCATGCAACACATGAATGACTGCTGCTTCCTTGTTAACCAGCCCTTCCATCAATGCGATAAGCCTGCCGGCAGTTTTTTCATCACTCACGGGAATTAATATGCTAATAACCTGGTCCCTTGATAAGTGAGCTTCTTCAGTGGTGGACAAGGCAGGGTTCTTAAGGATCAAGACAGGTTGTTTTGCATTTTTCATGATTTTTTGACTTACGCTATCCAAAGGCATGCGCGCAAATGACTGCCCATGGGTGGCCATAATGATCTGATCAATACTATTCGTATTTGCATAATCACAAACAGCGTTAGGAATGTCCCGGTGAATAATAAAATCGCATTTAACTTTGTTAAATCCCCACGTTTCAAATAGTTTTTTTGCTTCCTCCAGAATTTTAGAAGCACGATGTAGCTTATCAAGCTTTTCAAGCGTATCCACAACAATTAAACAAGATATTGAACAAGTTGAATTGTCTAAATAGCGAACTGCCCACTGTAATATATCTTCCGAAAAACCAGTATAATCCAATGGAAATAAGATCTTTTGTTGATTCATGTTGACTCCTGTAGGCATATTTTCTCCTTGCTTATTAAATGGTTTCATCTGTTTACCAGGCTGATGCTGTCTATAACATCTCGTTTAAGCTGCTCTGTAATAGCCACCAATTTCTCATCCAAGTCCAGAATTGCCTCAACACTCCTTATAGACTCAGGATCCTTTTCTGAGCCAAAATAGATAAATGCCTCCTTCCTTAGAAGCATTAATTGAGCCTCAAGTGACTCTTCCGGGAATGAGAGTTTGCGAGTTAGAAGTATCGAAGAAGCAATCGTATTCCAGGCGCTATCTAACCTGACATTAAATGAAAGCAGGGCTTGCCTTAAGCTCTCTGGCCACTCGGTTAGGCGTATGTGGGCACGATAATGATTGATTGCCAACTGAGCAAGAAATAGCTCTTCTTGTAAATTCTGCCACGCTTTCATTCGGGATCGCCAAAATAGGTGTTCCTGTCGTTGGATTCCGAATTCAAACAATATTACGTCGGCATTTTTATCGATTGTATTAAATGATTGGCGAATATTTTCGCGCAAGCTATTCATCATGCCGAGAGAGCGGGAGTCTGAGAGCATTAATTGCGCCAGCTCTCCAAGGTGTCGCATATTGGCCGCAAAAGCATCTTTCATTTCCTGTACGGCAGGCTTTACCCAGAGCTGGTCAAAAATACACCACATTGCCAACAATCCAAATAAAGTTCCGACAACACGATCGCGTCCTATTTCCAATGACGTTTCAATAGCAGGGCTTTGAAACATGATGAGATAAAATGCCAGAGCCATTTGAAGGCCAAAATAAGACAATCTGGGGCTCGATGTTGTGATCCATGCCGATACGCCTGTAACTAATGCAAAGAGTACCGTAAAGCCGAAAATGGTATCCAGGTTAGGCAAAATAAAAGCCTGAGTTCCTATACCAAAGACCAGCCCACCAAATATGGCGCCGCCAATTCTTAAAATCTGCTTTTGCCTCGAAGATCCCATCGTTGAGAGTGCGGTAATAACGCATGTAGCAAGGCTGTTTCCTAGACCATGCCAGTCAACGGCCGAATAAAAGGTGTAACACGCAAGGCCTGTCAACATTCCTTTTACGGCAAAATGCAAATATTCCGTATTAGAGAATGCATCCCCGATAAAAAGCTGTTTCCAGTGGAGAGATGCAAGGTTCCATCGTTGGCGGGAGCTTTCTATTTTTATATCCGTATGAGGAAGTTGCTTAAATTTCTTTTCAAGCTCGGACAGGAGGGGTAAAGCACGCGAAGAGTATGAGGGAAATTTCCAGTCATCAAATGATATTAAGTCTCCTGATTCAATACCAGCGATCAGCGTTGAACACGCCTGTTGGAGTTCTTGTAATCGTGACTTATCCCTGTGCGTCAATTGCTTCCTGGGGATACCCAAGCTGGAGGCCGTATCTATTAAACGTTCAGTAATGGAAATAAAAGCTCTCCACTTTGCTTTTTGAAAACCTGGTTCATCATCCAGGCTGGAACGGGCCAAAAACCTCTGCAGGCGCCCTACTCCAATGCGGGCCAGTTGCTTAACATCTTCCATTTCCTGAGAGCATTGGATGTCTTTTTCATCCAAATAGGCCTGAAAAAGGGAATGCAGTGCGCTCAGACGATGGGTAAGCCCGTTTTGAATCTCTTCGGTTTGTTTTTGTCGAGGTGAGAAAATATACTCGACAGCAATCGTAATGCCAACTCCCAAGATGACGCCAAAGACTGCCCATAAATTATCATCAACATGCGCATCTACAGGAAATGGCAAATCCCATACGGGTAGAGCCGTAACCACAATGAAGCAAAAGCCAAAAGCCGCACTATAACTTTTCAGGGTGCGCATAACGAAGAACATGACCGCCAAGCTGAGCGCGATAAAAATAAAGTGAGGTAACTGATCATTGACAAAGATGGTGACCCCTATCAACACGTAGACAAGGCCTGCTATAAAAGCAAGAATTGTCTGAAACCCATCTTTTATGGTGCTTGCCGGATTTTCTCTTGAAATCGTTAAACCAAAAAATATACCAATCCCGCTATTGGGGCTCCGCAGGGTCATGACCACCAGCATGGTTAGGACGGATAAGGCTTAAGCTCATCCTTCAAAAATTGCATAAACCATGAAGGAGAAGGAGCTTTTGCATAGTCTGATATTTGAACAGCCATCGCATATTTCTCTATAGTTTGTTTTGCTCCGCTTTATGGGGCTTATCACTCATGACAACGGTAGCCGAAGCGCCGATGCGGAACTGCTCGCTTGAAGGATTGAGTACCCGAATTCTTACCGGGAACCGGCTAGCCAGGCGTACCCAATTCAAAGTACGTCGCACATCCGGCAACGTATCAGATAGGCCATCAATCAGGTTACTGTCCGGGGCAACCCCATATCCTACGCTCTCCACAATTCCTTCATATCGAACATGGGGTTCCGACATGACATAGACATCGGCCCGTGTGCCTGGTTTTGTGTAGCTAACTTGCGATTCACGAAAATTCGCAATGATCCACCATTTCCGGGTATCTATTAATGTAAATACCTTTTTGCCGGCACGGGCATACTCACCTTCAGAGATCATTAAGTTGGTGACACGCGCATCAAATGGTGCATAAATTCGGCAACGGGACAAGTTATACGCCGCTGTGTCGATATCCGCAACCTTTTTTTGCCGTTGTTCAATTAGTGGATCAAGAATGCTTACGTTATAAACAGATTCATCCAGCTTGGCTTGGCTTTGGGCATATTGGGCATCAGATTCATTCAATTTCGCTTTGGCAGAAAATAGTTGGGCCTCACTATAAGCCAGTTGAGATTGGGCCTGTAGAACCGCTTCCTCTTTATTCTTGACATCCGTTTGGGCCAGTTGGACTTGATCAACCGTCACAAATTGCTTTTTAAGCAGGCCTTCCAATCGCCTCAGATTGCTGGTTACATACACAAGGTCAGCTTTTGCTCTCACTAACCCCGCTCTTGCATTCTCAACTCCGGCTTGGGCTGCATTAATGCCTGCTGAGCTGTGTCGAATCGAAGCGTCCGAAACATTTATTTGCGCACTTGCAGAGTTTATCGCACTTCTTTGAGCGGCAATTTTCCGCCGCAAGTCACGTATTTGCCCCTCCAATGTACTCTGTTCCGATTTGGCTGCCTGCCACGCATATAAGAAAGGGGCCGGATCAATTTCAAAAAGCAAAGTGCCTTTTTTCACCCATTGGTTATCGGAAACATAAATATGAGTGATGGGGCCACTCACTTCAGGTGCGATACCAATAAAGTTAGCAAATACTTCCGCATCATCTGTCCGGGGGTAATAGACCGTTCTCTGATATACCGTAAGGCAGGCTACCAGAGTTGCTAATAAAACGACGCCTCCTAGCAGGCGGCCAACTTGCTTTCTGTTTAAATTTGGAGTCATGGTAAGCCTATCATTCGTGCACTATGAGAAGAAGATTAACCATAGAACGGAAGAGAACAGAGCCGTTAAACAGGGATAAACGATTACCAAAGGCCCTATATCCTGGTCCAGCCTGGTGCGTACTAATAGAGATCGTGCAATGAATGTCAGTGTGAAGCCGCCAAGAAGACAAAAGAACCAGACAGGGAAAAATGAACCGAAAATATCAACCGATGGTCCTCTTTGACAGCCTGATAGCCCAGTAACTATGCCTAGAGGCATTATGAGTTTATAGAGATATAGAACTTTCGAAATGCAGTATTGCGAGAATGATTTAACCTTACTCATTGGAACTCCTCGCAGGATTTCCAATATGGACCAGATCACCCGTTTGAAACGCAAGTTCAGCCACATCGGCTAATAACCTGATCCGAGCCTCCACGAAGTTATTTCTGGCCACGGCCAAATTCTTTTGTGCCGTGGTCACATCGATCAGATGCCTTACCCCGTAATGGTAAGCTTCCGTTGCAGCCTCATAGGATTTCAAAGAAGCAGTTAACTGACTTTTTGCTGCCTGGAGCTGTTTTTTGGCCGTCTGTACGTTTACAAATGCCTTCCAAACCTGAAACTCAACCTGATCCTTCAGCTCTTGCTCTTCGGCAACAGCTTCAGCGTAATGAGCTTTGGCCAGGTTCAGTTCATTTCTGCGTCGTCCGGCATCAAACAGAACCCAACGAAATTTTGCTTCAATCTGATAAACCGGCACCTGCCCGAAAAGAAACGGCGTATAATCCTGACTTGCATAAGCAGCTAACCGGCCATAATTTGCGGAAATAGTCAGCTTGGGAAAATATGCTGCCCGCTTCAGTTTTATTTCAGCCTGGGCTGCATCGATCCTTTGAATTTTTGCTAGAAAATCCGGACGAAAATGCAAAGCCTCCTCTATTGCATGCTGCGCACTTGGAATCACTATATCCAAATTAGTCGTTTCGCTCAGGTTTTCCAGTTTGATATTAACCAATGGCGATTCCCGGAGAATTGAGGCCAACTTGCCTCTGGCTATCTCCTCTTCACCTTGCACGGAAGCTAGTTCATACTCTGCTTTGGCTGTAGCGGCCTGCGCATCAAGCTTGTCAGGCAGTGTCGCCAACCCTTGAACCAGACGTTCCTCAACCGCTTCCTGAACAGTTTTGGCATTAAATAACGTGACCTCCGCCGCTCTTTTCCGGCTGATTGCCAGCATTACATTGTAATAGGCGCTCACCGTATCGTAGATCACTTGCCTGTGTGCTTCATTGAAGTTTAAATTTGCGGCAAGCAGGGCCGCTTTTTCCTCATCAATTCTGGCCCGTCTTTCGCCAAAATCTAATACGGTGTAAGTCAGTTCTATGGCAGGTCGAAACAGATAGAGGTTCTGCTTATAGTACGTCCAGAAATACATTGCCGTACTGTCGTTTTCGAGTGTCGACACGGCTGCTAATGTTGGGAACAACTCACTTTTAGCGATACCCAGGCGAGCCGCAAATTGTTTGGCCTTCTCCCAGGCGACACGCGTTTTTGGGTTTCGCTCTTCTGCCAAATTTATTAATTCAGCCAAGGTATAAGGCTTGTCTGTTTCTAATTCAGAGTGCCCATGTTTGCTAATGGTGACTTGGGAATGTAGCAACAGGGTGGGTTCAATCGCCCATACCTTTGAAGGATTGGCTGGTGCCTGTTGTGCTAATGCAGGACAGGGCTGCATTAGCACCAGGCACCAGAGAGAAACCAGGTAAAAGCGAAACAAGGACAATGGGGAGAGCATTGGAAATCACGAGGTAAAAATTCTGTACCAGAGCTTCATTATCCTTCAGAGCTATACATTCTTAAAATCGCCATATTTCATATCCGTGATAATCTATGGTAATCAACCACAGGATAGTTATGGAAATTCAGGAGATACGAGCCTTTGTTCTACTTGCAGAATATCTGCATTATGGACGTACAGCCAAATTGCTCAATCTGACTCAACCAGCCTTAACAAAAAAGATTCTGAGATTGGAAGCATTCTTCGGCAGCCCTCTGTTTGATCGTGACAGGCAAGGAACCCGGCTTACCACCTTTGGCGCGCAGATTCTACAAGAGTCTAAGGCTTTTATTGCCCAGTATGAGCAGCTTTGTCTACTTGGACAGAAGATTTCCCAAGGGGAGAAAGGGTTATTAAGGATTGGGTTTGGACTGTACGCGTTTGAAATGGTTCCCAGGCTCATTGTGCAACTTCGGCAAAGCCATCCGGGCATAGAGTTAATCCTAAAAGATCTCTCAACTTATGAGCAGTTAGAAGCGCTTCGCAGTCAGCAACTCGATATAGGGTTTGTAAGACTATCTTCGGCATCGTCAGAGTTCGATATCCTGCCGGTGGCACAAGAACAGTTATCACTTATCACACCAAGTCACGCCACCTTCAGCCGGGTCACGCACCTGAGCCAGTGCCAAGATACCCCATTTGTCATCATTTCCAAGGATTACTCACCGGTTTTGCACAACCAAATCTTGCAGTTGTGTACTGATTATGGCTTTCATCCCAGAATAGTACAGGAAGTGGCCGATGTAACCAGTCTTCTCGCTCTGGTCAAGGCTGGTCTTGGAGTCACGATGCTCCCGCCATCTTTTTGCAGCCCGAATTTTTCGGGATTGAATTATTTCTCCCAAAAAGAGTCTGAGGCAAGCTGGTCCATCTATGCCGCATGGCGCAAAGAAGATAGCAACCCCGCATTGGCTATCTTTCTAAAGTTTCTGAAGGCAGAGGTCGGGGGTTAAGGCAATCTGTACAATTGCCTCTCTCTCCCTCTCTAATTGAAAGGGAGAACCACCCTGGTCGTACCAGTATTGGAATCAAAATAAATGCTGACGTATTAATGAACAGGTTGCCTCGTGTCCTTTTTTGTTTTTCCGCAGCTGAAAACCAGTACTTTGTATTTGTTTTGTTTGACCAAAACGGTACTGATACTTCCAAACAGCAATTTTTCAATATTGGAAAGATGCTGGGACAAAATAGAGATTTGATCGATGCCACGTTTTTCAGCGTACTTGAATATCACCTCTGCCGGATCACCAGACTCGTACCCCGCAGCCGCCACCCAGTAGCCTGCCGCCTCAAAGGTTTCCTTGTTTTTTTCAAGGATCTTCTTCCCGGATTCAAATTGATTGTTGATATGGGCTGCATTGTGCGAATCGTGTACCACCACATGCAAAAGGTGAATAACAGCCGAATGTTTATCGAACAGCTCAGACATTAAGGGGATTAATTTTTCGGCAACATCGTTATTATCAACCGGAACCAAGACGCTCCGCTCATGGGTTCTGACGGATTCATTCGGATTAGCCGTTTCCAGCAATGGGAGATGTGGGTTTTTGATAATGACAACCGGTTGTCTGGCTTTTTCCATGACGGCGCGGCTAATACTGCCAAATATTATCGGCCCTATGGTTTTTCCATGCGAGCCCATAATGATATGCGCAATGCCTTCTGTATCGGCATACTGGCAAATAGCTGAAGCGACACTTTTGCTCACCACAAAATCAGTTTTTTCCACCAGGAATTTTCTCTCTTTAAACCGGCACTTGGCCTCTTCCAGGATTTGAGAAGTTACAGTAGGGCTGTAATCATGATCGAGAGATTTAATCACGATCAACAGATAGATCGATGTTTCAGAATGATCCAGGTTGCGGATGCCCCATTCAATCACAGCCTTGGATGACTCTGAACCATCGATGGGGAACAGAATCTTACGAATTTTCTCGTTAGATGGAAGGTATTCCTTATTAATGCTCATTGACAGATTCCTTACTTGTTAAATAAGCTCATCCACTCAGAGAACCGGCTTAAACGCGCTTGACTTTCATCCTCAGTCAGATACCCGCTATGCATGACGGTCCAAAGCTCTTCAAAGGCATCATTCAGCCCCGAAGGAAATATACACTCGTTTTCTTCAATCCATTTTTGAAAGGTCGGATGGCAGCTTTTATCCACGAAAGCCTCTTTATCATGGTATCTGATGTGCCAGCCGTTATGGCAAAAATCAATCAGGATGATGTCCCGACATTTTCTTGAAACGGAATAAAATTTAAATATCATTGCTTCCTCTTAAACTGTATTGACGCAGATACCAAGGCCTGCTGCCCTTGGCTACATAGGCAGCAGGCAATTTTCAGGCAACACAAAATCCAAGCCTCATCTTGAAACAGAGTGGCCTAGCAGTCGTATCTTTTAATATCGGCGGTCAAACCGCCTCTGAATTATTCGGGGTGTTTGGGGAGGTACATTCTTTTGCTTGCCCCGCACTCACATCGCCAATCGTCTGGCAGCTTCTCCAGCTGCGTTTCCGGGGGGACCCCTCGTGCAGTGTCTCCCAACATTGGATCATAAATCGTTTCACACACGTAGCATTGAGAAGCTGCCCAGTGATTGTAGACCATAATTTAATTTACTCCTTTCTTATTGTAGTAAAGGGCTCCGAATCACTTCGAAGCCCAGATGATGGAAAAATACTGGCTTACCGACTCCTTTCCGTGGAGCCGCTATATGAATTACTATAGCCTATTTTAAAAGCCGATCAAGCGAGTTTTCTCATAGAGCGGAGGAGCACGAATGCTAACAGGTAAGCCCATTTGAGAGCGGGAGATACATTCTTTTTGATAAATCACACCCCAAGCAGCGCCAAAATTCGGAGAGCTCATGAAGCAGTGTGCTGGATTGAATCTGTTGATCCGGCTCGTCAGGCAACGGCTCATATCGTTCTCCGCACACATAGCACTGTTGGGCATCCCAATGATTGTAAACGACCATGATGGCTTCTCCTTTCTCTGCACGTAGTAAAAGGCCCCAGAAATTCTGAAGCCCAATCGATCATAAAGGTCAGCCGTTCAAAGCAACGGCCTCTCATTTATATGCACTATAGCCTTGATTTTAATTTTCCACAACTAGCCAATCAGGCTATATGATAAAAAAAGCAAAGATTTTTATCAAAATGCCTAAATGCCAGAATTTGATGAGCTTTCCATAGAATTTTAAGCTAAAACCCTGAAATAATAGACTTTTACAAAAAAATGAACTTCAATACCAAGCTCAAAATAAGTATTTACAGGTCTTAAAATACCAAGAATGCCCAACGCTACACACTTGAAAGCCAACCAATTCATAACTTGTCATAGCTCCAGTTGCATAAGCCCCCTGTTCGAATCGGCTGACCCAGACAGCTTGGGTCGATAAGCCACAACCGCCTTCAAATCTCGTTCAGAAGCCGATATTCCGCCCAAAAATAACCGAACCATACCGTTAAGACACGGAAAGTTGCCAACAGAGCAATTGAAATAAAGGCACTTTTAACCGATTAGCCACGGTTGAAACATGACCGACGCATTGCCATCCGCTACAACCGCAAGACGTTATATCCTCTATTTGACCACAGCGCTGTGCTGGGGTTGAGCTTGAATGTTGATTAGCCCTTGGTGACAACTAGACCCTGAGATAGGATGATAAATTATCCATTTGGAAGAATGATTGAATGGAGTGTACTCAATGACACAATTAAAAACTTCCCTGACTCAGATATTCCCCAATATATGGTCCTGGTCTATTTTTTCCCACGAAAAACAAATGAACTTTAATGGTTATGCTGTTAAGGTAGCCAACGAGCTTGCCGTCATTGATCCACCCTTGGCGTCCCCGGACATTCTGGCTGCATTAGCGGCTCTAGGGCAAACGTCTGCCGTCATCTTAACAAACCGGGACCATGAAAGAGAAAGTCAGCAATTCCGAAGCTATTTTAATATTCCAATTGCTATTCATCAATTAGATGTCCCGCTACTTACAGTCTCTCCAGACATCTTTTTAAACGATAACCAATGTTTCATGGATGCCTTTGAGATCATCCATTTACCAAACCAGAAAACACCCGGTGAATGTGGCCTGTATATGCGAGAGACGGGCGTTTTAATCCTTGGCGATGCCCTCATTGGAAAGCCTGCTGGCAGTCTTGCCATGCTCCCGTCAGATAAATATCTGAACCCTCAAGCCGCAAAACAATCCTTGAAGAGGCTGCTTTCTTTAGAGTTTGATACACTCCTCTTAGGAGATGGGGACAGCATTCTGAGTAATGCGCATCAGGCGGTAGAGAATTTTTTTGCTCAAGGAACAGCCTAAACCCTATTTCTCAATGCGGTAAAGATTGATCAAGAGGCCCAGTGTCAGCCCAAAACAGGCGAGGCTTGCCCAGGCGGCAGGCCAGACAATGGAATCATCATGCGCTAGAAACGCATTCATTGTGGCCATGAGCAACCAAAGCTGCATAATCACCAATAAAAGCACAAAACCAAGCATGCCAACCACAATCGTTAGCTTCTGTGAGTAAGTCATAGGAGGTTTATTCATAGAGTGGCGGCCTCCAAGCCTGTGGCATAAATATCGCCGCCCTTGATCTGCAGCCTGACTTTAGCAAGGGGTCGTCTGGGAGGCCCTGCGATTGGGCGGCCGTCCGCCAGGTTAAAGTGACCTTTGTGGCACGGGCAAAACAGCTCCTTTTTCTCCACTTGGGGAATAACAGGGCACATCAAATGGGTGCATCGATTGTCATAGGCCACAAACTGATTCTCTTCCAGCCGGATCAACAAGCAGGTTGTACGGTGGTCTGGGTAGTGAAACGCCAGGTATCCGCCAACCGGAATGTCATTAATGCCTGCAATCTTTTGAGTGAGTGCCGGCCCTGCATGCTTTCGTGTGTAGGTCATAAACGCAATCCAAAACTGTCCCAACGTGAAAGCGCCACTAATCATGACCAGAAATTTGACGAATTCTCTTCGGCTGATATAGCTATCTAATGGAACATCTACCGGAAAGTCCTCGCGCCATTTGGTCTTTTCCTGGATCGGTTGCGTCGTATTTTGAATCGAGGTTGACTCTGGATTCATACCTGTTGTCCTCCTATGGGCTCCAGAAATTCTGGAAGGTCCATTGAAAATAAAGTTTCTTCGATATCCTGCCCAACAACGCCATGATCGAGTGCATCAGTAACATCCAGCTGAGAAGGTTGATCGTTGGGAACCATCATAAATACTTTGGTTTTAATAAGCTGGTTGCCGAAATTAAATTCATTCATCGGCTTGGAACGTGGCCTGAGTGTTTCGATCTCTTTTTGAGTGCCAAAGTACAGGGCCTGACTAGGACATACGCTGGCGCACATTGGCTTTTTACCGACAGAAGTTCGGTCATAGCACATATCGCATTTCATCATCAGGCTGAATTCGCTGTACATTTTAGGAACGCCAAAGGGACACGAGTAAACGCAGTTGTTACATGCAATGCAACGCGGCTCACGGGCGGTCTGGACAATGCCGTCCCCCGTCTTTTTGATGGCATCGGCGGGGCATACCTCCGCGCACGTTGGAAAGTCACAATGCATACAGACTACCGGCACGGTCTGCGGGGAATCAGGTCGATTCACCGTTTCCAGGTGAATCATGGAATGTCCCTTGTGCGTGTCGCATTCGGAGCATGCCTGGACACAGGACTGACAACCAATGCAGCGGTTCGGATCGATAAAAAATGCGAATTCGGTTGGAACAGGCATATACTTCCCCTATTGTTGCGGTTCAAGCACGGCTGCGTATTCGGGCGCTTTGGCCGCCTTTTTTAGCCGAACGGCACAGACTTTATACTCTGGAATTTTGGAAATCGGATCTTGGGCGGACACGGTGAGTTGATTAATACTTTTGCGCCCTCCCCAGTGATAGGGCACAAATACCGTGTCCGGCCGAATGGTTTTAACTATCATGGCACGGAGCGTACATTCCCCGCGGCGACTCTCCACCTGAACCCAATCGTCCTCCTGGATGCCAAGTCTCTGAGCTAATTTGGGATGGATTTCAACTTTCGGCTCCGGGTATTGATCGCTTAAGGGGCCAATACGCCGGGTTTGGTTGCCGGATAGAAAATGGCTCACCACCCGCCCGGTCGTTAGGATGATGGGATACTCCGCATCCACATCTTCCGCCGGGGGAGTATATTCCGTCACCAGAAACCGGGCTTTACCATCTGGGAAGTAAAACGGGCCACTCCCCTTGGCGATAGGATTCCAGGATCCTTTCTCAAATAACCTGGGTGTTCCCGGATGATCTTCCGATGGGCAAGGCCAGAAGACGCCGTATTGCTGCTCTATTTTTTCATAGGTGACCCCGGAATAGTCGGATATTCCTCCTTTGCTGGCGAGCCGAAGCTCCTCGAAAATCTCTTGAGGGGAATTAAACGTAAATCCTTTATTTCGACCGATGGCAGCGGCAATATTCTGAATGATCCGCCAATCCTGGCGTGCCTCTCCGGGAGGGTCCACGGCTTTATTGATTTTAATAATACGCCCCTCTACCTGGGTTATCGTGCCCTCATCCTCTTCCTGTTGAGAACCTGGCAACACCACATCCGCATATCGGGCCGATTCACTCATAAAAAAGTCAATTGCCACATAAAAATCCAGCTTTTCCAGCATCCTGGAAATGAAATTATTATCCGGCAAGGACACCATGGGATTGAAACAAATAGAGAGCAGCCCTTTAATTTCATCACGCTCTATTTTTCGGAACAGCTCATAGGCGTCTACGCCTTTACCCGGTATTTCATCGGGATCGACTCCCCAGACGGATGCCACATAAGCTCGATGCTCCGGGTTTTCAATACTTCTCATCCCCGGCAACTGGTCGCACTTCTGCCCGTGCTCTCTTCCCCCTTGTCCGTTCGCTTGGCCGGTAATGGTTCCATAGCCGCACCCTTCTCTCCCAAGGCGTCCTGATGCCAGCACAATATTAATGGCACTCAAAACATTCTGGACCCCATGAGTATGATGCTCGATACCACGGGCATGAAGCAGGTAGCTGGTTTTGGCGAGCCCCCACCATTCCGCGGCCTGCCGGATGGCGTTTTCGGAAATTCCGGTCACCTCCGCCGTTTTGGCCGGAGTCCACTGTTTTACATGTTCCGCAACGGCCTCAAAACCCGTTGTATTTTGTTCAATAAATTCATGATCAATCCAGTCGTTTTCGATCATTAAATTTAAAATGCCGTTGAAAAGCACCACATCCCGTCCTTTCTGAG
>JAJQJM010000118.1 GCA_021323475.1 Vampirovibrio sp.
GAAAGCCATGCTGGCCGAAATGCTGGGCCGGGCAGGCAGCATTAACGCAATCCCTCACCTGATGAAGCTGCTGGACGAGAAGGAGCATGTGGAGGTTCGTACCGCCGCCGCCGCCGCTCTATCCCAAATCGGCAGCGGCACCCATCCGGACGGATTTACGGCGACAGAGCTGACGGACACGCTACTGGACACCTATGAGCATCGCAAAGGCAAGATGACCGAACGCATTTCAAACCCAGCTGCTGATCTTTGCTATGAAAAGAAATTGCAGGAATGCGAAACCCGGCAAAAACTGATGGACGAAATTAAAACCCTGCTTCTTGGCGTAAGCGAGCTGAATGTGGTCCGGGGACGGACGGCCTTGAACGAGGAGTACCGCCAGACGCTTGCGCTGACCCAGATGAAAGAGGCCGAGGTGCGCGAGATGATTCGCGCCACGGAGTTAGCCGAAGAACAGTTCCACAAGGATTTGGAAAAGCGCTACCAAAAGCCGGTCAAGGAAATCCTGAAAGCCATCCCTAAAAAAGAACTGGAAGAGCTGCAACGCAAAGTGTCGGTCAAAAAGCCGGATGGGCAAACCATCAATCTGCTGGAAGCCTTGCAGCAGATTGCCCTGCTTCAAGAGCAACAGGAGCAGTTTGCCAGCCAACTGCTGCTGGGCCTGATGGAAGCGCTTTCACTGCACAATGATCGCGAAGCCACTACTTCCATTAAAATGGCCCTCCGTAGCAATCACCCGGAGATTAAAGCCCGCTCCCTGGAGGTTCTTAGCGAACGCAATGGCTTAAATTACAATAGCGACGTTTATCCCAACCTGTATGCGCAAGATAAGATTGTTCGGCAAGCGGCGTTACAAGCCTTATTATCCTCCCAGGAACAGTCCGCCAAGCAAAAAACCCTGGAATTGATCAGCCCCGAAGCGTTTTTCAAGGTGGCCGGAGGCATCACCCGAAGCAATCTGGCCCAATATACCGACTTTCTGGGCACCATTGCCGAAAACGGGGATGATTACGTGCAAGCCCTCAGCAACCGGGCCTTGCATGCCGATTATGATTTGGAAACACGTCAGATTTCCCTGCTGGTGCTGGGCATGATGGTGACCCCGCCAGCCGTGAAGGGGGTCTCCCCTCAAACGGTTGCCCAGGCTGCAACCGCCATCAAGATCTTGTCGCTTGCCGCACCCGCCCGCTCCCCACAGGACCGGGACAAACTCTCGCTGACCGCCACCCAGCTTTGGGTGCAAATGGGCGATCCCGAAGCGATTTCCGCCGCCATCCATATGGCAGATAGCAAGGATCGCAAGTTATCCGGCAAGGATCAGGAACGCCTGCTCGCGACTGTGTTAAAGGTTCTGCATGAGGATTCCCAAACCAAGGGTAAAGATGCCGCGGAATCAGAGTTGCAAACCCGGCTGCTGGACATCATGAAAACGGCCAACAATCCGCTCCTGACGGCAGAGGCCGAGCGGGAGATTCGTGCCGGCTTACCAAAGGACGGGATAATGGCCCGTATTAACCCCAAAGATCCCGGTGAATTCGCGGATAAGAATGACGATTTTAATGCGGATGCCAAGCTAGCGGAGCAATTGCAGCCGGAATTGCATGAGCTGCGCCCGGTGTTGACCCGGTTGGCCGAAAGCGATAAGTCCAACGTGGCCCAAATGATAGCTTTTCGGATTATGGGCCTGTTAGAAGATAAAAAGGCCGTAAAGTATCTGATCGATCGCGTAAAGGATCCGCTAAAGGGCAAGATTGACTGGAAGGCGGACCCCAGCTACAGCGGAGACCCGGCCGTTACGGGCGCCAACCTGCGCCTGAACGCCATTAAGGCGCTGGGAGATATCGGGGATGCCAAAGCGCTGGACGTGATGTTGGACGCTATGGAAGACCCAATCCTGAAGAGCAACGTGATTGAGCCGCTGGCCAAGCTGGCGCCGGACGCCAATGAGCATGTGAGCGACACCCGCCTGAACAAGGTGCGCAATAAACTGCTGAAAGTGCTGGAAACCCCGAATACCAGCCGAGCCATGCGGGCGGTGCGCATTAACGCGGCCAATACACTCTACCAGTTCAAGGGAGGCGTGGATGCCATTAAAGAATTCGCGGCCAAAAGCAGCGACCCCAACTTCAAGCGCCATGCGCTTTCGGCGTTGCTTTCCAATAACTATGGGCTGGAGGTCGACCATCCCGACCACAAGATCGTGAAGGATCTGATTTACCCCGGCCTGGGCGTTGAGCGGCTGCATGTCAAGGGCATTACCGGCAAAGGGGTGGAATTGGCCATTATTGACGGGGGCTATGTGGATCACACCAATGAGGAAGCCTTTCAGAACCGGGTAAAGCTGCCCGCACAGGCGGATGAGCCGGAACACTATCACCCCAGCATGGTGATGAGTACTGCGGCCGCTAACGGCAAGTTGAAAGGGGTCGCCCCGGACGCCGTGGCCTATTCGGACAAATGGCCCGATTTCTCCGGCAAAGACCCGATGGAGGTCTATAAAAAGATTATTGAGGGCAAACTGCGGGGAGAAAACAACATTCGGGTCATCAACAACTCCTGGGGTTTCAGTAACCAAAACGCCCTTCTTTATAAAGATATCCGTGACATTCTGAAGCAGTTCAAAAATGTGGTGGATCTGGCCGAAAAAGCGGGGATCCAGATTGTATTCGCCGCCGGCAATGAAGGCGAAAATCCGGGCTTCCCCCAACTGGGAACCTTAAGCGCCTTCGGGCTGGATGTGGATAAGCTGACCGCAGATGAAAAGAAAGAGCTGGATTACATTCTGGATAAGGTCATTATGGTAGGCGCGGTCAATACACAGGGCAGCGAAAAACGGGCCGACCACCGCTTGGCCGAATTCAGCAGCATTGGCGATAACCTGAACCGGAAACTGCAACCCACCGTGGTTGCGCCCGGAGCGGACATGATGGTTTACAGCTGGGATAAATACAAAGGAAATCCCAAGCAGCTCGTCAACGGCACGTCATTCGCCAGCCCGTATGTATCCGGCCTGATCACCCTGATGTACCAGGTGAATCCCAAGCTGACCCCTGCGGAAGTACGGGAAATCCTCAAGAAAAGCTCGGTGAAATTGCCTGGGCTTCCAGTCAGTCAGCAGGGACATGGAGAGGTTAACCCGGAAGCGGCGGTGCGCATGGCCGAGAATTACCACAAAACCCAACGCAAGCGTAAAAACGACGAGGAACATCCTGCGCCCCCGGCACCATCGAATCCACCCGGCCCTTCCGGAGATGCGGCCAGCACGTCTGCTGCCCCTGCCGGCAAGCACCGAAAATTAGATAATTGGGGAACCCTGGATATTGAATCGTTGCAACTGGCGGACAAGCTGCGGCAAAGCCGTTCCGGGAATGGGGAAGCGCGTCAGTTTAAAAGCTGGCTACCGGAAACCACCAATCTACCTTTATTAAAACGGAGGCCTTCCAAAGCCAGCAAAAATTCCTTGATGCGGCCACCGGCCGGATGGTCGCGCATGAACCCGCCCAACAGTCCGTCTCTGGTAATAATTCGATGACAAGGCACAAGGATGGGAATGGGGTTGCGTCCAAGCGCCCCACCCACCGCTCTGGCTGCCTTGGGTTTTCCGATTTCTCTGGCCAACCAACCATAGTCCCGCGTTTCTCCGTACGGGACGCGTTGTAGGGCGGTCAAAACATCATTCAGAAAGCGACCTTCCATCGGCAAAGCGATTGGAAGACGCTCAAAATCGACCTTGTCCCCCTTGAAATAGCGGCTCAGCATGCAAGCAAGCTGCTGTTCCAGCTTGGTTTCAGGCGTCATCCTTAGTGAGGTATCCGAATCAGGGCCCACATAATCCACAGACACGACTTGTCCGTTTTGCGTGGAAACGGACCACAGGCCAATCGGTGATTCAACGGCCAGCACTTCCAAGGGCAACAGATTCGCGGCGGATTCCATCATAAGGGTAGTGTATGCCAAACAGGGCGCCTCACCAAGCGGATCCATTCATGATAGTCGGGTTACAACAGCACCATCGGCAAAATGGTTAGGATAATCGGCAATAATGTCTGGAAGGTATGCTTCGCCTTGGTCTTTCTAGATTCCGGCGCGCCACCGGCGGAGGACACCGCGATGACCCGCTGCATACGCTCCTCATCCGACAGCTCGGGCGAGGTGGCATGGAATACCTTGTTTTCCAAACGCTCCAGCCGTGTATTCATCGGTTCTGACGGATAGGTATGGCCGAGCACTTCTTTTTCAACCTCTTGCATGGCGGCCAGCATATCAGGTGTTGCCGCGCCACCGGTTGAAGCGGAGGCAGACGGGGCAGCATAGCCATTTCCACCCGCATACGTTCCGGGCGAAGCAGAAGCAATGGGCGGATAGCTCCCCGGATCGCCACCGTTATAAGATTGACCGTAATATGACCCACCATACGGTTGACTGGAGGCAATGGGAGTACCCGAATACGGATCGCCGTAACGACCGGCTCCATAATTCGGAGACTGAGGATAACTCGCCGAGCCGCCGTAATAAGGCTGGTACCCCTGACCTGAGGGAGGAATTTGAGTGTACTGCTGCGGAGGGTATGCGTTAGCGGGGCCCGGATAATTGTTATAAGCCGAACCCGCTGAGGGACTACCGTTATAGGCAGTGGTATTATTGCCGCCGGGGGCTCCCATATCTCCCAGAACCACCAGACGCAGGTTATCCACCCGATCCGCCAGGGCTCCGGTTTGCGGCACCTTGAACACCTCTTTTTCCAAGCGGGCTAGGCGCTGGGTAATATCTTCCTGGGTATAGGTTTTGCTGAACAGCTTCTGCTCCATCTGGCTGACCGTCGGATAATCGGTTTCTCCCGGAGCCGGAATGGCCTTATAAGAGGGAGCGGTCTGGTAGGCAACCGGCTGGCTCTGAGCGCGCGGAGTCGGCTGTGACGAAGTCGTCTTAGGCTTACTTACACTTTGGGAAGCAGTCGAAGCATTGTTTTGAGAGGCTTCATTATTATTGGGAGCTGACTTGGCTTTGGCGGTTGGCGATAACGGGCCCAAAGCACTAGGAGATAAGGCGCTCTTCAGCTTGGCAATTCTGGCATCTAAGGTAGCGCCGGTTTGGGCTTGGCCGAAAACGGTTTCTTCCAAGCGACTGACTCTGGCATCCAGGCTCTCCTGATCGTAATGCACCGCAAACAATGTATCTTCAAGCGTCTGAACCGCTTGAACCTGTTGGTTACTCGCGGATGGAGCCGCTTGAACGGGGCCTGGTACAGCCATAAGCACAACCATACACAGCAGGTGAATCAGAAAAACAGCTATTCGCTTCATTCGCTCTCATGACCCTTCATTGTTTCAATCATGACTGTTTATTTCTACGTTTGTTCCGCTCAGCCACTCACATCCCCATGTTGACCGGTTATCCCGTCCGCTTACCGTTCGGCTGAATCCATATTTGTTCAACTTGGAAATGCAAGCCAGTCGAAAAACCAATCTCATGACTCATCAACGGGCCTACATGTATTTTACGCTGTTTAACCCAAATTTCCCAGCCGCGCTCGGCGGATAGACCCAAGCCTGCCGCATAGAGGGTGTCTCAGGCAGAATTAAATGACCGGCCCGGTGGCAAATTTGGGGCTGCTTAGCAAGAACCACGACATAAGTAATATATGATATGATGGGTTAAAGAAAAACGCAGAGGCTGTCTTTGTCAATGGCCAATCCGGGATCCAAAACCAAGGTTTTGCAGGGGAAATATCAGATTACCAAGAACACATACGTTGTATGTTACCTGCATGTATTGGAAGCCAACGATCAGGCGCTCCGCACGTTTTTGAGTTTGAAAAAAGGTTCTTATACTCAAGTGCCTATCGGCACCAAGGTTTTTTTTAGCGCAGAGCCCATGAATCAGCAGAGCAGCGGGCCAAGCCAGCAGTTCGATATTTTTTCCATTACCGTAAAGCAGATTGAAGATAGCGATGGCCAACCACTGCACGTCTGTAGCGCCATTCAAAAGGAAAGCCGGACAGACATGCGCTCCCAACCGCGCAAAGCGGTTAATTTCCCCGTTCAACTGACAAATTCCAGTTCCGTATTTATCGCCAAGGACGGCCACAGTAAAGGGCTAACCCTGCGCTACACCGCCAACCGGGCCATGGTCAGCCTGATTTTAAACCGTTCCTATAACTTTTCAGTACACCTGAAAGGGGAAGATTACATTCTGCCGGGTAAAATCAAGCACATCCAGTATGACTGGAAATCTCACCAACATATCATCGGTGTGGATTTCTCCGAACTGACCAAGGATCAGGACATTATTCTGAACTTGCTGGTGGATCCGGATTACACCGTTCAAATTTCCAACAAGCAAACCGTGGACACGGCCAGCGGCAAAATTTCACTGGACGATTAATCATTTTTCATCCGGCTGAGGTAAAGATGCCTTCATTATAAATAGGCCGCATGCTATAGCGACCTCGGCAGGTTATGGCACCGGTTATGACCGAGTGCCGTTATTCGATATGAATGACATATCTGCTGAATTTAACTTTTAAAGAATGGGAAGCGTTTGCAAATTTATCGTCATTAATTAGGCAATTCCCAACAATAAAATGTTTTTATTAAGAAACAAGAGAGCGTGTAGCAGGTATTAGAACTTAAACCGAGTATTGCATAGCAGCATATCAACTTATCCGTAGAGAGTCTTTGAAACAGTCCTTAAATAGTCCTTGCGAATTCCTGAGTCGTAGTTAACTGAAAAAGGAGGAAATCCCTGACAGCGAGTATTTAATGATGTTCATAGTTTATTCATCTCAACCGATTGAAACTCACCCGTTTAATTCTATCTCAGTCAAAAGGGGATAGCGCAATATAGAGCCAACACCGCAAATAAACCTTGTGTTTGTTGCTCACCCGTAGTGAGGGCATTGAGTCGCCATGTTCAAGCTGACCTTGATAGCAGGTCGGTGAATACCGATTCGGCATTCTATCGCCTTGCTGCACATCCAATTTTACCAGTCACGCATAGCCAGTCTTATTCCCTGGAATCCAATGAATCCGGGAAGCATGATTCAAGTATAGAAAAGTAAGGAGAGAGAAATAATGGCATTAGGATTATCCAATATCACTAGCCTATACAGCAGTCTGTACAGTCTCATGAATCAACTGACAGCCAAGCAGACGCTTGCTGGCGTACCCGGCGCAGGAGGATTACCTGGCGCAGCAGGGTTACCTGGCGCGGCAGTCAATGCGGCAGTCCCGGCAAAGCCCAATTTGTCCAATATCGTGGCAGGTAGCGTCAAATCCGCCCAAGCCTATGCAAACGCGGTGGATCAGGGTGGTAACGTAAACCAGGATAAGCTCAAAAAAGGAGGCGGTGACAGAGAAGGGATCGTCACCGGTTACGCCGCCGAGTTCCTAGCGGGAGGCCGACTCAAGGCAGGGCAAATGCCTCAGGCGATAGATAGCCTGGCCAGCCTGCCGGACGGTCCTCAAAAGACATTCCTGTTAGTTGCCTCCCGATATAAAAACGCAGGCGGCAATTACAACAACGGTAAACTGAAGCAATTACTGGAAAAAGCAGGCAGGCAAGACCTGATTACCAAGGGCGTCGGTAATAACGATGTGGAAACCATCGGCGCTGTCGGTAAAGCAATTGGCGACGGTAGCCTTGATTTGAAACAGGTGTTTAACAATACCGATAAAGATGCCGTAGATGATGACAAAAAATACCAACGGGCAATTGATGCCGTTACCTCAGGGGATCTTCAGTCCAATATTGAAAAAGCAAATGCCAAAGGTAACGGTAATGCCGGAAATGCCGGAAATGCCGGGAACGCAGGTAAAGGCAATGCCGGGAACGCGGGGAACGCGGGCAACGCAGGAAATGCGGGCAACGCAGGAAATGCGGGCAACGCAGGAAATGCGGGCAACGCAGGTAATGCCGGAAACGCGGGCAACGCAGGTAATGCGGGCAACGCAGGTAAAGCCGGGAACGCGGGCAACGCAGGTAATGCCGGAAACGCAGGTAATGCGGGAAATGCGGGAAATGCGGGAAACGCAGGTAATGCGGGAAATGCCGGGAACGCGGGTAATGCCAAGACACCGGTGGCCGCGGCGGCCAAGCCTCCAGCGGCAGCTGCAGCTCCCCTTACGGGAGGAGCCGGAGATGTTACAGGCATCATGAGCCAGATTATGACCATCCTGTCTACGCTATTGAAAATGATGGGAGGGCAACCCGCAACAGCCGGAGCATTCTCCAATAGCTTGACTGGCCAGGCCGGTAATGCGGCAGCAGCTGGAACGGCAGCCCTACAAAAACCAGCGGCAGCCGGAAACGCCGGTAACGCAGGCAATGCAGGCGCCGGAGGCGGCTACTAAAAATCAGAATTTTCTTTAAAGATACAAACTCACCCTATCTCAGATCCTATGTGTCTCCCAAACAGGCGGTTTGAATCTCTAAATGAGCAAAGCAATCATTTTTTTAAAAAATGATTGCTTTTTATTTTGGCACATCGTTGGTTAACAGCCGATAGAGGCCTCGCTGAATTTAACGCAGATCATACCCAGCTTTTATTCCCATCAACACAAAATTTAATTGCACAGGTACTGATTTTTCAATCGGTAAAAGTACAGTGATTGCATGTTTGAGTTGGGCAAGTAATTCATAAGTCATCCTATTGATCTTTTTGATCTTTGCTCATCCGGATTCCGAATACTGAATAAAAGAACCTGTGCTTCCTGCGCAGCGCAAAAACCTAGCGTAAATGCTCTGATCGATTAGTAAAATCCATCATTTCCAACAAGGTTCGTAAACTCGGCTGGCTGAGTGTTCTGGCTCCTACCGGCGCGGAAATAAAACCTTAAAAAGAAGTCCGCAGTCTGTACAAAGTCAGATCCGGAATTTTTATGCCAACCTCTCGCTCAAGTCAGGCACGTTAAGAGCGATATGCGTTCAAAATGTTGTTATCGCTCAGCTAAACAAGTTACACGGCTTAACATCACGTTGAGATTGTAATGTTATTTTTTTATAATTAATGAAATATACGCGTTTTCAAATCGTTTTATGACAATGTTTTGTTGTGGCAAGATATAGCAAGCTGAGGTATGCGGGGAATGACAGCTTATACGGAACAGACGCACCAGGATGTCTCTATTACTCAAAATATGGTCCTGAAAGACATGATTGTCGGTAATGTCACGGTTCATCCCGGCGCAAGGCTGGAACTTTTCGGGAATGTCCTAGGCGATCTCTATGTAGAAGCCGATTCGGAAGTGGTGCTATATGGCATTTTAAAAGGAGACGCCCATAATAACGGCGGTCAACTTCGGGTTGAAGGAGTCATAAAGGGTAACATCCACCGCAACGCCGGGCACACAATTTTATCGTCCCAGGCGGTAGTCGGGACCACGTTTTAAAGTTTGCACCGTCTCTGACTAATGCAACAGGCTATTCAGCGTTGGTCTTTCTTGTGTTTCCCGTATCGCCACCAAGCGATTTTCCTCAGTCGGTAATCCCTGGGTTAATTCATACATGCGGTATCGTGAACCTTCCTGACAAGCAAGGTACAGATTTGTCTCCTCAGTAACAGCCTTGCTGTCGGGCGTAAATAGCAGATAATCGCCCTGATGCATGATCTCGGCGGCTTCATGACCCAAATCACTGAGTTCCAGACTGTCAGCTCCCCGCCAGATATAAAAGTCCCGATTATCCAATGACAGCATCCGATATCGCTGGGTTGTCTCAAATAGCTGATATTGGCCTTTTCTTACGATATTCATGCTCATCTGAGGTCCCCTCCCTTCTGTGTGAGTTCCAGCTTAGCAGAATGCGGCTCTACTTTCCGTTGCCCTGTCAGGCTATCCCTTCATAGATTCTCAGCCACCGTATAATTTGGCAAGCCGCGCAAAAACGGAAGCTTTTGCCCCTGAGTTCCACCCCCCTTTGAAAAATGTTCGAATTTTGTAAGTATTTTGTTGCAAAAGCTTCAGAAAACCCAATTCAGATCGAAAGCAACTAATACGCTCCGCCATGAGAAAAGGTCCGAACGTAAAATGGCTTATTGTTATTCAAAGGGTAATACCCTCTCAGAGTATGTCATCATTATCGGTTTAATCGCTGTTGCGTCTTTTGCAGCGCTACAGTTGCTGGGAAACTCTGTAACAGGACATTACGACAAGATCTCCCATGGTAACTCCGGCTCCACCATACAAAAAATGAGCACTCTTGACTTTAGCAGCCCAAAGCCAAATGCGGGCAATTTTGCAATCACCCTCTCCCCGGAAGGAGCGAGTCTGGGACTAACCGGCAGCGGTAACAGCGGGGTCAACGCAACCAGTCTGGACGGTATTCGGGAAACACATATCGGGCGGGTTATCGGCTCCGCAAATCACCTAAAGTTAATGGCAGACAATATAACGGATCCGGCTTTAAAAGCGCTGCTTCAGGAATCGGCTGATATCTCGTTACGGCTGTCCACCTCGGAAG
>JAJQJM010000119.1 GCA_021323475.1 Vampirovibrio sp.
ATATTCTCGGAAGATCGATATTCTTGGGTTGGAGGCAGCAGCACCTTCCGCCGACTATCGAATGCGGCAATGAAGCATCGATCCGCCTTCAGATAGTGACCCAGCAAGTCGACAATACGCTGAAACATCAAATCAAGATCCAGCGTACTGTGAACTGTCTGGATGATCTGTCGCAGCATGGCCGCTGCATTGCTTTCCCTCAGGGGCGAATGCTCATTCTGTGACACAGCGCCTCTCCCAGTCTCATGGTCTTAATATTTTCCGTGCAAAATCCATGGCTGCATAGTCCCTAAGTGGTTAGTATACTCAATTTAACGCACCTATTCCTTGCAAAACATGTTGATTACAAAACCAGCCGTCCTGCCAAAAGATGTCTATTCAAGAAAGTCTTATTTTTTATGATAAAAAGCAATTTGTAAAGCAATATATCGGCATTTTCGGTTTTTATTTAAGTATCAATAGCACAGGCCGAGGCGAGCTACGTTTTTTATGTGCTTTAAGTGAACGTAACTCATGATATGCCCGGCCTGTGTTTTCATGTTCAGGCGTTCGGCTTGGTACTTGCCTGTCCTCAAAGGCATAGGCACTTCATAACGAACGACATCATTCTTTTTTGTGCGACTGCCGGGATAAGCGCCCGTCATTCCCACCAGCACGGGAATGACGGATATCAGCGCACTCGGAAATGAGGCCGATTTTTCCATGCAGAGAGTTTTCCGGCGAAATTCAGGTTTAGTCAGTCGGTCGGACTATGCTATCATTTTGCGCGAAGCAAATTTACTGTGCCGATACACGCTTGCCGCTCGGCCCGGTAAACCATTCAACAGCATAAGCCAGGACAACGACATCCGTGAAACACTATCACCCGCTTATTGAAACCAATCAGCTTGAGGCCCTGCTCGGGCATCCGAATCTGCGCATTGTGGACGGCACCTATTTCATTCCACCGACGGACCGGAACGCGGCAGTGGAATTTCAAGCCAGACACTTGCCAGGCGCCGTTTTTTTCGACATCGACCGCATTGCCGACACCAATACCGATTTGCCGCACATGTTACCCACCTCGGCAGAATTTGCCAAGGCTGTCGGGGCGCTGGGCATTAGCAATACAGATTATGTAGTCGTTTACGACACCCATGGCATTATGAGCAGCCCTCGCGTGTGGTGGACGTTCCGGTATTTCGGTCATGAAAACGTGGCGGTGCTGAACGGTGGACTACCCAAATGGGAGCGGGAAAATCGCCCCCTGGCATCCGGCATCGCTAACCCTGCTCCGTCCGAATTCCACGCAACACCCCATCCAGAACTCGTCAAAACCTGGGCAGAGCTGCAAGGCAATCTTGCTCAACAGGCATTTCAATTGACCGACTTGCGTTCGGCAGGCCGTTTTCAAGGACTGGAACCCGAACCCCGACCTGGCCTAAGGGGAGGCCATGTGCCCGGCAGCTATAATTTACCCTGGGGGTCGCTCATCCACCCCACGGATAAAACCATGTTATCCGAGGCCAACTTGAAAACCAGGTTTACAGAGGCCGGCATTGCCCTCGATCAGCCGGTAACGTGCAGTTGTGGTTCCGGCATTACCGCCTGCATAGGTGCCCTGGGACTTTACCTGCTGGGCAAAAAAGACGCAGCGGTTTATGACGGCGCCTGGGCCGAATGGGGAGGTCGGGCCGATCTCCCGGTTGAGCAGGCGCTTCCCATCTGAATTACACCTATTGCGGCGAGGCGTTTTGATCGTCCTGAATAGGCCCTAATTCTCCATGCTTGGGGCTCCACCATTTGCCCTTGGACTGGAAATAGACGGCGTCGGCGTGTTTCTTTTCCATGCGCGCCTTGGCATCGGAGCAGCGCAATAGCAGTTTTTCCTCTCCGTTCTTGGTATACGGATAGGTTTCCATCGGCCTCTTGCACACCGGGCAGGAAAATTGAGTCAATTGCCCCTTGGCAGCCGTTGTGCCGGCTTGGCCGTTTGCGCGGGGCTTTTCCCATTTTTTATCTCGCTCGGACCAGAACATAATTAAATCCGGGCAGCCCTGCACACATTTCAGGAAATATCCCTTACTCACCTTTTTAGAAGGCACTTTTGCCAGCATCTGGTTACAATCCGGACAACGGGTGCGCGATTTTGCCAGATTCTGATCGTTTTGCGAGCGATACAAGCGGTTAGGAAATTTCTCCCGAATGGCCTGTTGCGCCTTTGCCAGGGCAGGCTGAAGATAATCCCGGTTCCAGCCGATCAGGTATTGCTCCCAGCCCTGTTTTCCCTCCGCAATCGCATCCAGAGAGCTTTCCATCGCCGCCGTGAAATCGCTGGACACAATCTCAGGCAATACGTCCGACAATACGTCATCGGTCTGCAAGCCCAGCGCCGTGGGATGCAGCACTTTACCTTTCAATTCCAGATAAAGCCGTTCCTTGAGCGTTTTAATGGTGGACGCGTAAGTGGAAGGGCGACCGATCCCCTTTTTCTCCATCAGTTGAACCAGCTTGGCTTCCGTATACCGCGAAGGCGGCTGGGTTTGTTTTTGCTCATGGCCCGCCTCCGCCAGGTTGACCGGCTGTTCTTTTTCCAGCGTGGGCAACTGGGACGCCTTGTCCAGGTTGTTCCAATAGAACGTATAGCCCGGAAACTCGACCATCATACCTCGCGCCTCCCAGAAGACGTTGCCGCTCTGGGTTAAAATAACCGTCTTCAGCAGCTTCGCGGGCACCGCCTGGGATGCCACGGCCCGCCGCCAGATCAGGGCGTACAGGTCGTATTGATCCTGGCTGAGGTAGGCCTGAATACTTTTTGGCGTTAAAAACACATCCGTGGGGCGAATGGCTTCGTGAGCGGCTTGCGCGCTATCTTTGGTTTTATGTCGGGTACGGCTGGTCGGTAAATTCTTGGGATCCTTCTGCTCCAGGTAGGCCCTGGCCTGATCGATGAATTCCGGCGACAATTCCACAGAATCCGTACGCATATAGGTAATCAGCCCCTTCGGGCCATCCGCCAGCTCCACGCCTTCGTACAAGGATTGTGCAACCGCCATGGTCTTTTCCGGGTTGAAGCCTAACTGGGAACCGGCGCTCTGCTGCAAGGAGCTGGTAATCAGCGGCGGCGGCGGGGCCTTGGTTACGGATTTCCCCTCTGCCCGAATCACCCGGTGCGGGTGCTGCCGAGCCGTCTGAGTCAACTGCTCCGCCTCCTCCATGCTCAGCACACGGGTGGATTCTATGGCCTTAGGCTCGCCTTTGGCTCCCTCCTTGGTATCATCATGGGCCTCGTCATTCGCCTCGTCTTCGGCGGATTCTGCAGGCTTGGCATCCGCCGCCCGGCCCTTGTAAAACGCTCTGAACTCTTCCTGGTAGTCCACCCAGACAGACCAATAGCTTTGTGGCGTAAAGGCCTGAATTTCCCGCTCCCGTTGGCAGATCAGGTGCAGGGTGGCGCTTTGCACCCGGCCCGCGCTTTTGCCCCCGGTGGAATTCCACAGTAACGGAGATACCTTGTAGCCCACCAGTTTATCCAGGCATTGACGGCACTGCTGGGCATGAATCAGGTTGCTGTCCAGGGTAATCGGTTTTGCCAGCGCGGCCTGAACCGCTTTTTCGGTAATCTGAGTGTAAACCACCCGCTTTGGATTGCTCAGTTTCAACTGCTGGGCGATATGCCAGGCAATCGCCTCGCCTTCACGGTCAGGGTCGGTCGCCAGATAGACTTCTTGCGCGTTTCGGGCAGAGGCGCGCAACTTCTGAATAACCTCCTTGCCCCGATCCCCACGCGGAATATACCGGCAGATAATCGCATTGTCACCCAGGTCGAAGCCCAACGAATCGTCCCCATCGTGCGCCAATTCGGTGATGTGCCCCACGCTGGGTTGCACGTCCCATCCCCGACCCAGAATCTTGCGCAGGGTCTTCAGTTTTCCAGGACTCTCTACAATCAGCAGGTTAGGCATAAGGTCTCAAAACGGGTCAATCGGTCCAAATACAACCATAGCATATTCCAATGGCCGGGATTAGGAACGTAAAGCGGATTATTTACATGTCTGAAAATTGATCTGGAATCGAAATCGGGATTCCGGATTTCCGGTCTGGAAGAGGGAGATGGCAAAACAGCCGACCATACTGCCGTATTCTGTATATTCGGGCAGGTGCCCGCCAATCAGGAAAGCCTCTCATCATGGTGGGCACTTGGTATATTGGTCAGCTATTGCGCCAATCGGCAGCCCCTGCATTATTCTAATATTCAGCAGCATCCCACCATCATTGATATGGATGTGTTTACGCCTGCCGATTGATAATAATAACGACTTTACTTGACTTAAAAAGTTTCATCCAGGCAATTGACGAATTGCTTACCATCCAGGTCAGGCGCTATGCGGCATTCCGCTGAATTATTCCATTGTGGTGAAAGTATTTTATTGCAGCCATGCCATGCGCATGTTTTTTCATCATGAAAATTTAGGGAATCCGAACAAAAGAACGGCTCAAGGCACTTGTTTACTGCAACCAACGACCATAAGGGATTGAAGGCATTGCCTATAGAACATAGCCATTGGATTCCGCAATCTATGCTTGTGGGTAATTGAGTTGACTCTGTCAATTGCTTATTCTGTATGCACTTTTACAAGAGATTAATCAAGGCAGGATGAGGCGGTGAAATTTATGCATATTTAATTTGGCATGGCATTTTCCTGCTTATCTGCATACGCATTACACTTTGGCGTCATTAACCCAATCATAAAAGGAGACATGGAATGAAAAAAAACATTATGCACACGGCATTGATCGCCTCTATGGCAGGGATCCTGCTAACAATAGCATTGCCGGCCTCCGCAAATCCCTTGAAAATGAAAATGCAGCACAAAAAAGAAGCGAAAATGAAAGAATTCTACCAGGAGGTTAACGCCACACCGGAGCAACGCGCAAAGCTGGATACCATGCATACCCAGTTTGAGTCCCAAGTCAAACCGTTGCGGGAAGAAATGTGGACCAAGAAAAAAGCGCTCATGAACTACATGGCCTCCCCAAACGCCAACAAGTCCGAGGCAATGCGCCGGGAAGAGGAAATCACCCAACTTAAAACCAAGGTGGATCAGCTCTATATTGATCACGCCTTCCAGAAAAAAGCCGTATTAACGCCGGAACAGCAGAAGAAGGCCGAAACCTTCATGCAAAAAGAAACCCAGAAATGGGATGAAAAACGCAAAGAATATAAAGACGACGGAGCTGAACCGAAAGAGGATTAAAACGCCTGGTTTACAGCCATTTCCAGTACCGGGTCCGAATAGATTATTCGGACCCGGTATTTTGCAATTTTATACCGGTACTACAAAGTCCTCGCCCACAACAAAAACCTGATCGGACGGCTGCGGCTGAATATTAAATCCGCCTGTAAACAGACTGAACGCCGGTAACAGCCCTTGTGTCTTCGTAAGTTGAAAACAGGGCAACCTTAGCTGATCCGTCGGACTGCTTAACCGGATCGTCGGGTGAATATGGCCGCACCAGTTAAAATAACCCTCCTGTTGCATTGGCGCATGAGAGAACAAAAATCCTCCCTCCTGCCAATATTCAGGGACAACCGTAATGCCCCATGCATCCGCCACCCGGTCAATTGCCTTATCGTGATTGCCTTCCATCAAGCAGATCGGCAAGCGGTGATGCTCCCGCCAGGACAAGATTGTCTCTGTCAAATCCGGCGTCAGTCCTTCTCGCCCATGAATCAAATCACCCAGCACAAACAAACGTTCAGGTTGATAAAACGCCAACAGATCGGACAAGCGGGCCAAATCGGCATGCAAAACGGAATGTGGAATGGGAATGCCGTATTTCCGAAACGTTTCACCCTTACCCCAATGCAAATCAGCCACCAGAAGGATTTGCAGATCCGCCAGGTAAACCGCGCGCCTGCAATCCAGCATGATATCGGCATGATAACCGGACGGAAGCGGAAGACTTAGCGTAACTTGCTGGGAGGTAACGTTGGATGGCATTATTTTAACCCATTATCTTAACCATTGTTGCTGCATTTTTTTAAGGCGTTCGGCAAGGCTTTCATTGGACACGTTAAATTGGCTGCCCACGTGCTCTGCCATTAATGGAAATCCCAGTGGCGACGGCCTTTTCAGATTGACAAGTTTCAATTCAGAGTGTTGGAGTCGCCTGAGCGTATCGGCCAGTCGTCCCTGCTCAAATTGCCGCTCCAGTACCTCCTTGCGGGCTTGCTCTAATAGCAGATTCTCGGAATCGAATTTCTGAAACACATCGTACAATACCGAGGAGCTGGTATTAAGCTGCCGAGAGGTTTTGTACGTACCCGGATAATTCTGGTAAATCAGCCCCGAGATCCGTGCAATATCCCGAAACTGCCGCCTTGCCAGCTCACTCATATTCAAACTCTGTAACAAATCATCCGCCAGGTTTTCCGTAGAAAATAAATCACTTTGCAGTATGGAAGCATACGGAAACGGCTCCTGGCTCAAAAATTCCAATCCGTAATCATTCACCGTCAGTTGAAACGTCAGTTTGTGTTCCTGGCTCATCCGGTAGCCCAGCAAGGCTGCCAGGCCTTCATGAACCATCCGGCCTTCAAAGGGATACAAAAACAGATGGTAACCATAGCGCGTCTGCAGGACCTCCGCCAGCAGCTCATCCGCACGAGGAATCAGCGAGATTTTCTGCTGCAAATCCAGTACCGGTTTTAACGCTGAAATTTCAGGCTCCTGCTCTCTTGCGGGAATATTACGTTGCAGCGTTTCCCGCAACGCGTCCGCCAGCGAAGGAGAAATTGGCAAACGCCCCCCACCCCAGCGTGGCACCACATTGGTTTTCTTGCGCGCCAGCCGAACGTATGCGGTCATATCCCGCACCATCACCAATTCAACCGATTTTCCGACAAAGGTAAACACGTCACCTTTTTTCAATTTGGAAATAAACGATTCTTCTACTTGCCCGAGGCTTTTACCTTTCAAAAAAGCAACCGTCATGGAGGTGTCGGAAGAAATCGTACCGATGTTAAATCGATGCAGTTGTGCAATCCGCTTATTGGGCACAATGTAAGCGCCCTGCTTAAGCTCGATTTTATGGTACTCCGGATAGGCAAACAACGTGTTGCCTCCGTCCCTTACCAGACGCAATACCCAGTTAAATTCCTCCAGGGTTAAATCCTCATAGGAAACGGTTTGAATAATCTCATCGTATAACGACTGAGCCTCAAACCCGCCTCCCAGCGCACAGGTAACCAAATGTTGAACCAGCACGTCGAAGGGTTTCTTCAGCGTAAGCCTCGGCTCGATTTTCCGTTCCTGAATGGCCCGACGGACCGCCACCACTTCCGCGAGTTCCAGCGCCTGAGTAGGCACGCAGGTAATCCGGCAGGTCGCGCCCGGACGATGCGATGAACGGCCCGCCCGCTGAATCATGCGAGCAATACCCTTCGGAGAGCCAATCTGGAAGACCCGCTCCACCGGCGCGAAATCCACTCCCAAGTCCAGAGAAGAGGTGCAAATGACCAATTTAATAAAACCTTCTTTCAGCCCTTCCTCTACAAATTCCCGTTCCCGGCGCGCCATAGAGCCATGATGCAAGGCCATCAGGCCGGCCCATTCCGGCCGGGTATCCAAAATATCCTGATACCAGCGCTCCGCATGCGAGCGCACATTGGTAAACACTAGCGTGGACACGTCAATATCGATTGCCTCCACCAAAGGCTGCAACATGGCGCTTCCCAGGTGGCCCGCCCAGGGCAACGCTTCCACCTGGGGCGGCATAAGCGTATCCACAATAACGGGCCGTTCTATCCGGCCGGTAATAATAACCGGCGATTGATTTACGCCCACTGCGCACTGGGCCGCCTCCTGCAAATTGGCAATGGTCGCCGATAAGGCCCAGGTTCTGAGATTGGGGTTGAATTTACGAATTCGCGCCAACGCCAGCTCCACCTGAATCCCACGCTTGGATGCCAGCAGTTCATGCCATTCGTCCACAATCACCGCCTTCAGCGACGCGAATTTTTCCCTGGCATCCTCATATGACAGCAACAGGTTCATCGATTCCGGCGTGGTAATCAGCACATGCGGCGGATTTTTTTTCTGGCGGGCGCGGGCCGTGGAAGAGGTATCGCCGGTCCGGCTTTCCACCCGAAACGGCAAATTCAAATCCCGAATCGGCGCTTCCAAGGCTTTTTGCATATCTCGACTCAATGCGCGAAGCGGCGTGATGACCAGAATTTGCAGACCGTCTTCAGGGGTTTCAATTAATTCAGATAATGGCCCCATGTAGGCGGAATAGGTTTTTCCAGCCCCGGTAGGCACGTGCAGCAGCCCGCTATTTCCCTGCCGATAAGCCTGCCAGGCCTCCTCCTGATAAGGAAATGGCGTATACTCTTGCCTGGCAAACCATTCCCGAATTAAATTCAACCCGGATTCCGGTGGGTGATAGTGCGGCCGCTTAGCCGTTTTTTCCGTCGCACTTGATTTGGAAGAGCGGGACTTTCCGGTTTTAAAAGGAACAGTTTCAAGAGACATGTATCAAACCTTTCAGATAATCCAGCGTATCGGCTTCCTGCATGGGTTTATCTTCCCGCCAGCGCAAAATACGGGGAAACCGAACCGCCACCCCGGACTTATGCCGTTTGGATTCCGAGATGCCCTCAAACGCCAACTCAAACACATGATGAGGCGTTACGGAGCGCACCGGTCCGAATTTTTCAAGGGTATTCGAGCGAATCCACCGATCCAGGCGATCGATTTCCACGTTGGAAAGCCCGGAGTAGGCTTTGGCAATCGGCACCAACTGATCATTATTCCAAACGGCAAAGGTGTAGTCCGTGTATAAATTGGCGCGACGTCCGGTACCCGCCTGAGCGTAAATTAATACCGCATCCACGGAATAGGGGTCAATTTTCCATTTCCACCAGTCGCCTTTTTTTCGACCGCTTTGATATGTGGAATCCAGACGCTTGAGAATAAACCCTTCCACTTGCCGGGCCCGGGATTCCTGCCGCACATGCGCCGCCTCCTCCCAGGAGTGAACCTGAAGCGTAGGGGACATTAAAACCGGGAAATCCACCGATTGCAAGGCATCCGCTAATAGATTGCGCCGCTCCGATAAAGGCTCCTGCCGCACATCCCGCTCGTTATACTCCAGAATATCGTAGACAATGAACGCGGCGGGAGCATCCGCCAAAAGCTTTTTACTGACGCTTTTACGCCCGATCCGGGTTTGCAGTACCGAAAACGGCAACGGCGCATCCCCGTTATGGCAAAGAATTTCCCCATCGAGCACCGTACCTGCCGGTAACCTGAACGCGGCTTCTTCCAGTTCAGGAAAGCGGCCGGCCAGCAATTCCTCCCCGCGAGACCACACGAACACCTGATCATTACGCTGAATGATTTGCGCCCGAATACCGTCCCACTTCCATTCAATCTGCCAATCGGATACCGGCCCCAGGCTATCCGGCTCCTGCTCCAGCGGATAGGCCAGAAAAAACGGATAGGGCCGGGACACGTCCGACTCGGCGTATTCGGTCATCATCAATTCCTGATAAAACAAGCCTGTCGGTTCCCAATGGCCCATCATGCGATGCGCAATGACCGACTGCCCCAACCCGGATAATTCCGCCAGCGCCCGCACCAGCAATTTCTGCGAAACCCCGACCCGGAAGGCACCGGTCAGCAACTTGTTCAAAATAAACACTTCATTCTGCGGCAAACGCTTCCACCAGCCAATTACCGTGTTTTTTTGCTCTTCTTCCGAAGCGCTTTCCAGGCGACGCACCTTATCGTTCATCCAGCCTGCCAACGTCACATCAGATTCTGCCGAGCTATCGAATTCAATTGTTTTTGGTCCGAGGCTGTCATTCAGCAGCGCGATGGTTTCCGCCGTGTCTCCCACCGCAACATAGCATTCTTCAAATAACCATTCGGAAATATCGGCCGCTTCCAAAAACCACAGCGTCAATAAACGGGAGGAAATAAACCGCTTCAACCGGTGCCCGCTCAGGAAGAATAATGCCCAGGCGGCATCTTCGGGCGTACTTTCCCGGAAGTACGACACCATAGCCGCCACCTTGTCATTGATGGAGGTCGTGCTGTCCAGAGTCTCGTAGAGGGTTGCAAAGGCTTTCATGCCGCACCCTCCTCGCCGTCATCAGAATCATCCTCATAGTGCGCCTCAAGGGCCTGAGCATGATAGCCCTGCTCTCTCAGGTATCGCACCAGTACATCCGACTTGCCGTGAGTAACCAGAATACGTCCGGCGCCAGTTTCCTGAATGGTCCGGATTAATTGCGGCCAGTCGGCATGATCGGACAATACGAAACCGCGATCGTATCCCCGGTGACGCCGCCCGCCACGAACGCGCATCCAGCCGGACGCGAATCCGGTTTCCAGGGATTTAAACCGCTTCATCCAGGCGGATCGAAACGCGGAAGGAGGCGCTAAAAGACCGGAACCGTCGGAACCATCGGAACGCTCGCCTGCCGGTAAATCTCCGTCAGCACATCCACCGCACCATGCAAATACACGGGCTCTTTCGTATAGGTCAGCAATTCCCCCAACACCCGCTGAGCCTTTCCCAGGGCATAACAGAACAGCATCGCAGAACGGCCTTTGGCGCGACACTGCTGCCACCACTCGTATATTTCCCGCGCGGTTTCGGTCGTCGGATGCCAGCGATAGATGGGCAAACCAAAAGTCGCCTCGGTAATGAACGTATCGCAAGGCACCACCTCAAACGGCTCGCAGGTCGGATCATCGTCCCGCTTGTAATCGCCGGAAACCACCCAGATCTCCCCATCCACCTCAATACGCACCTGCGCGGAGCCTAGAATATGCCCGGCCGGGTGCAGCGATACGGTCGCCTTTCCCAAACGGACGGGTTCACCGTAAGCCAGCGGTCGATAATCCCATTCACTCCCCAAGCGGTGCTTTAAAATCGGCATGCCGGATTGTGAGCCGTAGTAAGCGCCATGACCGGCGCGAGCGTGATCGCTGTGGGCATGCGTAATCACAGCAGTTTCCACGGAGCGCCAGGGATCGATGTAGAAATCTCCGGCGGCGCAGTATAACCCCGACTTGGTTACCTGCACCAGCGCTTTATTCGCCATAAGGCCCTCTTTCGTTGTATCGAGGCGAGTCGACGCCTCATCCTTGTTGAGTTGACGGTTATATGCCGTACGGTAGAATCCAATTTAATAATTACTATTTACTTAGTCTCATCCTGAGCGACATTGTTCCCTGATGAGCTTCCTGCTGAGCCCTGTTCCCAAGGGTTTTCAAGAAGCAAGTCAAATTAAAAATGCGCACCATTCGAATGAAATGGTGCGCATTTATTCAGTAAACGCCAGGCAGGATATAAATACCAGACCGCTAGAACAGGACGGGTTTCTCCAGCGTCATCGGGGTCAAGCGGTCGGCCATTTTATTGCGTTGCAGTGCCGCCCGAAACGCATCCAGCGTACCGGTTAACACGGTGGGAAAGGTGCCGTAATGCATGGGAACCACCTTGCGGGGCTTGACCAGGGAAACCGCCTGAGCCGCACCCTGCGGGCCCATTGTAAAATGATCGCCGATGCAGGCCAGCATGACATCCACCGCGTGATGCCGGGAAATCAATGCCATATCGCCGAACAGATCGGTATCACCCGTATGATAGATGGTCGGGCCGTCTTTGATTACAATTAAAAAGCCGCCGGGATTACCGGCATATTCGGGCAATTCCTGTTGAGTGGCAGTATCCGCATGCGTAAACGCGGAACTATGCACCGCCGGGATAAACGTGATTTTAATCTCATCGTCAAAAAAGCTGACGGTACCGCCAAAATTTCCCAACGAATCATACCCGGCCTGCTCCTTGGGAAAACCGCCATAGCTGACCAGGGCATTTCCCAGATCAAACGTGGTAACCAGTTTGGCTTTGGTCTTTTTAGCAATTTCGACTGCGTTGCCGACATGATCGAAATGCCCGTGACTCACCAGAATTAGATCGGCTTTGTCGACCTTTTCCAGATCCTGAGCGCCATCCGGATTGACGGGGTTGACAAGCCAGGGATCCACAAACAGCACATGCCCTTGCGGAGTCACAATTTTAAACGCCGCATGCCCGTACCAGATCAACTCCGTTTTACCGGCCGCCCAGGCTGCGGAAGTCATCCATAAACTTACCAGGCAGAACAATAGAGTGCGCAGAATATGACGCATAGCATCTCCTCTATACAAGATGCCGCCTATCGTAACACAGCCGTTTCTGGTTGTGGATTATAGCCGGTGGATTAATCGAAAATTGCGTCAGCCGGCGATTAACCGGACCCGGCTATGGCCCGATGAAGCCGATTGGACAGCCAACCCAGCGATCCACCCCACAGCAGATGCGATGCTATCATAATGCCATTCATGCGAGCCGGTTCCCGTGTAGCAGGCGGATAAAGGTTCAAAGAGGGCAACAGACCCAGGTAATTGCTCAACCAAACCAGCAAGCCATACCCGACTCCTCGTTTAACAGATTGCCGCGCGGTCGCATGCGCGGTGATTAAACCGATCGGTACCGCTATGAAACCACCATAGAAAAAATGATTGAACAGGCTTAACTTCTTTTTCTGAGTATCGCTTAGCAGAGGCTCCACCTGGGCTTTTTTCGTTAAGTTGACCGTCACTTCCTCCGGCGGCAACGGATCCGGTTTTCGGGTCGGAATGGCTTTATTGGCCGCCAGCATCAGCAGCGTCATAGGCAAGGTGGCCAGAATACCGCTAAAAAAATCGGTCAGTATGATTTGACCAGTAGAATGGCGTCGCGACATATTATGACCGTCCTATTCATTACGGCGATGTCAATTGCGGTGCAGGTTCCGGTGTTAGTCCCAGATTGAAATTGGCGTCATATTTTTCCACCTGGTTCAATTCGGATTCCGCCTTATGCAATGTTTTACCCAACGGGCGGAACCACAATTGTCGCTCTAGCCAACCTTTGCTTTGAGCCCCGGTCTTCCGCACCTTGGAACTGCTTTTCGGCAATGTGCGGGCCGCCTGGCGCATAATGAACGCGTAAGTTTCCGGCAGAACGGCATGCCCCAGAATACCCAGCTTGGTAACCCACGGGAACGCCACGCGCGCGTCCCCGTTTCGGGAGCCTTCGATAATCAGTTTCGCCGCCCGATTTGCATTGACCGAAATACCGGGTGCCACATCCCCGATGGTGAACCAGGCGTACTCTTTTTCATGATTGCCTTTAAACACGGCCTGAATGGGAGAGCCCGTCCGCATCAAGCCCGGATACACGGTGGTGACTTTAATATTATCCGGGGCCAATTCTGCGGCAATGGTCTCAGAAAAGCCTGCCATCGCGAATTTACCAGTGCAATAGGTACTCATATGCGGCACCGGAACAGCACCACCGATGGAGCTGATATTGATAATCCGCCCCTCCCCCACCCGCCGGAATGCGGGAACGGCCAATTGCACGGCATGAATCACCGCATTCAATTGCAATTCCACCAGTGCGTCAAAGTCGGGTTGTTCCATCGTTTCAAATGGCCCAACGGTAATGGTGCCGGCATTATTCACCAGCACATCAATTCGTCCGAATCGGGATTCCACATGTTCGAACGCATGGGCCAGCGCCTCCGGCTGAGTCACATCGCAACCCATGGTATAAACCTGCCCCTCGGGAATTTGATCCAGAATATTCTGCGCCTTCTCCAATTCCTGAGTATCCCGCGCCAGCAGGGTTACAAAAGCGCCTTCCCGCAGGAATTCTTCCGCCAACGCCAGGCCAAGCCCCCTTGACCCGCCGGTAATAATAACCGAACGGTTCCGGAACGACTTCGGCGTAACCGGCCACAGGCCAACTGCAGCAGCTCCCAGTCCCAGCGCGGCTGCCAACGGTTTTTTATTCAGCAACAGTAATCCCAACGATGTCAGCCCCGTCAGCAGGGCCAATTCTTTCCGCAACCCTCGATTCATTGCCATTCTCCCTCCCCCTGATGTGAATGCCAAATTAGCTGTCAATCTTATCGGTTGAATGTATTATCCGTCAAGTCCAATACCGGCCAATAAATTTAATTGCCATGCAACAGGCTTGCAAGCGGTAACGGCGTTGCATTTTCAATGGTGCCCGCAGTAACAGTTACCATCAAACAGAGCCATATTGGTCTAATGCCTTCGGCGTTTGAACAAACCACAAGCGTCTAATTTTCCATAGACTGCCAGTTAATTTCCGGAAAAAATTTGTGTCGAAATGGGGGATGGCAAAACCTCCTGGCCAAACTATGCTGAACATTGAAAATGTCGCCACCAAGAACGCAGAAAAGAAGGGGAAGTGCTATGGCCAGAGCAAAACGTTTGCAAGGGGAAATTGCCATTATTACCGGCTCGGATTCGGGTATCGGTCAAGCAACCGCCATTGCCATGGCCTCGGAAGGTGCAGACGTCGTGGTGACTTATTTTCATGACCGTGAAGGCGCCGAAGAGACTCGAAAACAGGTGGAAAAACATGGGCAGCAGGCCCTGGTGATTCCTTTGGATCAACGCCGTTATGAAAGCGTTGTGGAATTATTCAACCAAACCATGCAGACGTTTGGCATTCCAACCATTCTGGTGAATAACGCGGCTACCATGGCGACGATAAAGCCCTTGAAAGATTTAACGCCGGATGAATGGGACGACGGCATCAAAACGGATTTATACGGCCCGTTTTACTGCTGCAAGCAATTTCTACTGGCCATTGAGGATAGTGAAAAACATGGCACGATTATCAACATTACCAGTGTACATCAGGAAATTCCCATGGCGGGCGCCGCTATTTACGACGCAGCCAAAGGCGGCCTGCGGAACCTGACCACCACCTTGGCGCTGGAAGTGTCCGATAAAAACATCAACGTCAATAATATTGCGCCCGGTATGGTCCTGACCCCAATGAACCAGGAGTCTCTGGACGATCCGGAGTTACAGGCTGAAGAAGTCAGCAAAATTCCCATGAAGCGGGCGGCCACTCCGGAAGAAATCGCCAATGTGGCGGTGTTCCTAGCCTCCCGTGACGCGCGCTACATTCAAGGCTCCACGATTACGGTGGACGGCGCGCTCACGTTAAAAATGGCGCTGGCGTAATCGATATAGCAGCACCACGCCCTCACATGTCGTGCCCTCTTGCGTAACCGCCTGGAAATGTGGGTCGCGAATTTATACGCAGTCGGCCTGGGCAATGGCGCTGTTTTTAAGAATCCAGTCCGCAAAAGGTCCAACCGCATCAAACGTTAATGCCGCATGCAGATTCTCTTCATAAAAAGCCTGGGGTTTTCCCCAGCCGGCCGTAATAGGATAAACCCCAGCCTGCCGGGCGTCCAGCACGTCGGAAGGCGCATCGCCGACATAGGCCACATGGCTTGGGGGAAGTTGCCATTCTTTCAAAATTTCGGCTATACAACGCGGCTTAATCGAACCACCGGCTGAGCCGGTTTTTACCATGGAAAAATAGGACGCCAGATTCAGTTTTTCCAAGGTGATTTTGGTCGTTTCCGGGCCCTTCCCGGTCACCAGTGCCATGTTCATGCCGCACTGCCGCAAACGGCCCAACAGTTCACAAACACCGGGCAACACATCGGCACCGCCATCATGGCGTTTTTCATATAGTTGAATATAACGTTCCAGCGGCGCTTCCCAATGCTCTGGAATCACTTGGCGGATCACGCCCTCCTCGTTAGGACCGAACATGGAAACCACCTGTTCGGTGTTCAGGTTCACCCCGGCAAACTCGGTAAACACCATCTGGTAAATCCGCACGCACAACGGTAGCGTATCCGTAATGGTACCGTCCAGATCAAAAATCAAGCCTTGCAAATCCATCAAACGTTTCCTTTTTCTGCTTTCTTTTGGAGTAGAGTGGTATTGAGAAAGTCGCTTCCGCCAACTAAACAATCTAATTCAGTATTGTCGGGATTGTTCCGATTAAATCATGGTTCGTTTAAAAAATGGGGTTAATCTGAATGCCCTCACTGAGTTCAATTTCCGACTGCAGAAAACTCAGGGCCAGCCACATTTCCATCACCAGCATAGAAGTCCCGGTGACCAGACCGATCACCCCGAGCGAACCGGCCAGCAGCGCCGCGATCACGGTAACTTCCGAAGCAAAATGATTATCGAACAGCGAGATGCCCGCCCCTAAAATAGACGCAAAGGCGGTTGCCGCAAACGCTCCGACTGATACGTAAAACCAGGTTAGTGCCCTGACCAGCAGTAAGGATCGCCGCCCGATGACCGGCAACTGCTTCTGGTACAGTATCAATTCCTGAGGCGTTAATTTCTCAGGCGCTTTCATCTTTTCATACAAAAAGCGGGAGCGATCCACCGTTCGGGCAAACCGATTGGAGGTGCTTAACGAAAGCACGGAAGATGAATTGGTGAGAATGGCCGGGGCCACGATAAAGGTCAAAATCTGAAACGGATTCGCGTCCGCCATGCGCTTGCTCTCCCTCGGGCTCTACTGTATCGCACATTCATATACAGCATAAACGATGCAAGCCATTACTGACAAACGTATGCCTCATATCGTCGGTATAAACGTCAAAACCCGGCTCGCTGATACCAACGAACCGGGCTTTGACACGGGAGAGCTTATTCCCTAAACATACATGCCAAACGGTGGGGGGCTTTCCTGGCCCTTATTATTGGCATCCTTCCAACCGTTTTTAACGTCTTTCATGGCTTTCAACAACACCTCCTGG
>JAJQJM010000120.1 GCA_021323475.1 Vampirovibrio sp.
ACGCTGGTTGAATTGTTGATTGCCCTAAGTATTATGGGGACTGTTTCCGCGTTTACCATTCCCAAAATCATAACGGCGCAACAGGCCACCACCATGAACTCCACTGCCAAGGAGGCGGCCAGCATGGTTTCTGCCGCCTATAGCAAGTATCTGTTAGATTACAATATGAGTGCCGGCACAACAGCCGGTGCGCTGACCCAATACATGAACTACGTGTCGGTTGATACCACAAGCGCGTCCGCGTTGGATGATTCCCCCGGCTTCGGAGCCCGTAGTTGTAGCGCCAGCAACCCATGCTTGCGATTGGCGAATGGCGCCATCCTGAATTATGAGGCAAGCTATTCGTTTGGGGGAACCGGTAGCGGGCAGGCATTGTTCTTTTTCGTGGATCCGGACGGCTCCTACAGCTCAAGCACCTGGGGTACCGGCGGTAACGGCAAGTCGGTCCGCATCGCCCTGAAATATTCCGGGCGGGTTACCACCATGGGGGCTTCGGAAGTGGACCTGTGCAATAGCAGTTACTGTCTGGGAACAGGCTCCGGCTGGGACCCCTCCTGGTTTAGCTGGTAGGAACCGAGCCGGGGAGAAGGCCGCAAACCGGGAACAGCAATCAGAATCGTAACGGGGAAGACTGCAGAGGGGCAATGAACAGGACCTTCGCCTGCTGATTCCAGCGAGGGACACAGACAATCGGAACGGGGGCCGATTATCCGATCGAGCAGTCCTGCCGGATGCAAAACTAGACATCTAGCGAATGGCAATCCCAAGGCCGCTTATCGGATAATAAATTCATTGCGCTCTGCCAGAGTATGAGATGCCGGGAGAGACAGGGCCATTCCCTGAAAAAGCATCCGAATCTGGTACTCAACATACCAACAGTATGAGTTGAATCACCTGTGGTATAACCGGCGCGACAATGTGCAACGATCCGCCATCCCGGAATGCTCGGATGGAACCTGTTAAGTGACCACCTAACTGCGGGTAAGACATTATGAGAATGATCCACTCCACTTACTCAACGGTTCATCACTACCCTCGGGTTTCTCAGGATGATTTCACCCTGGCGGAAGCGGTGCGGACCTATTTCGCTATCCTGTTCGGGGTGGGTGTACTGGTTCTCTCGTATTACTACATGATTCCCAGAATGCATTAACTTATCGTTCTCACCGCCAAAGTAAAAAACGCCTATGACCGTTCGGTGGTGAAGCCAGGCTGTGACATTAATGGAAGGAGCCCAGATTATGTCAGAAGTTTTGATTGGAAAACAGTACGAAAAATCGCTATTGCCGCTGGCTAAAGCGTTCTATCAGGCGTACCGGCTGGCCGGCACCGTGAAGATGAAATTCGGTGTGCGGGGTCAGGCCGACAGTGACGGCAACAGTGTGGTGGACGTATACCTGAGCCCCCGGGACCGGGAGGCATCGTCCACGCTGAATGCCGATGAGTCGGCCCGCCACCTTCAATTTCTGGAATCCATGGTGCCTGCCGGTGTGCTGGGCTACCAGTTCATCTTAAAACTGATTCCAGAAGGCATTGACGATATTCGGCTGGAAGTGCTGGATACCATCGCCCCGGTCACGTATTAGTCCGTTCAGTTTGAAGCCATACTCAAGCGCCTGCTATAGAGAGCAGGCGCTTGGTGTTTGATTCCCTTAAATAATGATGAGGCTCCGGGCTGGTTAGACTTTCATTGTTTTCAGCGAGAAAAGCATCGCCCCGCCTCCCAGCAGCACCGGCAGCAAGGCCGCTAATGCCGGCAAGGGAACGGTGCCCATGATGGTATTCACGCCCGGCACATAGACGGTAATGGCTTGCAGCAGGGCTGCCAAACCAATCACAATCCAGGTGATGGGGGTGCTGGTGAGTTCCCGCATGAAATGCCGGCGGTTTTCACCACTGTTCAGCGCTTGCACGTTGAACACGTTCAACGCCTGGGCCAGCCCCAGGGTGCAGAAAGCGGCCGTTCCCGCCACCGGGGCCGGTAGCTGCAGGGCCAGGGTGCCAATGAAATAGGCGCCCAGGGCTGCGGTCATCATCAGGGTGCCCCAGTAGCACACCAAAAACAGGTGAGCAGCGGGCAAGGGTTCCGTATGGCTCATGGCAGGCAAGGATTCCGGCTTTTTTGCTTTAAACCGCATTTTACCCGTTTCCGGCGAGGTGATTTCTTCCGGCGGAGTAAAATCCGCTTCGTTCACAGGCTCAATCGCCAGTACCAGGGCCGGAATGGACACAATCACCAGGTTCAGCCACAGCATTTGCACCACGTTAATGGGCATGCCCAGCCCGGCAATGGACGCTGCCGCCACGAACAGAATCAGTCCCAGGTTGCAGCTTAGCAGGTATCGCAGGCAGGACTGAATTTTGTGACGCACGATGCGGCATTCCAGAATGGCGTACATAATGCCTTCCAGCCGGTCGTTCAGCAGAATAATGTCCGCGCTGTCCTTGGCCGCCTCAGAGCCTTGCAGGCCCATGGCAATCGACACATCGCTCTTTTGCAGGGCGGGAGCATCGTTCATGCCGTCTCCCACCATGGCCACGATATGGCCGCCTTTTTGCAGGGATTCCACAATGGCCAGTTTTTCTTCCGGCTTGGTGCGGGCGAAGACGCGCACGGTATCCGGAATGGTGGCTGATTCGCAAGCTTCCAGATCCGAGCGCAGCCAGACTTCATCCGAATTTTTGCGGATAATACCCAGCTCTCGGGCGGTCATTTCAGCGGTGGGTTTCTGGTCGCCGGTAATCATCAGCAAGCTGGCGCCGGTTCTTTGTAAGGCGGCTACCGCGTCAACCACGCCCGGCTTCGGCGGATCCAGCAGGCAGACCCAGCCCACGAATATGGCGTCCCGGTAAGGGCCGGTGGCATCATCATCCACCATCGGTTTCTGCGCGAAGCCGATGACCCGCAAGTTATTCTCGTAAGCCAGTTTGCGGTTGAACATCAGGAACTCGCTGCGCTGGGTCAGGCTGATTTCCCCGATGGTGCCGTCCGGTTTCATGAAATATTTGCAGACTTCCATAATGGCTTCCGGCGCGCCTTTAATCATGGATACGATGCGCCCGCCCGGCGTTTCGCAGAGGGTGGCGGAACGCAGGTTCACCGGGTCGAACGGGATGCTGACCCGAGGGTGATAGCCTGCCTCCAGGCTGGCCGGGGCGGCCCGGTAGAGCGCCACGTCAATGGGATCGCCCATCAGCGGGCTGCGCAGCCCTTCCACCATGGTGCCGTTGTTCAGGCGGCCGATTCTCAGGAATTCTTCCACCGATTTGCAGGGAATATTCTGGCCGTCCTGCCATTGCGGATCATACGGAATCGCGCCCAGGCCGGGCAGGAACAACTGATCGAAAATTAGGTAATTCTCGGTCAGGGTGCCGGTTTTATCGGTGCACACCACCTGAACGTCCCCAATGGTTTCCAAGGCCCGAAAATGCTTGACCAGCACCTTTTTCTCGGCTAACCGGTTTACGCCCAGGGACATAATCAGCCCGGCCATCCCCGGAATGGTTTCCGGGCAGGCCGCAATGGCCATCGCCAGACCTAACTGAATGAGCTGCGGCACCGGCATATGGTGATAATATCCCACGCCCAGCACCAGCGCGGTCAATGCCATCACAAACAGAAAGCCCTTCAGGGACAGGACGTTCAGCTTGCGGGTGAAGGGAGATTCCCGCTTTTCCGCCGTATCGGCCAGGGCGGCGATTTTGCCCATGATGCTGTCATCGCCCAGGGCAGTCACCACCGCTTCTCCCTTGCCGGTTTTAACCACCGTACCGGCAAACAGCATGTTGCATTGGGCGGCCACGTCCTCCAGCGGGTGCAGCACGTTGTTGGCGTTTTTGGGAACCAACACGGATTCACCGGTCAGCAGGGACTCATCGACCTGCATCTGGTAGCTGGAAATCAGGCGGGCATCGCCCGGAAGCACCTGCCCTCCGCTAATCAGCAGAATGTCGCCCACTACAATGTCCGAGGCGTTGACGGTCATAGACTGGCCGTTGCGGCGGACACTGCAACGCAAATCTTCCACGGCGGGAAGAGAGGCCCGGCTTTTCAGGAATTTCCACTGCACCAGGCCCTGCACGGCGCTGTTGGCCAGCATGGCGACAATAATCAATACGCCATCCACCGGCTTGCCCATGATAAAGGACAGGGCGGCGGCCGCTAAAAACAGCAGGGACACCCAGCGTTTCAGGCTGTGCATAAAAATGTGTTTTGGGGTTGAGGGATTGCTGCCGGACAATTTTTTGGGGCTGCCGGCCTTGCGGGCGGTTGCCTCTTCGTCGTTCAGCCCTTGCAAGGTGCTTTGCAGCAGGGACAGGCAGGCATCCACCGTTCTGGCGTGAAACGGCAATGAATCCTGCTGGGCATTTTCCAGAACAACGGGTTCCGGAATAGCGGAATTGCGTTTGGAATCCACGGATTGAAGCGACATGCGGATTGACCCTCAACAAACTTTGATGAACTGCTCTTACGATACTTAGCGCGAAGAAAACTCCTACTCTGATCTTTCCCCCAAATGAATGATTTTAAACTTCAGATCTTTTGGATGGCCCGTTTGCGGCATGAGGTGGCAAAAACCCGAATGAACAAAAACCTGAAATTAGCAAAAAACTGGGATAAGCAAAAAATAGCTGCGCTTTGTTTTTCTTTTAGATATCATCCCAAGATTGTTAAAAAACTCGCATTGAAAACGTGATGGACATGCGTCACCAAACGCTTTTCGCACAACAGAACCTGATGAACTGGTGGTGGTCCGCCCTTTGCAGACCGCCCTGTTCGTGTTGAGTTTTACCAGAACGATTATAAACTTTACCAAACCGGCGGATCCCAGCACAAAGGGCAATCCGCCGGTTTTCGTATAACAGGTTTCCTGAAATCCCCAAGGAAATGTCACCCGTGTCTAACGTCACCTTTAAAGGCTCTCCAGCCACCGAACTGCTCCGCCGGGCCAAGGCTCCCGGCGCGTATCGGGCGTTGGCTCAGGTGATTACCCATCAGGAGGGCCAGGGGGGCGGCCCGATGATGAAGTTCGCCCAGGATACGGGGGTGGCCTGGTTGCCCAAGGCGCTGATTTCCCGGAGCAAGATTGAAGGGATTGAAACCACCTTTCTGGAGTTTCTGGAATCCGGTATGGCGTATTTCCTGCCGTTTTTGGGCGGGCCGGTGCTGGGCAAACTGTTTCATTCCGTGGCAGGAAAACATGCCGGCTTCGATCCGAAATTACTGACCACGCCGCTGGCCGAACTGGAAAAACATCATGCCGAAATGGTGGATCGGGTGGTGCCGGTGAAGGCGGCGATTATTCTGGCTACTATCGCAGGCATTGGCCTGCTGGGGGAATCTCTGGTCAATTACGGAAAAAACCTGATGACCGCCCACTTCTTCCGCAAAGACAAGTTCAGCGATGTGGTCAATTTAAGCCAGGGGCATATGCAATGCAGCGTGGAGAACAGTCCGCAAGTGCAAAAGTCCAGGCGTCGCCTGAAGCAGGTGCTATTGGCCTTTGCCGGATTGCTGGGCGGCAGTATGGCGCTGGCCCGGTTTGGGCATGCGTTGCCGTCATCCGCCAAGTCGATGCTACGGGAAGGGGTCCGGCGGTTCGACTTTGATTTTTCCAAGGGACGGCAATATAGCATCGGGCGGGGTCTGTTGGGTGGCATTATGCTGACCTCCCTGGTTCCCTATCTGGATTCCGCGCGGGACAAATACGAGCGGATGGAAACGCTGTGCCGCCTGCCGGTGGTGTTTTTATACATTCTGTTCGGTCAGGAACTGCTGCAAAAACGCATGCAGAAGAGCCTGCCCAACCTGTTTAAATCCATCACGCGCCAATCCCCCCAAGGAAAACCGCAGATTCTGGAGTTGCAGGAGTTGACCCGTCAGGCGGTTCGTCAGGCGGCGCGGGAATGCGGCAAACCTGACCTTAACCCGGATAATCTGGCAGGCTTACCGGCGGATGTGGCCATGAAAGCTGCCCGTAACCTGCAAGAGCCATTAAAGGCCAAGGCCCTGCATGTGCTGGCTCCGCTGGGGGTTGGCATTCTGGGTACCGGACTGGGCTTGGGCTTAATCAGCCGCTTTATATCCGCGTACCGCTACCGCAATGAACACGAGCAACCTGCTACAGCGCAGCCGACCTATGCTGCCACACAGCCGCAGATGCCAATGAACCCCATCGCCCAGCCGATGCCGTCCATGCCAATGGCGCAGTCAAAGGCGGGCGTTGCATCGCCATTCCAAGGATTCCAGAAGGGTAATTATCCGCCTCGGTTTCAGGTTTGAGTTCGCCGTCTAGTCGGGTGAGCGCCTGATGATTCCGGCTTCACTTAACCTTCAGGTTGAATGCAAGCTAGACTTTTGGCGGATGAGCTGTTACCGGAAGCCGGTTCCAAACTAGCAGGGTGGGGAATGGGAGCCGCTTGGGCAATGCGCTAATTTATAGAAGGGAGAGAGACTATATCCGAAACCCGGCCCATGATTCGGTAGGGTTGCCGAATTGGCTTCCGATAATGGCCACGCTTCAGGAAATCCCGTTTATCGCGGGCGCCTGACCAGGGGAATTCAACTGCTTAAGACTCCGTTTAACCATTAAGCCTGTCGAATTCCGCCAAGAACCAATGTATGTGACGAGTTACGAGAGATGATTCAAGAGAAAGGAGACGCTATGGATATTCATCATCCTCACGCCAAGAATGAATTTGACCAGATTTCCGCGCTGTTTGCTTCGTACCAGGATTTCTCCGGCCTGATTGAGGCCCTGAATGCGCGCGGTTACAGGGAGGAAGATTTGAGTGTGCTGATGTCGGAGAAAACGCATCATCAATATTTCGCCCCGCAGGAAAATACCAAGGCGCCGGAAGGAGCCGCGTTCGGTTCATTATCCGGCGGCATACTCGGTGCCGTTATCGGCGGCTTAACGCTGGTGGGCAACATCATTTTGCCGGGCAGCGGTTTGCTGGTGGCCGGCCCGTTGGTAGGCGCATTAACCGCCGGGGCCATTGGCGCGGCGGCGGGTGGCTTGATTGGCGCGCTGGTAGGGGCGGGAATCCCGGAGCATGAGGCCAAATTCTTTGAGGATGCCCTGAACAAGCAGGGGCAAATCCTGGTGGTCGCCCACATTCCCAAAGACCGGGTGAAGGAAGTGAAGGCCGTATTCGAGCGCTTCCATGCCTCCAGCCTCCGGGTGCATGCCTGCTCGGTGTAACAGATTCCGGCATTGTAAAAGCCCTGTCATTTCAAATGACAGGGCTTCGTCTATCAGTCCATAACCCGGTTCAGGATTTGGGCTTTAATACCTTTTGCAGGGCCTTCCGCTCCGGCTCCACCGTGACGGTGGCTTCCAGGTTCAGCCGGTGATTGACCACATCGCTTTTTTCAATGGCGATTTTAACCTTGTGGCGGTCCACTTTCAGATGATTCAGATCGACCAGTTCGCTGAAGTAATTTTCGATTAATTGCTCAATGTCCTTGGTATTGCGGAAGCCCTCAATCTGCAAATCCAAATCAGAAAGCGACAAACTGGATTTATCCGGCGCAATTTTGCCGCTGACCTTAATGGGCAATGCATCTTCTATCGGCGAACCTTGGGTGTTCATGACCGATGCCAGGCTGAAACGCCCGTTCTCCAACGTGACGCTGGGGTTAATCATGTCGAAAAATTGCGGCCCAAACGGCGGGATGGTGACCTTCATGCCGGTCAGCAGCTTGCGGCCCTTTTCGCTGGTCAGCAGGCGGTTCATATCCGCCTCGGTCATGGTGGCGGAAACCTTGAAACGCACCGGGCGCAGCAGAATCGGGCGGCTGCCCTTGCTGGCGTACAGCGGCATGTCGCTCTCGTTCTGGAAGCTGAATTCGGTAAGGGGAATATAATCATCCACCAGCACGTTTTTACCGCTGATGGAAATGTCCCGCGCCTTGCGTCCCAGTAGATCCGTCCCGCTGAACAACGTAACTCGGGATTGCAGGTCGCCTTTCACGTGCCGCCGGAGTTCACGCTTCAGCAGACGGTTGGCAACCAGGCTGCTGACGGGCGTTATTCCGGTAATGGTTTGCAGGACCCGGCTAAAGGCCGAGGCCGTTTTCAGTTCCGGGTAAACGATGGGATCCTTTTCCGCAAAGCCCAGGCCGGGGGCTAAAATAGAGGCGCCTACCGCCAGGCTGGTCATCAGGGCAGTCAATTTAGCAGGTCGTTTCACGCTATCTGGATCCTCGTTTCTGGTGGACTTCGTATAAACCCGTCAGGGCTTATTATACCGGTTTTTTCCGTAGGATTTTTAACTGCGTTTTCCGGAACATAACGGCTGTGTCTGCGTCTGTGCGGTATGTAGATGGATGAATTGGATGAACTCCTGAGTTAAGCGGGTCTGTAACCCGGTTGCCATCCGGTTTTCTGGTGCTGAATACCGGATGAGTCTCAATCAGCTCCGCCCGCATTATAATAATCCTTAAGTAAGTCGGAAAGTTAAATAGATGAAATATTGGCTCCTCCCAAAGGTGGCGGTGGCGTTAGGCTGTGTCGGCGGTATGGTCGTTGCGTCGTACCTTGGCGCGAATACAGGCGCACAGGCCGGTGAATTATACGTAAAAAAGCCGGTGATGGCTCGGCCGATTGCCGGTGCCGTCGCGGAGGACGTGTATGCGCTGACCAATGACTTTACTCAGGCGGAGGCCGCCGTAAAAGCCAACCCGAACGACCCGGAAGCCCGGTTTTTATTAGCTGTGGCGTACAGTCGCACCCCCTATGTAGAGCGCGCGCTGGAAATGCTGGATCAATCCCGCCGGCTGGCCCGTAAAACCAAGGAAGGCTATGGTATGTTCGACCGCAAAATTGCGGAATACGAGCGCCTGTTGCTTCAAAATCCGGACGATAAGCTGGTGCTCTACCGGCTGGCGTTTGGGTACTATATGCGCGGCTATGCGGTGGCCAACGGCTATATGAAAGACAAAACCGTATCACCGGACCAGTATTACCAGAAAGCGGAGCAAACCTTCCGGCATCTGGCCGATATCGACCCCACCGATATTTCCACCTTGAACTACCTGGGCTTTTTGCTGGCCGAGAAGGAACCGGATAAGAACTACGACGAGGCCGTGGCCTTATGGCAGCGCTCCTTGCAGGTGAACCCGGATAATCCCGGCGCTTATATGCTGTTGGGGCAGGCGGCTATGAAGAAAGGCCATTTGCGGCAGGCCGTGGAATACAGCGCCAAGGCGCTGGAAGCCAGGAATGCCTGGCTGGAAGCCCATCACATCAACCCGGCTACCTTGAAAATTCGGCTGTAGTTGACGGGGTTTATTCCTGGAACTTTAACGCCGCGGAATTGATGCAGTAACGCAGGCCGGTGGGTTCCGGTCCGTCCTCAAACACGTGCCCCAGGTGGGCTTCACAGCGGGCGCATTTCACTTCGGTGCGCGTCATGCCGTGGCTGCGATCGGTTTCGGTGTCTACATTGTTTTGGGATAAGGGTTGCCAGAAGCTGGGCCAGCCGGAACCGGAATTGTATTTCTCCCTGGAGCTGAACAGCGGCTCTCCGCAACAGACGCAGTTGAACGTGCCTTCCTGCTTGAAGTCGTTGTACTCGCCGGTAAAAGCGCGCTCGGTGCCTTTTTGGCGGGTAATATGATATTGCTCCGGCGTTAATTGCTGTTGCCATTCCTGTTCGCTTTTCTGGATTTTTTCGGTCATGGTGCTGCCCCCTGAATTCTAAAAATAATAAACGATTATACGCAACACCCAAAGCGAAGCGCTATTGATACCGGTAGGTCACCGCCTTGGTTTCGGAGAAAAACTCCAGTGCGTAGCGCCCGCCTTCCCGGCCCATGCCGCTGGCCTTCATACCGCCAAACGGGGTGCGCAAATCACGGGCGAACCAGCAGTTAATCCACAGCACCCCGGCCCGAATGTCCTGCGAAACCCGGTGGCAGCGATTCACGTCCTGACTCCACACGCTGGCGGATAAGCCGTATTGGGTGCTGTTTACCAAGTCCACCGCCTCTTCTTCAGTGTCGAAGGGAATAATCGGCAAGACCGGCCCAAAAATCTCTTCCTGGCAAACGCGGGAATGGTTGGGCAAGTCCGTGAACACAGTGGGTTGTATAAAAAAGCCCTGCTTCAACGATTCAGGCTGCGTCAGCCTCTCGCCGCCGGTCAGTAGCCGGCCTTCCCGTTTGCCGAGTTCAATGTAGCTCATGACTTTTTCTACATGCTCCCGGCTGATCAGCGAGCCCATCCGGGTGGCCGGATCCAACGGATCGCCGATGGGAATGGCTTCCACGGCGGCAATAATGTCCGGCAATGCCTGTTGCAGAATGCTGCGCTGGATTAATAGCCTGGAACCAGCCAGGCAAATCTGTCCCTGGTTGCGAAAGGCTGCTCGCACCGCCGTGGGAATGGCCTGGGACAGATCCGCGTCCTCAAAAATGACGGTGGCG
>JAJQJM010000121.1 GCA_021323475.1 Vampirovibrio sp.
GGAAAATAATATTAAAATATTAAGAAAGCCGGTGGACCGGCATACCCTGAATCGACTGCTGAACGAATAACACGTCCCATACGGGTAATTTAACCCCTGAAAGAGTATTCAACCCATGCAACCATTCCCATCGGGAGCCCATGAAGCTGTCCTGAAGCGTATTCGGGATATTCCTTCGCTGCCGGATGTGGTCAATAAAATTCTGGCGGTCATTAGCCAGCCCAATACCCCGGCTTCCGAAATTGCGCGGCTGATTTCCTACGATCCCGGCCTGACGTCCAAGGTGCTGCGCATGGTCAATTCCGCCGCATACGGCTTTCAGCGGCAAATCAGCTCCATTCAGCACGGCATCATGATTCTGGGCTTCAACAACGTGCGGGGCCTGGTGCTGAGCGCCAGCATTTTCAAGCTGTTTGAAGGCCATGCCCACCCCGGCGGGCTCAATCACAAGCAATTCTGGGAGCATTCCCTAGGCACCGCCGTTGCGGCTCGGCTGATTGCCAAGACCCTTCGGGTGCCGGAAGCGGATGACATCTTCAGCGCGGCCATGCTGCACGATATCGGCAAAGTGGTGCTGGACGTCTACTTCAAACAGCAATACGAAAATGTGCTGCAAACGGCCAGAAGTCAGCAGATGCCGCTCCACGGGAACCCGTTTTACCAGCTGGAACAAGCCCAAATGGGCATGAACCATACCGGCATCGGCAGTTATCTGGCCGCCAAGTGGAAGCTGCCCTTAACCATTACCGAGGTCATCCAGTACCACCATCAACCCCAACTGGCGGAAAATTGCCCGGCCTTGGTGCATCTGGTCGCCCTCGCTAACGAGCTGGCGGTTCTGCAATATGAAAAAGGCGGAGTTTATGAGCGGGAACACTTCAGCGAAAGCCTGCTGGAGTATTTCAATCTGGGGGATGAGGATCTGCAGGAATTTTTGACCCTGCTGGAAGACGACATGCATTCCGCTCACGATTTACTGAACTCCATTTCCAGTAAGTAATCCGCCGTAATCCGGATTTTCGCCGATTGTAAAGTTTTTCAACAGTTGAGCCTCTTGAACTCAAGCGCAACCTAAACGGCTCGATAAGCAAGGTATGTTCAAGCGTACCTTTCCCCTTCTTGTTGCGAGTGCTGTGCTTTGGATGAGCTATCCGGCCCTCTGTTTTGCCGATGCGTTTAGCGAGGGGACCGCCGCCTATAAAGGCAAAAACTACGCCAGGGCCGCCCAGCTGTTCCAGACCGCGCTGTCCCAAAGGCAGAAAGATCCCAACGTGGTGTTCTACCTGGGCATGGCGTATACCCATATGCAGCGTTACGACGAGGCTCGGCAAGCGTTTGATCTGCTGGTTCAGGGATTACCGCCGGATCATGAGCTGGCCACCAAAGCCAGAAACAACATTAATTACATTACCAAGCAGCAGATTGCGCTAGTCAGCAATACCGGCAAGGCAGCGCAAATCATGAAAACCTCCCTGTCCAAAAGCAGTAAGGATAATTACCTGACGTACGTGATTCCGGGCGGCAAGGTGGTGCATTTTTCGGCCAGCCGGATGCCGTTGAAGGTTTATATATCCGACGGAACCAAAGTAAAAGGCTGGAACGGCGGCCTGAAGCAGTCCATGCTCTATGCCATGCGCACATGGTACAGCGCGACTCATGGCAAGGTATCCTTCACCCAGACCTTTACCGAAGCCAACGCCGATATTGTAGTGAAGTGGCGCAATAACTTCACCGATGGCATTCTGGGAGTCAGCCCGCTGGAAACGGTAGGAGACACCATCGTGCGCTCCGATGTGAATCTGGCCCTGTATTACCCGGACAGTCAGGCACCCATCCCGATGGAAGACCTGAAAGCCATTGCGGTGCATGAGCTGGGTCACGCCATTGGCCTGCGCGGACACAGCCCCAACCCGGACGACATTATGTTCTACTCCAAAACCCGGCAGCAGAATACGCTCAGTCAGCGGGACATCAACACCATCGGCATGCTGTACCGGCTGGACGCCGATGTGCAGAATAATACCGCCATGAGCACCACCCAGACCAAAAAGTATTACGAGCTGTACCAGCTTGGCCTGAAAGCCCAAACCGGCAACCGTGCCGCCGAGGCCATGACCTATTACCGCCAGGCCATCCGTTTGAACGCGAATATGGCCGAAGCCAAGTTCAACCTGGGTGCCCTGCTGATTAACGAAGGCAACAAACTGGTGCGGGATAACAATTTAACCGGCGCCAAACGGAACTTTGAGGAAGCCACCCGCCTGTACAGCGAGATTATGCAATTGCGCCAACCCCCAAACGGGAGTGCCGAGAACCTGCAAATCGCCCGAAACAATCTCTCTCTGTTGAACCAGGCATTGCACAAATAGCCCAACGTTCCACGATTTCATAATAGACGCACTTCACCCTTCCCTATCCAATCACTATCCAGCTCTACCGTTAAAACAGCCGGCTTCCGCCCGACTCCTCCAGATAGAGGGTCTTCGCCCCTGAAACCAGACGCCGCTGTTATAATCTTCTTACATTCAAAATACATTTATTAACCAGACCCTTCGAGGATCTATGAGTATTTCCAACAGTAAAAAGCATCATGGCCGGCAATCCATTTCGCCGTTAAGGAAAGGGACCGAGACCTTGGAAAAGAAACAACGTAAAAGAAATGCCAACGATGACTTAATCGGTCTGGACGACGAGAACGAACAGAGTTTTAATGACGGCCAGGATCGGGTCGATTTCTTCGAGGAAGAGGACGACTCCGAAGAGAATGAGCAGGAAGCGTTTCAGGCCGAGCGCACCTCCGCCGACGATTCGGTAAAGATTTATCTGCAACAAATCGGTAAAGTGAAACTGTTATCCTCTGAAGAAGAGATTGAACTGGCCAAACGCATCGCCGAAGGCGACGAAGTGGCCAAGGCGCAACTGGTTAAAGCCAACCTGCGTCTGGTGGTCAGCATCGCCAAAAAATACATCGGTCGTGGTTTATCGTTTCTGGACTTGATTCAGGAAGGCAACCTGGGTCTGATTCGCGCAGCGGAAAAGTTTGATTACAAGCGCGGCTTCAAATTCTCCACGTATGCCACCTGGTGGATTCAACAATCCATTACCCGTGGCATCGCGGATAAATCCCGCACCATCCGCCTGCCAGTGCACATGATTGAAACCATCGGTCGCTTGAAAAAAGTAACGCGGGACATGACTCTGGAATTGGGCCGAACCCCCACCAAGGAAGAATTAGCGGGACGCATGGGCATTTCCTTGTCCAAGTTGCGCCTGGTGCTGAAAGCCACCCAATCCACGATCAGTCTGGAAACACCGTTGCACACCAAGGATGAAACCTCCAAAATAGGCGACTTCCTGGTGGATGAAAGCACGGAATCTCCCGATAGTCGCGTCTCTCAAGAAAATTTGACCGAGGAGCTGGAAAAAATTCTGGACAGTCTGCGCCCACGGGAGCGCGATGTGTTAAAGCTACGTTTTGGTTTGAACGACGGCAATAAGCGCACCTTGGAAGAAATCGGCCAGTTGTTCGGTGTTTCCCGTGAGCGGGTTCGCCAAATCGAAACCCGAGCCCTGAACAAGCTGCGCAAAATGTGCCGGAACAACCGCAACATCAAAAGCCTGAAGAATTACCTGAACTCCTGATTTCCAGCCTTTCCCCAATCTGCTGGATATGAAGCTAAACCAAACGCCCGCCAAGCCAGCGGGCGTTTGGCATATTTTGGCGTATTGTCGTTTATTTGAAACCGGCCGCCGCCAAAGACGCTTTCCGGTAATAAGATGCTCCCGAAACAGCCTGCCGGGCAGCGCGATCGCTGCTGCGCTTATCGCTGCGGCCATAACTCTCCGCTTGCAACCAGTCCACGGGGTTCGGCCCTTCGGTTTCCAATCGATAATCCTTGCCCCCATGTTCCCGGCACCGCTGATCGATCACCGCTTCGCTGGGTACCCATTTTCCGGCGTTCACCGCTGATTGATATTGGAAGTACCGATGATCTTCCGGCAACTGATCCACCGGCACAAAATCAGCCCCGTTTGCAGACAAGTTGATTTGGCTTTCCAGCACTTGGCGCACGTAGGCTTTGTTTTCCTCAAAGAGGGTCGGGGCCGGCAGCTCCTTAGGTAAGAACTCGGCAGGATCGAGGTTTTCAGCCTGACGCATTAATTCGCAGGCGGCCTGCAACTGGCCGATTTCCATATCCAAATGAAGCTCCCAGAGTTGCCGAATCCGCCGATCCGGCTCCTGGCTCATAAACGAGTGATACATGTAACACTCGTTGTACTGGTGCAGCACCTCGCCCAGATACCAGCTCATGGTGGGGTCCATCAGCGATTCGTAATGGCTGACGTGTTGCTCCTCAATCATGGCGATCTCCTGGTACAACGCACGAGCCAACGGATTATCCGGCATATTGCCCGCGTTCATGTAAAAGTTCATGGTCTGCTGCTCGGCGGCGGTAATGGTTAGAATGTGTAAGCTCGTCAGCGGATTGGCGGTTTTGCAATCCGTTGGCCTTCGCACATCGTCGAATGGATGGCGATGCTCAACCACGGTGGGACGCCCCGGTGTAATCTCCGTCTGCCTCTTCACCACTTTCTCCGCCAAATTACCGCTGACCAGGCTGGTTAGCTGGTCCGTCAGCTTTTCCGCCATTTTGCTACCCAGCAAATCCAACAGATTGGCGTACCGGTACAGGTGATCAAAGTCCTCCAACAAGCCAAAATCCAGGCATTGCCTTACATACGGGTCCGGCTCCATACGCGCCAGATACGCCGTTAAATCAACCGCCACCTGCTCATAGGCAATGGTCGTTTCCAGCGGGGATGGGTCACCAGGAAGCAGCCAATTGACCGCTTTTTGTTGCTGGGCCTCCACCCGGCGCAGCATGGCCAGTTGTCGACGCACGTCCATATCCGGGCAATGCCGGGAAAACTGGTGCGAATGGAAAATCGCCTCCACCTCAATCCCGTTCATCACAATCACTCGGCACCGTGTGTATGGATCAACCGCGTTTTTATCAAACGGCTGGGTATTCAGCTCAGACCAATTCCTCAACTGCCGCTCAACCGGCATGCCTTTTTCTTGCAATGGATTGAATCCCATGAGGTTTCCTCCTCCCTGTCATGAACGTTCACCAGACTATTCATTTTCCCTGAAGTTGAAAATTGCCCCATTCCCAGCATTTCTATAGATATCCCGCCACTGGTCCAATAGACAGCCCGCCCTATCGGCCATCCCGACATCGCCACTCGGCAAGCATAAGCCCAGCCTTGAAAGCCGAAAAAACTTTGCCTCTACGACAACGCTTCCGATTTACAGACATTTCCACCCTGAATAGCTGTTTTATGCAGGATGAATCCGCTCTTAAACGGGTTGAACGATAATGCCCAACAAACGCGCATCCACCGCATCCAGCTCTTGAATGGTACGCTTGATTTGCGCCAGGGATGAAATACCGGGATAAACCACCAGCATCACCCCGTCCAGAATGCGTCCGACCGCCACAGAGTCATAGGATTCCGCCAGCGCGGGTAAACCGTAAAACACAAAGTTGTAGTTGGGCGACAGTTGCTCTTCCAGATGTACAATGCCCCGACGGCTCATCTGGCCGGATGCGGCAGATACCGGCTCACCGGCGGGAATCAGGCTACCGGCTACGGTTTTTCCCAACGGATAAATAATGTCCACAAAATCAACGGATTCTCCGGCCAAGTAATCACTTAAGCCGGGCCCTTCTTCAATCGCTCTGGACAAAGGCGCTTGCAAGGATTCAATCAACCTGGACGTAGACTGTTTGGAAAAGTCCGTATCAATCAGCGCCACTTTATAACCGGGCTCCGTACAGTAAAGGCCCAAAGAAATAATCGGCAACGCGCGATCAGGAAAAGCACCAACCGGCATTAAACCGATCCGCCGGACACGTTCCGTCTGGGCCAGGGTTTCCAGATAGAGCATCAGACGTTGGTAAGGTTCCGGAATCGTAAAGTTCCCTCGTTCCAGCAACGCGGAAAGCGCTTTCCGTGGGGGCAGCTTATCCAGGCAAAACACGCGCTTTTCCGCCAACTCGCCCAACTGGAATGATCCGCGCAGACGATGATCGACCGCGACCCTCACACCGACACCACACAAGGCCAGCAGCAATCCGGCCAAGCCGGAAGCCACCAGATGCAAGGCCAGCGCATAGGGAAACGGCCTGACCCGTAATTCAGGATTATTCAAAATTTCCACCGGCTCGAATTGCCGGGCCATTTCCCCGGTCAATACCGCGTCATCCAGTCGCCTCTGCAACAGGCGGACCTTATCCTGAGCCGTCTGGGCCTGCTTTTGCAAATTCGCGTATTCCACCAATAATTGGGGATTCGGATTCTGCGGCGACGGCAGATGCTTTCTGGCGTCTGTCAGGGACTGCGCTTTGGCCGTTAAGCCATCCACCCGCAATTGGTGTTCAATCGTCCGTTCAGACAACAGACCATCCATGCGTCCGGCGGTGATGACCGCCTCGGCATTCAAACTTTCTTTTTGCCAAAATCCTTTATCCAGAACCTGCAACCGCTTGTTCAGCAAAGTTTTGGCCCTGTTAATCTCGCCTTGCAAAATAACCATTTTGGGGTCCGTTTCGGGCACTTGGGCCGCCCATTCCGCCCGCGCCATTTCCAGCGCCACAATGCGCCGACGCAGTTCACCGGCCTCTAAATCCGCCTCCACCCGAGACAAGGCAGCCACCCGTTCCAACGTCAGCGGCATTAATTTGGATGTGGCATCCATTTCAGCCTTGGCGGCATCCATGTCCGCCTTCACTCCGATCAGCTGTGCCTCGATTAATTGAGAAGTCTGTAATTGAGAGGAAGCCGCCTCTCTGGAGGGATAGGCCGCCTCAAAGCGCGATAGCGCCTCCAGGGCCGTCTCCGCATCCCGCTTCGCCTTATCCAGCGAGTGCTGCCAGAACGTCATATCCTGTTTGGACGCTTCAGCCTCCATTGCGGTAACCATGTCCTGATAGGTGTGAATATACTCCGACACCATCGCGCGTAGATCTCTGGGCGAGACCGGCGCGTGCATTTCCAGGGCAATCACGCTGGAGGTGCCCTTTTGGGCCACGTTTAATGCTTGCTGCAATTCCTGAGGACTCAAATTAAACCGCTTGCCCAGCTTGGCTTTAATGGCTTTGAACGCTTTCTCGCGAACCCGATCGGAACGCAGAATTTCAAGATGATTATGCAACCGCTCTCCAGAAAGCGATGCGGCGGATTCCCCAACGGCCCTTCTCGGTTGCAGGTATAAATCCGCCTGTACGCCATAGACCGTGGGTTGCATATAAAAAACCGCATAGGTGCCCAGGGCGGCCAGCAGAAACACAACCGAAGCGAACCGGCGGTAATGCCAGAGCATCTCCCAATATTTCGCTTTCGCCTGAACCATGCGTTGCTCGTTCCTGTGTTCCAAGGGAAGGTAAATGTTATACCGCTTCGATGACCCAGATAGCCCAACTATGTCGGGGTGGGGACAACGGCCCCTTTTATATCCTTCCCCTGCAGTTTAGCAGCGCGGTTTTCCATTCCACATCAATAAAACGGACGAGAAAACATCCATCCATTGCAGCCAGCCATCATCGCCCATACACCCGGAAAAACACCACACTGCTCTTAGTCATTCGTGCGTATTATTCATCCGTGAAAATCAGCGCCGGTTCCAAGGGATGAGGTATGATCAGAGTGGCCCCGTGAGTGTTTTTTATGAAATTGTTAATTATTACGGATCATCCAGATCAATTGCTGTCGGATGCGCATTATGCCTTCCGGCATATCGGTCATGAGCTTCAACGCCGGGGTCATGCGGTGGATTATTATATTGGACCTGTCCCCCCAGCCGGATCTGGCACGAATCTGAACGCATTGGAACAATCCGCCCGCATTGCCGCCTATATCCGGCAAAGCTGCCGAATCAAACGGTACGATATCATCGTGGCCCCAAAGCTGACGGGCTGGTGTCTGGCTGCATTCCGAAAATGGATGCTGCCCCGCAAGACCAAAATCGTTTCCTGGCATCCCGGTTACAACGAGCCTTACTGGAGCGAGGCCCCCGATTCACCAGAGCAACCCGTTGCCGGCTCCACACGGTTCATGACTCATATTCTGCGCTGGGCCAACCGGCAATGCATCAAAAAGCAGGACGCCTGCTTTCTGACTTCAACCGGAAAGCAAAAGCAGGTTCAGCAACTTTACCCCACCGAGTCCCGCAAAGCCTTATACCTGCCCAACGGGGTTTCATCCAAATTTTATCACCCGGAGCGGTACGAGCAGTTCCCATCAGGACGGTTCAACCAACTGCTGTTCAACGGGCCTTGGCATTTGGCGGAAAGCGGCTACGCCCATATCCCGTCAGCGTTTACTCAGGCTCTCTCCTTCCAGCCGGAGTTGCGCCTCTCGCTCATCAACACAGTATTACCCGCAGAACAGGTGTTGCAGGACTTTCCCGAAGAAGTACGGTCGAAAGTACAGGTAATACCCCAGGCCGATGAAGCGGAGCGGGTAGACATTTATCAAACTCAAGACATCCTGTTAGCCCCTCATCCGGCCGAAGGCATCTCCCCTCCGGTGCTGGAAGCGATGGCCAGCGGTATGGCGATCATCACCACACCTGTTGTCAATCACGGAGATTTTATACGGCACTACGAGAACGCGTTGGTCATTCCCACCCCGGAACCTGAGGCCATGGCCCAGGCCATTCGCCAGTTGCACAATGTGCCTGAACTCTGCCGCCAACTGGGTGAAGGTGCGTATGAAACGGCCAGCCTGTACTACACCTGGAGACAGGTGACGGATATTTTCGAGGAAAAACTGTTTCAAATTATGCGTAATAAATTGCCCTTACCCGACTGGATGATGGCCGCCACCCGCGCCTAGCGCCCTGCACTCCGGCTAATAAGCCTTAAACGTATCAAAAAGCCGGGAAACTCTCCCGGCTTTTTGAAAAAGTGAAGCTGTGTTTGGATTCTAACCCAGCAAGGCGGCCAAACGAGCCAGACGCACCAAGAGCGGCTTTTTCGTTTCTTTGTTTTTACCCTGGAAAGCCGGTTGAGCCTCCAGCGTTTTGCTGCATGCGGAAAACTTGACGCTGTCCCCTTCCGGCATAGGAGCAGGATTCGCTGTTTGCGGACCCATAGGAGGAGTCATCGGCTCAGCGGAAGGCGTTAAAGACGGCTGATTAGGCATAGGGCCGGCAGTAGGAACGGCCGGTGCCTGCATGGGTACTCTGGGCGCCGCAGAAGGCATTATAGGCATGGACATGGTAATATCCTTTTCCAATCATGGGTTTACATGGGCACATCGTCTGAAATTAAGTCGATATCAATGTTATCGCCACCTATTTCAGATGAGGCTGGGGGTATTTTAACAAAAATGTTTTTGAACGCAAATGAACCAAAACCCATGCCCAGCGCATGAATTCAGAATTGAATGGCCGGCTTTATTAGAATTAATCGCACTCCACACAGCGGATGGCCGAATTGGGGGGAGGCTCATCAATCTGGATGGGTTGTGGGCTCACGGTTTCCAGCGACATGGGCTGATCCTGCCGGCTGTTGTTTCGGTAAACAGTTAACCCTTTAATACCCAGCGAGAATGCCAGATGGTAGGTTTCGGCAATGGCTTCCCGGCTGGCATGCTCCGGAAAGTTGATGGTTTTGGACACGCCATTATCGGTAAACTCCTGAAACGCGGCCTGCATGCGCACATGCCACTCCGGCGAAATATCAAACGAGGTGACAAACAGGGACTGCACGGCTTCAGGAATATCCGACAAGCCCTTTAAACTGCCCTGTTGGGCTACAGCTTCCAGCAACGCTTCACGATGCAAGCCATTCGTCTTCAGCCACGCGGCAAACTGCGGATGTACTTCCAGCAGGCGAGTATTGTCCATGACATTGCGGGTGAACACTAATGCGAACACAGGCTCAATCCCGCCGCTGGCACCGGCGATAATGCTGATGGTGCCAGTCGGGGCAATGCAGGTGGTGGTGGCGTTCCGCAAGCCATGCTGCTGAATCTGCTGATCCAGCATCTGCCAGCTTTTATGGGTAATGCGCTGCGCAGGACGAGCCCCGTGTTTCTCAACCAGCCAGGTGCCGGCTGCATAGCGGCTTTCCCCAAAGTTTGGAAAACGGCCCCGCTGCCTGGCCAGCTCCACCGAGGCCAGTTTGGAATGGTAATCCATCCAGGCCGCCACTTCACGCGCCAGCAGAACGGCCTCTTCGGAATCGTAGGAAATGCCCAGGGCCAGCAGGCAATCTGCCCAACCCATGACACCCAGGCC
>JAJQJM010000122.1 GCA_021323475.1 Vampirovibrio sp.
GCTGCGGCGATTAATTCGCCTGGCCCAACAGAAACAGATTTATATTGCCGTCGGTGTCAGCAGCGTGGATGCCCAGCTCCAGCAATACAACTCCATTCTACTGCTATCTCCAAATCAGCCGCCGCAGTTTTACCACAAACGCAGACTGGTGCCCTTTGGTGAATTTACGCCTTACGGGTTTAATGAGCCTTTAACCCGATTACTGGCCAGTCTGCATATTGATTATTCAACTCCTTATAACGCCGGGCAGGAAGGCACCGTCCTCAACGCAGGCAATATCAAGCTGGGCGGACTCATCTGCTTTGAGCTGATCGATTCCACCCCGTTTATGAATGGCTACGCCATGCGCTACCGACAGGAAGGCGTCAATCTGCTGATTAATACCAGCAACCTGGGCTGGTTCCACCAAAACCCGTTAATGGAAGCCCAATTTTTGGCCATTGGCCAATTAAGAGCCGCGGAATCCGGCTTACCCCTTGCCATTGCCAGCAATACGGGCATATCCGCAATTATCGCTTCCAGTGGAAAAATCCTGATCCAAACCCGACCCAATCATCTTTTTCCACACAAAACACAAGTTATTTTTTACAATGGGAATACGGATACGGCCCAGCCGTAACCTATCCCCAATCTATTTCCTCCCATTGAAAGAGTTATAAATTTATAAAGTGGGTTTATACTGAGCATAACAAGAGTCCGAGTTTTTGCTCGCAACGGAGAAATCGCAGTCAGCAATGTCAGCCACGCCGCTAAAACTGGTCGCAATCTCTTTTATTAAGAGGCCCCTCCATTCGGAGTTCTTGCAGCATTTTCAGGAACTATACATATACGGGGTTCTGAGCCAGTTGGCCCGCTTTACGGAACTGCATTACAAGGACTTGGCCACCTTGGCGGACAAAATACAAATCGCTCAGGAGCTTTCCGATACGGAAATTTTGCAGAAACTGCACCAGATTTGCCAATCCACCCGAACGCAACACCTGTTTACCGGGGCCGTCATGCTCAGTGGCGACGGGCAGGAAGAGGTGTACGTTAACTTTCAACTGTATGATTCCCGGCAAAACCAGTATATTGTGAACGAAACCGAAACGTTGCGCCTGATTGGCAGCCAGGTAAGCGATCCAACCATGCCGAATATTGCTCCTGACGATTTAAACCGGCTGATCAACCGTACCGTCGCCCGTTTTTTACAAGCGCTGCCCGGCAAAGGCCAGCATATCACTCCGGAAAGCCTGGCGCCGCTCAGCCCCTCGCTGAAAGCGATGCAGTTAATTTTGCGAGCCCACCAAATCACTTCCGTACTGGAAAAAATCAAGCTGTATGAAACCGCTATTCGGGAAGACGCGCACCTGGAAACCGCTTATTATCATTTGGCACGAATTTTCAAGGGTGAGGCCCAGTACGAGAAAAGCGTATTGTACTACCGGGAAACGCTCAAGGTTTCCCATGCGGACGACCGGAACAAGGCCATTTATGCCACGGAAGCCGGTATTTGCTGCGCGCTGCTAGGCCGGCAAGACTTGGCATTGCAATGGTGGCTGCGGGGTGTGGAGTACGATTCCACCTATATTAACCCCTATTTCAACATTGCCAATACCTACGAAGATCAGGAAAATTACGCCCAGGCGGAAGAATTTTTCGTAAAAGCCCAGGTGTTGGCTCCGGATGATTTCCGCACGTTTTTCAACCTGGCACGCATCTATTCCAAAATGGGCATTTGGGAAAAGGCGCTGAATCAATATCAATACCAATTGAAGACCGAAGATCAGGATCCGTGGTGCCATAGCGATGTGGCCACCTGTTACCTGAATCTTGGCGATCTGCAAAACGCAAAGCGCCACCTGGAGAAAACCGTGGCCCTGGATCCCGAAGGCGAAGCCGGACAGTATGCCCAATTAATTCTGGGCGGTTTGGTGTAAGTCAGGCACCGCCGAATTTTTCCGGGCATCATCATAGGTAGTATTTTACTTTTGGCACCCTTGCGCTAAACTTCGTGAGGGCTTATTGGCAGGCTGGGCTGAATTGACTCTATGAGCCCGCAGTTGCTGCCAAATTTTTATCAAGTGGGGGCCAATGGCCCTGATAGTGGTGTTTCATAAGGCGGCTATACCGCCTAAAAGGAGATTGCAGATGATTCTGGTTCCTCAAAGTCCGGTTGCGCTCAAAGCGTCCCAGCCAACCAAACCGGCACCCACATCCAGTAAATATCCAAAGCCAGTGCAAATTCAGCCTTCTCATCATAAGGATAACCCGGCAGATAGCCCGAATGACGCTATTTCCCGTTCGGGCCAAACACTTGCATTTAAAGGCGCGCTACTCAGCAAACCCGTATTCGAGAGTCCTCAAGCCAGAATCCAAGGCTTCCTGGAGAAGATGACCAATGGGCGTCTTAGAGGCCTGTATGCTTTCTTTACCGATGTGCGCCGCTCACTCATGATGACGCTGGGCTTACAGTCCAGCCTTCATCAACACGCCGAAACCTTTTCCGACGGCTCACAGGAAGCGGAGGCATCCCCGCCTGAAGAACCTGACGAGATGACCCTGCCTGACTTGCAACACTGTCATGTTCCAGGTGCGTATCCCAGCGCTATAAAGCCTGAGCCGTTACCGGACGAAGAATCTGCGCCCTCAAGCACCTCCATTAAAGCGGCGCCATTGCCACCGAGCAATGACCTACAGCAGGAAGGCTCGCAGGAGAAAGACGCACTCTCAACCGCATCGAGCAAACCGGGCCCAGTTGTCAATCAGGAGCCAGAACCGCTTTCTCCCACCCATCAGGCAGAAAAACAGCCTGAAGAGGCTTCCGGGCAGTCTGCGGATAGTGAAGCGTTCCCCGAGGATTTTGAAGTTCTCGGCATTAATAGCGCTGCCACCTCACTCGCCTCTTCCATTGAACTGGTGGAGCTTCCTGAATCGCCAAAGCCAAGAGACTTAAACGATTTGGAGGCAGGCTGGGCCTTGGTGGAAGACGATTCATTGTGGGCAGAACCCCCTGTGAAAAACGGCAAACAAGCCCAGCAGTCTTCAAAAGCATTACCCTATCCACACCGGAAGCCATCACTGGATCAGCGGATCAATCGATTCATCCTCAAACGGATGGATCAATCCAAGCTCTAAAAGCCTTGGCGCCATTACAGAGCCTCTTGCATGCCGCAAGGCTTTCATCAATAATAAGCCCAGCCAAACGCTATGGAACAAGAGTGCCGTTGCCATGCGCCTGCATTGCATAGCTTCCTATCTAAATTCTGACAACAAAGCACATTTAGCCCATCACGCTTTATCCGGATCACTCGCAGCCTCACTTTATATGTAAAGCCATATTACAAGCCCATTTTCACCAAAACGCACAAAGTGGTGTTGAGGTGTTTTATAAAGGCAAGTTCGCATCCCAACACAGGAGATTTCGCATGTCCTCCCCGTTAAGCCCCAATTTTAATCCGGCATACCCAACATTCCCGCAACAACAGCCCGCCGCTCAGGGCCCCATTCCAGGCGCGGAATCATTCGGCATGCCTCAAAGCGGGCTTTCCGGCATGCCTCAACTGCCTCCCCCACTCCCTCAGGATACATTCGGCGCTCCCCAGCCAAATGGCGCTCCCACCCCGGACATGCAGGCATTTGCCCAAGCTATGGGCCAGCAGCAAATCGACCCAGCTGTAGCAGCCGCTGCAGCCGGCGCTCCACAGACCCCTCCTGCAGGCGCACAACAAGCCAATACGCCACAGGCACAGTCTGGCATTCAGGAATACCCAGGCGGTGGCTTCGCAGAAAGCGCCTCTTCTGAAGGTAGTGGCCTTGCCAGCAGCATTTTCAGCCTGAAAGGTTTAGCAATCGGAGCGGCAACCATTGCGGCCGGGATAGGTCTACACAGAGTGATTACCGGCCATTGGATCGGCCAAGCAAAAGATGCGGCCGTCCACACCTGGGAATCCGCCAAAACCACAGTGGATAACTATATCAATCAGTTCCAGGAAAAAGTAAAAGATCCGATCAACAATGCAATTAGCAGCAAAAATAAAGCCAACTTGGATGGTGTCAAGAAAAGCTTCACGGATGAGGTGATTACTCCCGCTGAAACGCTTTCCACGGACGATACCAGCAAGCCATTTGCCGCAACACTTAAAAAAGACTTTAACGAGCTGATTCAAAAAGCGGAAGACAACATCACGGCAGAGAAAACCGACGCATTGGCGGAAGCGGAATTTACGCCAGTCGAGAAAGCCTTGAAAGATTTCCGGGATAAAGTCGCAACACCTAAAGCAAGTGATGAAGCAGCGCAAAAAGCCAAACAGGCAGAAGCGAATACAACCAGCACGGAGACAGGCACGACTGGTAAAGATGATGCCATCACCGATAAAGACAGCATCACTGATGACATTACTAAAAGAGATGACGGCATCAAGCCCAAGATTGAAGTCCCATCACCCAAAAAGCCAGTCGTGGAGCCTGCAAAAACAGAGCCATCCCTAACGAATCGGATAGGCAACAAGATTAGCTCCGCATTCTCTTACTTGAGAAGTTTTGGTTCAACAAAAGGTGCGCAAGCCACTGAGGAAGCGACCAAAAAAGCGGCCGCACAAGAAAAAACCGCCTAGTCCAGTATCACTCCAAACTTATAAACTGAGCTACAATAAGGCTGTTCCATTAGAGGGGCGGCCTTATTGCCATGAAGTCAACTACGAGCGAGTCAATCGACGCATCAATGCTGCTGAAGCCCAAAGCCTTGCGGCCGGGTGTTACCATCGCCATTATTTCTCCCGCCGGCGCAACCCCACTCATCGCCCCGCAAGACCAGCCGGATGCATTTGAACAAGGCGCGGCCCTACTGGAATCGGCTGGCTTTCGGGTCAAAATAATGCCTCATGCCAAGCAAAAACGCATGTACCTGGCCGGTACCGATGCCGAGCGCCTAGCGGACCTGCAAGCGGCGTTTGCCGACCCGGAGGTGGACGGCATTCTTTGTGCGCGCGGCGGCTATGGCTGCATGCGCCTGTTAGCGGATATTGACTTCAACCTCATCCGCCAAAACCCCAAAGTATTTATCGGGTTCAGTGATATTACGTCCCTGTTGCTCCCGTTCTATAAGCGTTGCGGGCTGGTAGGTTTTTATGGCCCCATGCTGACTTCCAACCTAATCCACGGGGAACCTTTCAGCCAGGCCGAACTGCTCAAGCTGGTGAGTCAACCCACAGAAATCCCCTATACCGTGCCTAACCGAGACACCTATCATTCTTTCCGGCCCGGTATCGCCGAAGGCAGACTGACCGGGGGAAACCTCTCGTTACTGACGGCCTTGTGCGGCACACCCTTCCAGCCCATTACGGCAGGCCATATCCTGTTCATTGAAGACTGGAAAGAAAAATACTATTCACTGGATCGCCAATTCCAGCAACTGCGCTTAGCAGGCTTGTTTGACGACATTCAAGGCCTGATCCTGTGCGATTTCTCGGAAATTGAACCGGAGCCGGAACAGAGCTTGCCGGAGTTTTTGAAGTCGTTAACCGATTTTTTACAGGTGCCGGTCGGCTATGGCTTTTCGGTAGGACATGGCGAGCAAACCGCAACCTTCCCCATTGGCTGCCGGGCTCGCTTCAACGCGGAAACCGGAGCGCTGAGCCTGCTGGAATCGCCCGTCTTATAGATAAGATAGAGAGACCTATTTCACTTTCTGAGCAGCCGCGCCTGCAGAAGAGGGCGACGTAGTGGATGTGGAGGCGGCATCAGGCAAAGTACTTTCTGAAGGCAAGTCCAGCGGCATTACCAAAGGCTTTTGTTCCAGTCGAGCTCCCGGTTTGGCAGGCAACACCGACTCTTCCTTGTTTTCCTTCTTGCCTTTCTTGCTGCTGGCCTGTTTTTCCAGCTTCGATTGAGCGGTCACTTTCGACTGTGCCTTAGGAACGTCCTGCTGAACCGCATTTTTTTGAGGAATTTGCGAACCTTTGGACGTAACAGGGCTTTGCGGCGCCGGTGTTGATGACGTGCTTGCAGGCACTTGGGCTTTATCGGGCTGCTTTTTCGCCTCCTGTTGGGCCGACTGCTGAGGTTCCGGCTTGTCCTTTGCCTTTTTACCCACATGCAAATCCAGGCGGAATTTGCCGCCGGTACTCATTGGCGATTGGGCCCGACCGGCTGATTGGGCGGAAGAGGATGGAGTCGCATGATTTACAGCGGCATTTTTACCGTCATTTGACTTTCCGTCCGGTTGCCCGCTAACCGATGGAGAAGAGTCTGAGGCTTTTGAATTATTTTGGGGGCTTTTTTGAGGGGTTTTCCGGCCTACTTCGGTCTTTTCCTGTTTTTTCTTGTTTGGGGTGCCCACAGCGGCATTCGCGTTGTCGGAAGCGGGGGCGGGGATAGACTTGGTAGCGGAGGGCGCTCCATCGGCAGCGGCAAATTTCGCCACCTCTTCCTTGCCAGGGGTCATGGAAATCATGCTGGCTCGATAGTTAACCGGCAGCGTGTTTTCTACACTTCCGGACTCCGGGTTTAGGCGAACCAGGCTATTGGAGCCGGCCATCGTAATATAGGCAACCTTATCCGAAGGAACGACCACCATGCCCGAGGGAAACCCGTCCGCTTGCAGCGTGATGGTGGAAATACTGGACTTGGAGGCACGATCGATCACCGTCACCTTGGAATCCCCGGCGGATAAGACCAGCACCTTGTCCTCATACACGGCCAAATCTACCGGTTTGTTACCCACATTCAGGGTCTTCAGCACCTTGCCGAACAAATCCACGACCATCACCTGATCCTTGGTGCGGCTGACCGCCCAAATTTCCAGGCCGCCCTTATCGGTTTGCAGCAGCTTCAGGGCCGAAATTTCCGGCAACGCCGGAATTGTCTTTTCAATGGCTCCCGTACTCAGGTTCACCAGGTATAGTTCGGGCTTGAACGCTTCTGCCACAATCAGCTTGGGAACTTTTTCACCGGGAATCTGCGCCATTGCGCCACCATTGCCGGGCAACTCTATCTCATGCCCACTGACCAGCTCCTCGCTGTTAATCACGGATAGAAACGAGGAATAACGGTTGCTAATCACCACATCGTGCGTGGGATGGACAAACAACACCGCATCCGGGCGCTGACCCACTGGCACACGAGTTTTCACCAAATTGGAGCCGGTGTCCACGACCGCCAATTCATTGGAGGATAAACACGGCACAAACAACAATGTGCCATCCGGCGACATTTGCAAGCCGGACGGTGAACAATCCAAAGCCACTTCGCCGATTTTGGCGCCGGTATTCGGATCGATGGCAATGACTTTCTGCTGATTCAGATCGAACACATACGTTTGCCGTGTCGCCGTTCTGAGTTGTTCCGGCGAGAAGCCGGCCAACACCGGGGACAATGCGGGGGTATTGGTGGGCGTATAGCTTGGATTATAAGGCAACGCTCCCAAAATCACCTTGAGTTCCACTGGAATGAATAAGTTCTTGGGCATTACGAAATCCTGAGGCAGCAACCCTTCCTTCAATTGCAAAGGGTATTCCGACATTTTGGGGAACGTCAGACGCCCGGAGGACGTTTGCACCAGACGCATCAGGAAAAAATTGTTATCAAACTGAATCAGATCCGGATAAGGGTCTTTCTCCGGCAGAGTCGCGATCACCTGCTGTGAATCCGCATTCAAGGAAGGATCCTGCGGGATTACCGGCACGTAACTTTGCCCGTTGGAAAACAGTACCAAGCCATCAAAACGAACTTTGACCTTGGGATCCTTTTGGCGTAAATAGCTCAACACCCCGGCGGGTAAATCGGTGGCACCGGCTATGGGCAGCGCCGAAACCGCCATTGTTAAAACACCAAGAGCCACTAATGCTTGACGTATCCAAAACCTGTGGGACTTCATCACCATATCCACATCTTAACTCGCATAGTACCGATGACGTATAAACCCGGAAAAGTTTTCGTTTCGGCAGTAATTATTTTTTAAACCAAATGCCATTCAAGCGCTAAACAACAACGGGAGGGAACACTTCCGCCGGGATTTCGATTTCCCCTTGGAAGACATACGTGGCCGGGCCACTCATCATCACATGAGACTGCGGTTGGCCGTCCCACTGAATTCGAAGAATGCCACCGGGAAGCTCCACATTGACGTCATGCTCGGCCTTACCCAGCATGATGGCTCCCACGGCGGTGGCGCAGGCGCCGGTACCGCAGGCCAGCGTAAAGCCGCAGCCACGCTCCCAGACGGTAACTTTCAAATGCCTGGAATTGATAACTTCCACGAACTCCACATTCGTTTTAGCCGGGAAGGCCGCATGTTTTTCCAGTGCCGGGCCATACACGGCAGGCTCCAACGCTTCCGGCAATTCACCCTGAAAGACCAGGCAATGCGGATTCCCCATGCTCACCGGCGTTACCGGCACATCCTTGTCCAGCACGGGCAACATATGGCGTTGAACCGGCGTTTTGGCTCCTTCGGCCGCAAATGGAATTTGCTTCGGCTCCAGAATGGGAGCGCCCATATCCACCGTAACGGTGCGATCCGGGTTAATTCTAGGACTAATCGGCCCAGCCAGGGTTTCCACCGTAAACGCGTCTTTATCCACCAGGCCCAAGTCCCGCACAAACAGTGCAAAGCAGCGGATGCCGTTTCCGCACATCTCAGCCCAGGTGCCGTCACTGTTCAGATACACAAAACGGGTATCAAACCGGGACGCGTCCGTTGGAGGCGCAGGCAAAATCAAACCGTCCGCCCCAACCCCAAAATGGCGATCACATAAAAACGCCGCCAATTTCTCCAGCGTTTCCCGGTCCCGATCCGGGTGAAGGCTCAGGCCACCTGCCTCAGGGCCAGCCAGCATTACAAAATCGTTGCCAAGGCCGTGCATCTTGGTAAAGGGAATTTTCACGCGCATAATTGGGGAACTCTTTCAGCTAATTGGGTTGTACTATACTATCACCATGAACAACACTACGAAAGAACCCGCGCATAGGGGCAGCCTTTCACCGTTTTTATTTCAAAATCCGGATCTCCTGCTGTTGCTGGCAGTGGTAGCCATCATGTTCTTCTACCGGCTGGGCAGCTACCCGCTGTTTGACCTGGACGAGCCCCGCTATGCCGAAGCGGCTCGCGAAATGCTGGAAAACGGAAACTGGATTACCCCATACTTCAACTACGAGCTGCGCTTCGACAAGCCGGTATTCTTCTATTGGCTGATTGCGTTGGCTTACAAACTGTTCGGCGTTTCGGAATTCGCGGCCCGTTTTTTTAGCGCCGTTACCGCCAGCATCACCGTATTTGCGATTTTCGCCTTTGGAAAACATTGGATTTCCAGGCAACACGGCTTCTTTTCCGCGTTAATTCTAGCCACATCCATTCTGTTTGCAGGCATCGCGCGCATGTCCATTACGGACATGACCCTGAGTTGCTTTATGACCCTGACCACGCTCTGCCTGTTTATGGCCGCCCATCAGAATCTGCGATGGTGGCTGGCTGCTGGCGCCATTGCCGGCCTTGGCGTTTTAACCAAGGGGCCGGTCGCTATCGTGGTGCCGGGCGCTATTTTCGTTTTATACGCCTGGTTGATTGGTGACTTTAAACGCTGCCTGTTGAACCGGTGGCTCCCTATCGCGGTCGGTATCTGCCTGATGATTGCCGTGCCCTGGTATATACTGGCCTATTTGCAAAACGGGCAAATTTTTCTGGATGCCTTGTTCCTGCACAATGTAACCCGGTATTCGGACGTGGTTTCCGGCCACAAACAAGCATCTTATTTCTACGTCATTGTGCTATTGGCAGGCTTTTTACCCTGGACGGCCTATCTCCCGGCCGCAATTCGCTCGCTTTGGCAACAAGCCCGACAGCACAAAGCGCTGGTCGCCAGCCGTAATTTCCGGTATCTGGTGCCGCTCTATGGTGCCGTTTGGACCGTTTTCATTTTCACCTTCTTCACCGCAGGCAATACCAAGCTATTGACTTACATTTTGCCTTTATTTCCAGGGCTGGCCTTATGGATGGCCGAAGCATGGCTGTCTCAGGCTGAGCAGACGGAAAATGGCGACGCACGTCCCTCAACATGGTGGACGATTCCTGCCTGGGGCCTGGTACTCACCACGGTTATTGGCGGATTTATTTTCCTCACACGTATGGAGTCGCTCCTTCCCAGAGAAGCGGCAGGCATTCAGGCCAATGGCTATAACCTGGCCGCCGTATTGACGCTACTGACGGGCACCTTACTGACAGCCTGGCTGCTCAACCGTAAAAACATCCGGAAAGCCCTGTTAGCTCAGGCTTTAACCCTGCCCCTCGTACTCATCATTTCCATGCAGGGGATTCTCCCGAATGTGAGCAAA